>LXQI01000006.1 GCA_001683845.1 Erythrobacter sp. ANT-B3C2 | reverse complement strand
GCCATGCCGGCCGCCTTCAGGCAGAAACTCCACTTAACCTACTGTGCAGATTTGCCGAGCCACCTCTGATCGATGACACCGACCATCGCTTGTCTGGCGTCGATAATCCTTCGGGCGGAGTTTCAGTCAACTCCTTAAGGTAATCCTCTGGCGGCTTAGCTGGGCTCGCGGTTGCCTTGAACGGTCGCGCAAGATTATGGTAATCTCAGCTTCAGGCAAAACAGGAGCCTCGGCATGAGCGAGCTTCCAGTGCGTCCCATACTCCTGCCGTCGTAATCCGATGGCGGCTCCTCGTAGTAGCGCAGCCAACCGCGCTTGATCACCGCACCGTAGTCGGGGAAAGGGCGCTGCTGGTACTGCGCATCGAACACGGTCTGCCCCATGATCCGGCGCTTCGTGTCCAGGTCGGCTTCGCCCATGCGGCCAGGCTGGATCAGCTCGCCGGCCGTGCGCACATGGTTGCGGCCACGGCCGAGGTCCAGGTCTCGTCCTCGACCGCCGGGATCACGATCTTGTGCCAGTCCTCCTGTGCCTGCATGTGACCGGCAAGGTCGTCGTCGTGGAGCCGCTGCGTCACGCAGATGATGGCGCTCTCCTTGGGGGTGATTGAGGCGGGTCGAGATCGTGTGGTCGTAGCTGTTCTTGACCTTCTCGCGCGCGACCCTCGAATAGATCTCCTGACCCTTGTTGGGGTCGTCGAGAATGATGAAGTCGGCGCCTCGACCCAGAACGCTGCATCGATCGAGGTGGCGAGCCGGTAGCCGCCGGCTGAGGTCTGCCATTCCAGCTGCCAATTGGGTACCCCCGGCCGGCACTCGGGAAGACCCGGCGACACCAGTCCGAGCGCACCACCCGGTTGAACTCAATTGCCTGCGCCTGTGCGACCGCTTTGCCATAGGCAACGCACATGATCCTGCGACCCGGATCGTGCCTCAGCAGCCATGCGCTCCGCGCGATGCTGACGAGGATCGTCTTCATGCTGCGCGGGGGCAGGTTGACCATCAGCCGGCGGCTCTTACCAGCCTCGACCAGAGCAAGCTGCCGGCGATGAGGTCGATGTGCCAGTTTTGCTCGTACCTTGTGCCGAGCTCAAGCGCCGCCATGACCCGGGCAATGAAGGGTGGGTAGTCAGCCTGAGCCATGGCATCGTATAGCGACGGGGGGTGCGCGATCAGCCGGCAGACTCCTCCTCAGCAGGAGCGAAGCGGGCCAGGAACCCGGCAAGCTCGGCAGGGTCGATCGCCATGTCGGGTTCTCCGGCTCGCTCGCATCGCCAGCCGCCCGGAACAGCGCCTGCTGGGCCTTGCACTCGCCGGTCAGGGAATCGTTAACTTTCTTCTCGGCGAGGACCTCGCGCTTGGTCGGCCTGACCGGCCGACCGTTCTCGGTGAGGGAAACGGTCACGTCGAGCTCGGCCTCGACAAGGTTCATCAGGCTGCGCTCCTTGCGTGGGCTGGACAGCTGTAAACAACCTCCTAAATGGCGGTGGCGGAGGACGCAGTCAGCTGCGAACGCAATCCGATTTCGAGATGGGAGTCGACATGGTCAGAGCGTTCGATCAGATAATGGGCGTTGCCAGCTCGGGAAGGCCGAGCAATCACCCGATCGCAGGGTCGTCTCGCCACTGTTCTCGACCAGCACGCCTTCGCCTTCGAGGATGCAGACCGAATGGTCCTGGTGCGACCACCGGTGACGCCGGCTCGACCATTCTCCCGAACGGAATTGTGGGTAGCTAACACACACCTTGAGCTTTCCCTGCTCCAGAACGTCATCGGAACGCAAGGCAGCCAGCATCCGCGCCTCGGCGGTGTACAGATGGGTGTAGTGTGGAGCGCAAGCCCGACCCGAACCCCCGATTTACTGCGGTAACTCCCCTGCGCCCGCGATAACCTGATTGGCTTGAAACCTTAGCGGTGTCGTCAGCAGAGCGCGAAAGGTGTTGTACCCACCGGTACCCGGGAAGAACGCGTGGAAGAACAATTGGGGCTGGCCGTCCGGGCCTGAAGCTACTGATGCGTGGCCGGGCGCCCACCAGCTGCGGCTGGTCTTGAGTAGCGGCTCGGTCCGCTTTGTGTACGGGCCAAGCACGTTGTCGGACACGGCCACCCCGATGCCGTAAGCTGGTGTGCCAAAATCGTTCCCGGCGTAGAACAGCCAGTATCTGCCATTCTGAAGCGTGACGAAAGGGCCTTCGATAAGATGGCCTTCCCAGTCGAGATCGTTGGCAAGTACAAGCCGGTCCGGGCCGATAAGTTCTCCGGCCTCGGACAATTTCTGGGCATGGATGGGTGTGGTCATCGTCTCAAGGATCAGCGCGGCCTCGGGCACCGTGGCCAGCACCGACTTGGCGTGGTTCCAATTAGCTAGGACGGCTTCGATCAGCGGCTGCATGAAGAAGAACCGCTCCATGGGGCGGCGAGTCTGTGCCCAAGGAAGGACGGCGGCAGCAAAGTGCGCCGTGCGGCGATCGACCGCTTCGCTGAACAGCTGCTCGATCAGATCAGGCCGTTCCCCGAGCAATCGCGCAAGGGGCCGAGGCCAGACGCCGTTGTTGTCACGCTTCCAGAAAAGATAGCGATCCCCGTTGGCATCGATAAAGATGTGCGAGTCGATTACCCCTCCGCTCAAAACCGGCAGGCCGCTATCGTCGGGCAAGCCGGTGGTATTGACCGCATGCGAGCTGATGAGCGGGTGGCCCAGATCGCGCCATGGCCCGAACGGGCTGGAACTCTTCGCCAGCCCTATGGCCAAAGCGTTGGAGCGCTGGCGAGCCGTGTAGACCAGCCAGTATTCGTCGCCCACCCGGGCCATTTCAGGTGCCCAGAAATCCCCTACCCCGCGGCCATGCGCGGCCCATTGCGGCGCCTGGCCCTCGGGAAAAACAAAGCCGCGGTGAGTCCATTGCTCGAGATCGTGCGAATGGAGGATGGGAAACGCATCGAGCGCATCGTTCGAAGTTGCCACGAGGATGTAGCCCTCGTCGGTCTTGAGGACAGCCGGATCGCCATAGCCGGCGGTCGTCCGCTCGCTCAGGTTTTCGACTATAAGCGGGCGCCAGTCGGGCTCGGGCCCCTCGTCGGGTGCGTCACCCGGCCCGGGGCCGTCAAGGGTGTGTGGCGGCCGGGTGCCGAACTCCGCAGCAAAGGCGGTAAAGAACTCGAGGTAATGCTGATGAGTGCCCCCACCGATGGTGTAGACGCGCTCGAGCGCATCCTCGGCGACCCGCAGCAAGGTCCCGCCATCTTCGGCGGCCGCTTCGATGCGGAAGGGGTTTTCAATGGGAGTTTTCACGATTTACTCGACGAACAATTTTTGACAGGCTACCGGTCTTATTTATCCGATAAATCACCGCTAAAGCCGAGCGCGCCTATGTGCAAGATCGAAGTTCCCGAGCCCGCAGAGATTATGGGCGGGCTTTACGGCGACGGCATCATGGCCCGGCCAAGCGCCTTCGGACCGGGGTTCGCCGATCGCCTTTGCGCCGACATCGAGAGGTTGTTCGAGGAAGCCCTCGCAATCCCCGGGGGCGCACTGCCCCGTGGACCGGAGCGGTTCTATGTCGAGGTTCAACCCGAACGTATCGGCGGGTTCGTAGAGATTGCGACCCATCCCTGGTTCGTCGCAGTGTGCACCGCAGTACTCGGCCCGGCGTACCGGATCGTGGAGATTGGCTTCGATATTCCCCTTCCCGGCGCGGCCGACCAGCCGTGGCACCGTGATTTTGCGCCGCCGACCGAGACAACGCACGACCGTCGGCTCAACTCGCTGGCGTTTAACCTGACAGCCGTCGATACCACACCTGAAATGGGACCATTCGAGATCGCACCCGGAACCCAGTGGGACACGTTCGAAGGATGCCCACGCGGTATGTTTCCGCCGCGCGAGTTGTGGCCACGCTATGTGGCGCTGGCACAGCAGAAGCTACCGCAGCGCGGCGACATGTCTGCGCGATCGGCGCTGACGATCCACCGCGGCACGGCCAACCGCTCACAGCAGGCCCGTCCGGTTTTGGTTGTCGGTGTCGATGCGCCCGGTGCCATCAACGCCCAGCACCACGATCTTCAGATCACCCGCGACTATGCCGCGCAGCTACCGCCACGGGTTCTCGCTCATCTGACCTACCGGCTGGTCGACCGGCTGGAACCCGTGATCCAGCATCATGTGATCGATGGCTTGCTCGCACCGGCTTATTGATCGGCGATTGACGAAGCGTCTAAGCTGATGGATGGATAATTTGTCTGATAATAGATCGGGGGGCAGCGTGGACGGTCTGGAACTCAGAGACGTCCGCAAGTCGTATGGCGACACTCTCGTCCTTGAGAGCATATCGTTGGCAATGGAGCCCTGCGAATTCGTTGCCTTCCTCGGACCTTCGGGCAGCGGCAAATCGACGCTGCTGCGGATTATTGCCGGCTTGGAGACCGCCGACAGCGGCGAGGTGCTGCTTGACGGCCGGCGTATCGACGGGCTCGCACCGGGCGACCGTGATGTCGCCATGGTGTTCCAGCATTACGCCCTTTATCCACACATGACCGTGTGGGACAACATGGCGTTCGGCCTGCGGAACGCCGGTGTTCCGCGGGACGATATCAACGGGCGCATCATGCAAGCGGCGGCGGTACTGGAAATCGAACCGCTGCTCGAGCGCAAGCCTGGCCAGCTTTCCGGCGGGCAGCGCCAGCGGGTGGCGATCGGGCGGGCGATCGTGAAGCAGCCCAAGCTGTTCCTGCTCGACGAGCCGCTGTCCAATCTTGATGCGGCGCTGCGCAACCGCACCCGCGTGGAACTGGCGCAATTGCGCCGCCGCGTCGAAGCGGGGGTGATCATGGTCACGCACGACCAGGCCGAGGCCATGACGCTGGCAGACCGCATGATCGTGATGAACGACAGGCGCATCCAGCAAATCGGTACCCCGATGGAAATCTATTCGCGTCCGGCAAACACCTTTGTCGCCGGATTTGTCGGATCGCCCGCGATCGCCCTGCTCCCGGCACGGCTGGCGGGTGGAGGGCAGTGCGCGCGAGTTTCTTTGGGCGGCGGGGCGGAAGTGGAAACCCGGGTGCCGGTATCCGCGCTGCCGGAGGGAGCTGAAGTCAGGCTCGGCGTGCGCCCGGAGAACGTGCGGGTTGTCGCGCCAGGGGCTGGAACCGTCGCCGCTGAAGCGATATTAGTAGAGCGGTTGGGCGAGCGCACCCTGGTCTATGCGCGGCTTGCCGACGGCCAGGAACTGACGGCTGTCGACGAGGGAAGCAGCGCGCTGAAGATCGGCGATCCGGTGGCGTTGGCGATCGATGGTGCCGCCGCGCACATCTTCGGGCCAGACGGCACCGGTTACCACGCGGTGGCCCCGCGATGATTGGGCCCCGCTCAGGGTCGACTTGGCAGGGCTACGCCTTCGTTGGGCCTTTCGTTGCGCTCTACTGCTTCCTGCTGATTTATCCGCTGTTTATGGGCATTGAGATCAGCTTCAATCGCGCCGATCTGTTTGGCAACCGAGAGTTCGTGGGCCTGGAGAACTACCGGCGGCTGTTCGCCGATCCCATTTTTCACCAGGCGGTAGCGACCACCTTCAAGCTGACGCTGCTCATCGTGCCCACGCTCACCGTAATCACCCTGTTGCTCGCGCTTGCGCTCAACCGGGCCACGAGGACCGCGGGTGTGCTGCGCGGGGTGTTCTTCTCGTCATCTGTGCTGTCAGTCACGATCCTTACCTTGATCTGGCGGTTCGTGCTCACCCCTGATGCAGGCCTCATTGCAAAGTTGCTGGGCGTATTCGGATGGGAGCCGATTCCCTTTCTCAGCGACCCGGACCTTACGGTTCCCGCGTTGGCCATCGCTACGGTGTGGTGGAGCCTGGGCCTGCCGATGATGTTGTTCCTTGCCGGGCTGCAACAGATACCGGGTGACATCTACGAGGCCGCAGCGCTCGATCGGGCGAGCCGCTGGACCACGTTCTGGAAAGTGACTTTGCCATCCTTGCGGGGTGTCCTCATCCTGGTCATCATGCTCCAGACCGCTGCCCAGCTGCAGATCTTCGGACAAGCGCAGTTGCTCACCTCGGGCGGACCGAGCGGACGGTCGCGGCCTATCGTGCTCTACATATACGAGCTGGCGTTTGGACGGTGGGAGTTGGGCTACGCCATTGCGGCGGCAGAGGTTCTGTTTCTGCTCGTCCTTGTCATCACCGCCCTCCAGTACTGGGCGGTGAGTCGCACCAAGGCGGACCGATGAGCCGCGGGCGCGATCGCATCTCGCCCGTGGCGCTGGTCGGGCTGCTGATCGGCGCGGCGATCATGGTCGCGCCCCTGGTCTGGACCTTGCTCCTTTCGCTGAAGAGCAATTCGGAACTGATGCGCGACAGTGCGGCAGCCTTCTCCCCGCCCTATACGCTGGAGAACTACCATGCGATCCTCGCCGCCTCGCTGGTTCCGCGCTGGCTTCTAAACAGCCTTATCGTGTCACTCGGCACGACCGCGGGGGTGCTGATCCTGTGCTCGCTCGCGGGCTATGGCTTCGCTCGTTTGCAATTCCCGTTTCGCAGAACGTTGTTGGCGCTGGTGCTGATCGGGCTTGCCATTCCGGAGCAGGCGGTGATCCTGCCCCGCCATCAACTGTTCGCCCAACTCGGACTTCACAATTCATACCCCGGTCTGATGCTACCGGGGCTGGTCGCGCCGTTCGGGGTGTTCTTCATGACGCAGTATTTTCGCGCCATTCCGGTAGAGCTGGATGAGGCAGCAATGCTCGACGGTGCGTCAAGATTCACGCTGTTCTGGAAAGTGCTGTTGCCGCTCACCCTCCCAGCGCAGGCAACCCTCGGCGTGTTCACCTTCCTCGGCTCGTGGAACGATTATTGGTGGCCGTTGATCTCGGCGACTACCAGTGATCGTTTCACCCTGACGGTGGGGCTAGCTTCCTCGCAGATGAATTACGCGCAAACCAGCGGGCTGGGCTTCCTGATGGCGCAGGCCGTGTTCGCCTCTATCCCGATCCTGGTCGTGTATGTGCTGTTCCAGAAGCAGATCGTGCGCGCGATGGCGGGGGCCGCAGTGCGATGAGGCGCGCGATGATCATGCTCGCAGCCTTGCTGCTTTCCGGCTGCCTCCAGACCGACGACCGCACGACCATCGTGGTGCAGCGCTTTTTCGGCGAATGCGGCGCGGTGTATGGCACTTCCACCGACGTTGCCACGGCGGAGAGCGAGTGCGGTATCTTGATGACGATGATTAACGCATTCGAGGCCGCAAACCCCGACGTGCGGGTTAAGATCAACGTCGTTGCCTGGCCTGGCTATCCGCAGCTTTCGGCCCAATTCGCCGCTGGCGATCCGCCCGACCTGGTGACCATGCATCAGTCGGTCATTTCCGATTATCAGGCCCGGGGGCTGCTGGATCCCATGGACGGTTTGCTGGCGCAGGCGGGGATCACGGCCGAGGATTTCACCGCCGCTGGCCGCGCGGGGGTGATCAAGGACGGCCAAATCTATGCCATGCCGTGGGACACGGTCGGGGGCCTGTTCCATATCAACACCGCATTGATGGCGGAGGCGGGCCTGATGCGCGAGGGCCGGCCGATTCTCCCGGAATCGCCCGAACAACTCCTCGATCATGCCAGGCACTTCCGTGCAGCGACCGGCAAGCCCTATTTGATCCAGGCGCAGGTCAACGACCCGGCCACGCATGTCCGCAATCTCTATACTTACTTGCTGGCGCAGGATGCGCAGATCTTTCCCGACGCCCGGACCATCCGGATCAACACGCCCCGGGCGCGCGAAATTGTCAAACTCTTGCGCACGATTCATGCTGATGGGCTCACCACACGCAGCCAGGACTTTTCCGCCGCCACGCAGGCGTTTACCAATGGCGAGGGGGGGATCTTCCCGGTCGGCACCTGGATGATCGGACCATATGAGGAAGAGGCCCGGACCCCCGGAAGGCCGCTCTATAATTCCTACGCTGTCATGCCCTACCCGTCGCTGTATGGCCGCCCCGCCGCTTTCGTGGATGGTCACGCTTGGATCATGCCCAAGCGCAAGCGGTCGGATCCCGAGCTCCGCGCCATCTCGCGTTTTCTCGGTTTTCTGGCTGAACGCAATTACGACTGGACCCGCACCGGGCATCTGCCCGCGTTCAAGTCGGTACTCGACCTGCCGCAGTTTGAGGCGCTCCCGCATCGCGGCGACATCGCGGCGATGGCGGCGACGGGCGGGCAGTTGCCAGCATATGTGCAGAGACAATCGGCTATCCAGGGTTTGCTCGCCGAGGAGATCGAAGCTGCGGTGACGGGCCTGAAGCCGGTCGACACGGCGCTGGAAGACGCCGAGCGGCGAGTTAATGAATTGCTGTCGCAGATGCTCTAAGCGGTGCGGCAGACGACTGGCCGCATTTTTTCTGGCACTTGCTTCGGTGCGGTTCATGGTTCCCGCCCAGAGTCGCCCAGTGCGGTCGACCCCTCCCTTCGCAGAAGCGGTTCACCGGCTAAGCAGATACAAGGTGGACGAGCGGCGACATGATGGAATCGGATGAGATTGTCACCAGCCCGCTTAGACTCTAACCGAAGAAGCTGCCGCCCGCATGGAGTACGATTGGAAACAACGTCTGCTCCAAGTGGACCAGACGTCTGCTCCAAGTGGACCACTTCGGTGTAATTGGAAGCGAAGCAGAAGAGCTTACCCGGGACGATGTCGAACCAGCAGAGCGCTTGTCTGCGTTCGATCGAAGGCTGGGCCCTTGCCCAGAACGGCTGCCCTATCCGCGATATATTCCACGTCAGCTTCCCTGTTCTGCGGCAGCGATAAGCGCCTGGACATCGACAATCAGCGCAGCCATCGCCGTGCCGGCCCCCGCGGCATCGCGGCGCTTGATCGCTTCAAGCACCTCGCGGTGCTGCTCGAGGTCTGCAGTCCTGCCTTTAAAGCGATTTGTGAAGCGGATCGAGGTGCGCAGGGCAGTTTCGACAAGATCGCGGAACTGCCGGTAGAAGGGATTACCGCTGGCTTCCAGAATGGCGACATGGAAGGCAATGTCGGCGTTGAGCGGATCATCGGCGCCAGCTTCGGCAGCGACCATCCGCGCGTAGCCGGTTGAGATCAGGGCAAGCTCATCCTCATCGTGTGTACGCGCGGCGAGCGAGGCGCCAGCCGGCTCGATCGCGATGCGCAATTCAGTGAAGTGGCGCAGCAATTCGAGCGAAAACTTGCGTTCAAGGACCCATCGCAGCACGTCAGGATCGAACAGGTTCCAGTAGCGGGCGGCCCGGATCATCGTGCCTTTGCGAGGACGCGCGGTCAGCAATCCCTTGGCCCCAAGCATCTTGACCGCCTCACGAACAACCGAGCGACTGACCCCGGATTCGGTGGCGAGATAGGCCTCGGTCGGGAAGGGCTTATCATCATAGACGCCGGTGACGATCGCTCGCCCGATCCGGTCGAGCATCCCATAAGTGAGATTGCGCCCATCGCGGCTGCTCGCCTCGGCAGCAGGTTTCCTCATGGTAGCTCCTGTGCCCTCGCTCATTCGACGAATGCTCCGACGGTTTCGCGGTGACCGCACGGAAATGCATCCGCCGCAATGCACAAGGGTTCCGAATCGACATCGACCAAGCGGTCGCGCTGTTTGGCCGAGGAATGGTTGTAGATGGACGGATAGCCCCTCCGCATCGGAAGCACCTGCGGTTCACCATGGATGCTCAGCCGTTCACCACCCCTTTGAAGATCCACCTTGGTGCCCGATGACGTGGTCACCCCGATCGACCATTGCTCGCCGCCGGTCGCTCGCCAGCGGCGTGCTTTGTCGATTAGGAGAGGACACGGAAGGATTTGGCTGACGATCGACAACGCGTCGATACCAAGATCGAAGACCCCGAACCCTCCTGCCTGCCAGATCCACTGCTGGCCCGAATGCCATTTCCGCACGTCCTCCAGCCAGGCGATCTGCACACTGCTTATCTCTCGTCCGGCCAGTGCCAGAGCCGCTTTCGCGAAGCCGGGAGCATGCCGTGAACGCCAGGCGGTATAAAGCGGCGTGTCCGCAGTGCGCGCCAGTCGCTCGATCTCGTGGATCTCGCCCAGCGTCACTCTGGTCGGCTTTTCGAGCAGAACGCCCAAACCTGCCGCTATCGCCTCGCATGAAATCGAATATCGGACCGCGGGAAGCGCGCAAAGTGCGATAGCGTCCAATTCTCTGGGCCTCGCCGCAAGCATCGCCGCCACATCTTCGAAGTACAGGACGCCCGTTCTTGGATCGCCACCACGCGTTATAAATGCGGAAAGGCAATAGCGCTGGTCGGTGCTGATAGCAGGACGATGCTCACGCGCGATATTGCAGAACCCCACAAGTGCGATGCGGATCGTCATGCGAGGGCGGCCACGAAAGTCTGCGCGCGGCGGCGGACGTCATCTGCGCTGTCGCCAGGGCGGTAAAGCCCGCCCCCGAGGCCGAAGCCGCTCGCCCCGGCCTTCAAATAGCCGGAGAGGAGATCAGGGGTTACACCGCCCACCACGATGAGGGGCACTTCGGGCGGAAGCACCGCGCGCTGCGCCTTGACTACCGACGGTCCCGCGGCCTCGGCCGGGAACAGTTTCAGCGCATGCGCGCCCGCGGCCAGTGCGGCAAAGGCTTCCGTCGGGCTGAAGTAGCCCGGTACTGAAACCAGCCCGGCCGCGACCGTCTGGCCGACGACCATGGGGTTGGCATTGGGAGAGACGATAATCCCGCCACCGGCCTGCGCAACCCGCGCTACCTGCGCCGGGTCAAGGACCGTTCCGGCGCCGATCGAGGCTCGTTCGCCCAGTGCAGCGCTCAGCCTTGCTATCGAGCCGAAGGGATCGGGTGAGTTAAGCGGGATCTCGATAATCCGGATCCCGCCGTCGATCAAAGCCTCCCCAATGTCCACTGCATCGTCCGGAGTGAGGCCGCGGAGGATTGCAATTAGCGGGCAGGCTGCGAAATGCCGCTGAAATTCAGCCAATGCTTCCATCACAGGTTCCTCGTCAACACCGCTATTCCGGCCAGGAAGGCCTCACGGCCGTCAGTGCTGGAGCTGCCGCGGCCTGCCAGGTGCAAGGCGCGCGAGTAGAGTTCGCACAGGTCCGTACGTCCCATCACTGCTACAGGCTTGGACGAAAACTCGCGCAGAGCCGCCGCAATCTCGCTGCCGATGAGGATGCCGCTGGCGCGCGAGCTGCCATCCCCGCTGCGACCTTCGAGCAGCCCGCGAGCACGAATGCGGAACAGGGCGGAAAGCAGCGGCTCTCCAGCCAGTGCTTCTGCTGCGCCAGCGTCGAACTCCGCACCTGCTGCTGCGGCACCTGCAAGGGCCTCGGCAAGGATGCTGTGCTCGCGTAGCAGGGCGAACATTTCGCCGGTCATCATGGTCCGAAACCGAGCAATCCGACCTGACTGCATCTCCACCCATTTCGCATGGGTTCCCGGGTGGCAAATCAGCGCGTCAGGCGCGATAAACCCGGCGGCCACACCGCCGATCAGCTGAACTTCCTCGCCGCGCATAACGTCGGGTCCAAACTGGCCGCGCTGGCGAACTCCGGGGACAATACCGGTGCGCGAGTCAACCCACAGGATCTGGTCGGCCAGTTCAGCCGGCCCGGCCGGACACTCGACATAGGGCGCTTCGCGCCAGCCGCGGTCAGAGCCGACCATTCCGGCCAGCAGCATTGGCAGATCGCCGAGCTTGCTGCGGATTTCCTCAACCGCACTTGGGAAACCGCCCGCTGGTACCGACAGTATACCCAGATCGTCGGCGAAAGTGTCCACATTTCTATCTTGCTCGACCCGGTAGGCCCGGCGATTGGTGGTCCCCCAATCGACCGCGATAAAGCCTTGATGCCAGATCATTAATTGTCCCGGAAAGCAGCGTCCGCCTTCGGCGGTCGATTTATCGTATAAAAGTGCAGATGCGCGTTGTCGAGGTCACAGGCTCCATGAAAATGAAGTGAAATGAGACATTCCATTCCGCGCGGGGGCTGTATGTCAAGATCGTGAGAGACGACGGCTCGGTGGGGTGGGGCGAGGTGGGAATGGTTCGGTGGCTCGGCCCCGATAAGGTGCGCCTCACCCGGCGGGGCGGATTTCTCTCAATCGCTTTTGCCCGGGACTGGCAATTCATTTCGACGCCGCTGCCATGCAGGCGGCTCACAAGAAACCGCCAGTGCGGCGCAATCCGATCTGGCGACAACAAGACTGTAGCTTTGCCGAGTGGTGGGGCCTTGGGATAGGATAAGTCTGATAAATCACTTGCTCGCGGCTGGTCTGCGAGTTTATCAGGAAATGAAGACCCGAAAATGCGGGCTTGCATTGGGGGACGACAGATGCGTTTCGGAACATTCATTCGCTGCACGGCTTCGCTGATCGTGCTGTCTGCGGGTTCCGGCGCGGCCCTGGCGCAGAGCGCGGCGGAGGGTGAGGCCATTGCCGAAGATCCCGACAACTCTATCGTTGTAACCGGGCTACGTCGATCGCTGGAGTCGGCGCAGAACATCCGCCGCAATTCCGAACAAATCGTCGATGCGGTTGTCGCCGAAGACATCGGCAAGCTCCCCGATATCGCCGTTTCCGATACGGCTGCCCGCATCCCCGGCATTCAGGTCGAGCGCAGGGGTGGTGAGGCCAACCGCGTGCTCTTGCGCGGGCTCGACCGCTTTAATTACACGACCACCTATAACGGTCGCGAGATCTTCACCGCTGAAACTCGATCGGTGGCGCTGCAGGATTTCCCAGCCGGTGGGATCAGTGCGATCGAGGCCTTCAAGACATCGACAGCCGACCTCGTGGAACCCGGCATTGCCGGCCTCATCAACGTGCGCTCGCGGCGGCCGTTCGACTTCGCTGATGGTGAAATCGCGGGTTCGGTATGGGGAGTATACCCCAATCAGTCGCGCGACCTGGAACCCAACGCCCAACTGCTGGTAAGCGACCGCTGGGATGTGGGCGATGGCGAGTTTGGCGCATTGCTCAACGTCTCTTACACGCGCATGCACTACCGGGATTCGATACGGCGGCACGGCTTCTTCATCGCCGACCTTGCAGGCGCGCGCTCGCCCGACTGGCCGGAAATTCAGTATGCCGAGGCGGAGCGCTGGCGGCCCTCGATTAACGGCGCCATCCAGTGGCGTCCGTCACCCGATCTCGAGTTCTATGTGGAAGGTCTGTGGCAGGGATATCGCGAACGCGCGACCGATCGGATGTGGGCGCAACCCCTGTGGGGCGGCGGCTCGTACGAGAACATCGTGCTCGACGGCAACCAGATCGTCAGCGGCACGGTCAACATTCCCACCGGTTGCTGCCCTGGCAATCACACTTGGGGCTTTCAGGGCGCAACCAGCCGCGATACCAACACTTATCAATTTGCAACAGGTGGGCGTTGGGATGCCGGCCCGCTGCTGATCACGGCAGATATCGCGCGCACCGACAGCACGTTTGACCTGCGCACCGAAAGCGTCGACTATGAAATTAATCGCAAGGATTATTCGGTCGATTGGTTTACGGGCGCGCCGGGCGGATCCGGCCCCACCTTCCAGGTCCGCGGGCTCGATACCGACGATCCGGGTATCTACAATTATCGCGGCTTCTTCGAAGATTATCTGACCGCAGGCGGCGACGACTGGCAGGCGCGCCTAGACTTCACTTACGAACCGACCGAAATGGATTTTCTTTCCAGCATCCAGTGGGGCGCTCGCTTCGTTGATCGCAACGCGTCGGCTCGAGCGGGAGCGTTTTACTGGAACCTGCGCGACCGGGGGATATCGATCAGCGAGGTCCCGCTCGATTACGTGCTCCAGCCCAGCGGGTTCCGGGGTGACAAGAATGCGCCTTTCCCTGTCAGCTGGTTCGGCCCGACCTTCGACAGCGTCCAGAACAATCTGCGAGAGCTTCGCCAGTTCAACATCGACCGCACCGGAGACGGCTCGCTCGATGGACCGCCCAACGATCCGGGCCGGACCTTTGACATTACCGAGCGGTCATACGCGGGCTATGCGCAGGTGAATTATGCTGTCGAAACCGGGGGTGGCATATCGATTGATGGTTCTCTTGGCCTCCGCGTGGTTCGCACCGAAAGCAACGTCGAAGGTACAATCTTCACGACTACGGGCCCCGAGCCCGTTGATTACCGAAACAATTATACCGACTGGCTGCCCAACGCCAACTTGCGGATTCGGCTAACCCCGGAGTGGCACTTGCGCGCGGCGTACACGCAAACTCGCACGCGGCCGGGCTTTGACCAACTCAATCCTGCGCTGCGGCTCGGACCGCCGCCAGCCTGTGTGCCAACTGCCACAGATTGCGTACGCACCGGCTCAGGGGGCAATCCCTTCCTTCAGCCACTCGAATCTGACAATTACGATGCGGGAATCGAATATTATTTCTCGCGCTCCGGCTTTGCTTCGGTAGGGATATTCCGCCGCGACATGCAGGGCTTCATCGCCAATAGAGCTTTCCAGTTCCCCGAACTTGACCCTGAAACGGGCCTGCCGCTCGTGATCTCGGGCCCGATCAACACGCGAGAAGCGCGGATCGAGGGGCTTGAAGCGCAGATAACCGGCTTTTTCGACTTCCTTCCCGGCATCTTCAGTCGCTTCGGAGCGCAAGCGAACGTCACATTCATCGACGCGGAAGCTGAGTTCGGATTCTTTTGCCCGGCTACCCCGGATGCGCCCTGCACTCCGACCCCGGGGGCACCCAATGCCGCAACGCTCCGCACGCCCATTTCCGACGTCTCGCGGTGGACCTACAATCTGGTCGGCATGTACGAGGATGATCGGCTCACAGCCCGACTTGCGTACAATCACCGAAGCAGTTTTCCCGAAGCGGACCGCGCCGAGCGCGACGGTTTCTTCACTCTCCAAGGCCGAGGCAATCCCGTGTCCAGGCTGGACTGGTCAAGCAGCTACGATGTCACCGACAGCTTCACCGTGTTTTTCGATTGGACCAACATCCTCGGTGATCCGTTCAAATCAGATATCGTTCGCGTGAATTATCCAGACGGGGTACCCAGCGAGCCCGAAATCTTCCCGCTGTTAGTCCGTTTTGAGGAATCGGTCTTTTCGGCCGGGGTCCGGTTCCGCTTCTGACCCGGGCTCAGGCGGCATTGCGACGATTGTCGTTGCCCCGGACAGGCGTGTCGCCGGTTGCACCCTGCAGGCAACGATAACCCAGGGGTGAGCAAACACGCTATCACGAGCGTCGTCATAGTTGGTGGCGGCACCGCTGGGTGGATGGCCGCATCGGCCCTCGCCACGCTGCTCGACATTCGGACGATCAAAATCGTTCTCGTCGAATCGGATGAGATCGGAATCGTTGGTGTCGGCGAGGCGACGATCCCACCGATCGCTGCTTTCAACTCGATGCTTGATATCAATGAGGACACGTTCCTTGCTGCTACGAAGGCCACCTTCAAGCTGGGAATCGAATTCGTGGATTGGGGGCGGCTCGGGGATCGGTACTTCCACCCCTTCGGTCCGCATGGGCAGGACTTTCGCGGCGTTCATTTTCATCAGCTCTATTTGAGGGAGGCGCAACGTCGGCAGAGGCCCAACATCGCGCATTGGTCCATGAGTGCGGTGGCGGCAGAGTTGGGCCGGTTCGCCCGCCCCGGGCCCGAAGGGCGGCTGCCATTGTCGCAATTAGCATACGCCTTTCATTTCGACGCTGGCCTCTATGCAGGCTTCTTGCGAAGCCATGCAGAGCGCAAGGGTGTGCAACGGGTCGAAGGAAAAATAGTCGACGCGACACTCGACGGCGAAACCGGGCACGTGCAGTCGGTCACGCTCACGGATGGACGCGCGATTAACGGTGAACTGTACATCGACTGTTCGGGGTTTGGCGGTCTGCTGATCGAAGAAAAGCTGCTGACCGGATATGAGGATTGGAGCCACTGGCTGCCCTGCGATCGGGCGGTGGCGGCGCCATGCGCTCTCGGAGGCTCACCGGACCCATTCACCCGGTCGACGGCGCGGTCTGCTGGGTGGCAATGGCGTATTCCGTTGCAGCACCGGATGGGCAACGGCTTGGTCTACTCAAGCGCGCACTGGGGCCGCGGCGATGCCGAGGCGGTGCTACACGACAACCTCGAAGGCGAGCTCCTTGCCGAACCACGCCATCTGACCTTCACCGCCGGGCGCCGCCGCCTTGCATGGAATGGCAACGTTGTTTCGCTTGGCCTGTCGAGCGGGTTCGTCGAACCGCTCGAATCGACCAGCATTCATTTCATCCAGAGTGGGATCGCCAAGTTGTTGGCACTATTCCCCGATCGCCGCTTCGATCCGGCTGAGCGCAACGAATACAATCGGCAGATGGCTGATGTGTTTGAGGACGTCCGGGATTTTATTATACTGCACTACAAGGCCACGCAGCGCGATGATTCCGACTTTTGGAACCAATGCCGGACGATGACAATACCGGGCAGCCTGGCCGACAAGCTTGAACTCTGGCGGACCAAGGGACGGCTGTTCCGCGAGGGGCGCGAGTTGTTCGGCACCGCTAGCTGGGTGTCGGTTCTCCTCGGGCAGGGCATCGTCCCCGCACAGACCGAGCCTGCATTGGAAGCAATTGATCCGGCTGTCGCAAGCGACGCTCTCGACAGGATGCAGCTCAGCTATCGGCGGATGGCGGAGAGCATGCCGGCTCACTCCGACTTTATTGCGCGCGCGTGCGCTGCGGCTTCTGAGCGGCCCTGAGACTGATACCCAGGCGGGGCGCATCGCCATTCCACAGCAGGGGCGCGACATACAGGTGGCGGACGTTGTCGGCCCGTCTGCAACCCTTTGTTGCCGCCCAGGCGTGGAACGAGATGAAATGCCGTTCGCCCACCGCGAACACGCTTTGATGACCCGGGCCACTCAAGCACCCGGCGTCACGATCGTTGTAGCTGTTCAGTATTGGATTCGCCGTCGCGTCAGTGCACGGCCCCATGGGGCCGGAGCACCGCGCATAGCCCATGGCATAGGGCGAGAGCCGCTGATGTGTTTCCCAGCCGAAGTGGTTGGCCGAGAAAAATAGGACATAGCCGTCCCCGCGGCGCACCATGGTGGGCGCCTCGATCACGTGAGCTTCCCAAGCGGCGTCGTTGCGCAGCAGCGCGACGGGTTCGCCTTCCACCGACAATGCATCGGGGCTCAAGCGTTGAACGAAAATATCGGTGTCCTTGCCGAACTTGGGATTGTTGGCATCGCTCTTGTAATAGAGGTAAAGTTCGCCGTCCGCATCGCGAAAGGGGTGGCTGTCGATCGTCCCGCCAAGTTCGGTCTGGCAAACCAGCGGCTCGGTAGCGGTCGATACGAAAGGGCCAAGCGGGCCGGCACTGAACGCCGCGCCGAGGCATTGCAGATCACTCTTACGATCGTGCGCAGTGAAATGGAGGACGTAACCAGCTGCGGTCTTAATCACTTCAGGTGCCCAGGTCCGCCCCCTTATAGCCCAAGGCGGCAAAACCGGCATTGCGTCATGAAGGCGGCTTCCATCCTGGATCAGTTCCCAATTCACCAAATCAGTCGACCCCGCCATTTGGATGTTCGCCCGGTCGCCCTGCGCATTGGTGGCATAAGCGAGAAACGCACCCCCATCGTAAATGATCATCGCATCGGGGAAATCCGTACGAAACACTGGCACGAACGGTTGGTCGGCCTCGCAAGCCAGCGCGGTCGTCGCAGTCAGGGCCATCATCAGGCCGGATAGTAAGCCAAGGACCGCGCGCACGAATTCCTCCTCGCCGGCATCCTGCTTGCCGCATGAGCCATATAATCATACAAATCAGATCGGACAAGCGAGGGGTGCGGATGCCAATGGTGCCGGGCAAGTGACGAGCGCATGAGATTTTAATGCGCTGGAGCTTCAAACCTTCCCTGCTGCGGCAAACCAGCCGCACTTCGGGTCGATCCGCCTGATGCCCGGCAACACTTGCTGCAATGCCATTGGCCGACCTTTTCCAATTCACAGGAGCCCGATCAGTGAAAAGAATGTTTGGATTACTGCTGACCGCGCTGCTGGCCGGGTGCGCAGGAGCGCTGCCCAACTCACTCCCAACTGGCCCGATAGTGGCCCTCGATGCAAACTTTCCCGACCCGGCGGTGCTTCGCGCCGGCGATGGCTTCTATTACGCCTACGCGACCCAGGGCGAGTTCAACGGCGTGATGCGCAACATTCAGGTAGCCAGATCACGCGACCTGGTGCGCTGGGAGCATCGCGGCGACGCGCTCCCGGCGAAACCCGCATGGGCCAGCAAGACCCAGGATTTCTGGGCGCCCCATGTTGCCAGGTACGAGGACCGCTACCTGCTATATTATTCGGCTAAGCCGGATATCGCGCTTTCCGACAGCACCCGCGGATTGTGCCTCGCAGTTGCGAGCGCGGAGCGTCCCGAAGGCCCTTTTGTCGACATGGGGCGCCCGCTCCTGTGTGGCGAGAGCTTTGTCAATATCGATCCGACGATGTTTGAAGATCCTGCTACCGGGCGTCCCCTGCTTTATTGGGGTTCAGGTTTTGGTCCTATCAAGGTGCAGGAACTCGCAAGTGATCGTATGTCATTTGCAGCGGACAGTACTCCGGTCTCCCTTGTCGAGGTGATCGAGACTGATGATCCTACGAATTACCGCAGGCTGGTTGAGGCGGCCTGGGTGATCCGGCGTGATGGCTGGTATTATCTCTTCTTTTCAGGCGACAATTGTTGTGGCTCAAATGCCCATTACGCAGTGATGGTCGCGCGGTCACGAAGCGCCACCGGACCGTTCGAGGTTAAGCCGGATGATGGCGGCGTTATTCTGGCCGCAACTCCGGGCTGGATTGCTCCGGGGCACAACTCGACGATCGAGGACGAACGTGGGAACACGCACATCCTTTATCACGCGGTCGACGCGGATCGTCCGCGAACCACACCGAGCGACGACGTCAATTCGCGCCGGATCATGCTTGTCGACCGCTTGATCTGGCGCGACGGATGGCCCGCGATCGAGCGCTGAGCCGGGTTCGGATGAGGATACCCTCGCATTGGAATGTTTGGCCGGGTCGCGCCCCGGATGTCGTCCATTCGGTTCCTGATTGCCTTCGCGCCTTAGCCATCTAGAAGGATCAGCGGTTGCGCAAAGTTTTGGATCGGTGTCATGACGCAGTTTGACGGGACCCCCGAGAGGAGAGGGTCGGCACGGCACGAAGCAGAGATCTGCTGTGTTTTGGAAACTCGCGATGGAGCCATGGAGGTGACGCTCCAGAACATGTCAACCGATGGTATTCTGTTTCGTTGCCCCGTGCCCATCGAACCTAACGCCCAGATCCGGTTGTCAATCCCGGGATTGGGACCAAGAACGCTTCAAGTCATTCGAATCAACAAGGAGCAAATCGGTGCGGTGTTTGACGTTCCGTTAACCTGCTGTGATGTGGCCGATGCATTGTTAGAGAAAGTCGTCGTATCTGACGCCTTCTGACCTTCTCTTACGCAAAAGGGTTCCAGCATTTCTGATCCAGACGTCCAAACGGAGAGCACGGGGCTGCCTGCCTTCGGTGCAGGCTCGGCGCGCTTGCCTCTTGCGTTCAGGCCACTGCGCACGCCCGGTGAACTGATCGCTGGGTCCGGTGGCCTCCCCAGCGATATGGACGCCTCACGGGATTCAGAAGCGCTTCGCAAGATCGCATTTTACGTTGCCCAATTCCTGACTGCGGCACATCCCGATCTCGGTCGGCCGGGCGCCGTGTGTCCGTTCGCCGCGGGTGGCATGAAAAGCGGTCTGCTTCAGATCACCAGTTGCGATCTCGATAGGGACGACGAGGAGTGTCTAACCTTTGCGATCGACCAGCTTCGTGCCACATTTCCCCCGCTATCCCCGGTCAGCCAGGATAACCAGATCGAGGTCTATCGCTCGATCGTCATTGTCTTCCCGCGCCTCCCCACGGACACTGGGCCAGCGTTGATCGAGCGGGTGCAGAAGAAGCTGAAGCCCGCCTTTGTCGAGCAGGACCTGATGATCGGGGAGTTCTACCCGGATTGTTCCGCACCCGGTATCCACAATGCGGATTTTCGTCCGCTCCGCACGCCGGTGACATGCATCGGGATCCGGCGCATAACCTTGTTCGATGCGCCGTTTATGCTTGACGACGCCAGGTGCCTAGCAAGCTACCAGGAGCGCTTCGGAGAGTCCGGGCGCACGCGCATCCAGAAGCTGTTGACTGCCCGTCAGACCGATAGGGCGGGCCCCACTGCGTAAGTCTTTGGTAAGCGGTTGAGGTTAAAGGCCGATCTGCCCCGCATGCTGGGGCAATGGCAAAGGTCTGGCAGTGAACGAACAGGACCGGCACTCCACCTCTGATCCCAACGGGCTCCAAATAGTTGCCGGGGATCGCCTCGAAGCGGCGTTCGAGCGGCAGGCACAGCTGTTTCCGAACGCGATCGCTATTCGGCATCGCTCCAGGTCGGTCCGCTATGCGGCTCTGGATGCTCGGGCGAACCGCATTGCGCATGCGTTGCGGGCGTTGGATGTCGGACCGGAGACATTGGTCGGGCTGTGCATGCCACGGCAGCCCGACATGATCGCGGGCATTCTGGGCATCCTAAAGGCTGGTGGTGCATACCTGCCACTCGACCCGGCCTATCCGGTCGCGCGGCTAAGCTACATGATCGAAGACAGCGGCGCCGCCGTGTTGCTCACCGATGGATCGCTGCCCTCCGGGTTGAACTTCCAGGGCGCGACCTTAAGCTTAGCAGACGCGAGCAAGCGCCTCGCCGGCCTTCCCGCAACCCGGCCCAGCGCGCCAGGCGATGCGCGATCACTCGCGTACGTGATCTACACGTCGGGATCGACCGGTCAGCCGAAGGGAGTGATGCTGGAGCACACCGCCACGGCCTTCGTCGCATGGGCTGCAGCCGAATTCCCCGATGGCGAGCTGGCCTGCGTCGCAGCGGCCTCGTCGATCTGTTTCGACCCATCGGTTTTCGAGATCTTTGCACCGCTCAGCACCGGTGGAACCGTGCTGCTCAAGGAAACCCCCATCGAGCCGTTTGCGCGCGACGAGCGGCCGACAATGCTGAACACAGTACCGTCGGTCTTGGCCGAAATGGCCGAGGCCGGTTCGATTCCGGACAGCGTACGGGTCATCAACATCGGCGGCGAGAAGCTGTCGATCGGCCTCGTTCAAGCGCTTTACCGCTCGAGCCAGACCGAGCGAATCTACAACCATTACGGTCCGACGGAAGCCACCACCTGCACCACCGTCGCGCTTGTCTCCCCGACCGAGTCCTGCGACCCGCCGCTCGGCAGGCCGATCTGTGATGCTGAAATCCGGATCCGCCGAGAGGATGGCACGGACGTCGAAGGCACCGAAGAGGGCGAAATCCACATCGCAGGGCCGATGCTCGCCCGTGGGTATGTGAACGACCCTGTCCGTACCGCCGAGCGCTTCCTGCCCGATCCACAGGTTCGCGGCGCTCGGCTTTATCGCACGGGCGACATCGCACGATGGGGCACGAAGGGTATCGAGTTCATCGGCCGAAACGGGGATTTCATCAAGCGGAACGGGTTTCGGATCGCACCCGCCGAGATCGAGGCTGCGCTGCTGCGCCTGCCTGGCGTGCGGCAGGCCGCGGTAGCTATGGCTCCTGACGACCAGGGGCGCGAGCGGCTCGTGGCGTACCTTGCGGGCGACGAACTCGAGGACGTGCAGCTTCCCAGGCTTCGCCAGCAGCTCCGTGTCTGGCTGCCGGGGCACATGTTGCCCGACCGGGTTCACCTGGAGGCAAGTCTGCCGCTGACCCTTTCGGACAAAATCGATCGCAGGGCGCTTCCCGCAATCAGCGCGAAGCGACAGTCGTCCGATTCTGCCGATTTCCCCCCAATTGCCCGTGCCGCGGCGGAAATTATCGCAGCCGAGCTCGCTTTGGCTGCAGTGGGCCCGGACGATGATTTCTTCGAGCTGGGCGGGGATTCTCTTCATGCGGTGAACGTGGCGCTTCGGCTTGAGGCTGTCCTCGGTCAGCCCGTCTCACCGGCACTGATCGCGCAGGCGTCAACGCCCCGCCTCATGCACGAGATCTTGCAACACGAGCGGTCGGCCGGCTTTCTGACGGTCCTTCAGGGCAACGGCACGGCGCCCCCGATCTACTGCTTGCCTGATGTCTACGGCCGCCCGCTCAGCTTCTTCTCATTGGCGCGGGAGCTGGCGCCCGATCAGCCGGTGTATGGGTTGACGATTGGACCGGCTGCCGACGAATTGATCGCCCGGCCTTCGCTCGACCTGCTGATGGAGGGTTACATCGCGGCGATCCGTAAACACCAGCGAGCCGGTCCTTACCGGATAGCGGGCTACTCGTTCAGCGGCCGATCCGCCCAGGAATTGGCTCGCCGTTTGCACGCTGAGGGGGAGCAAGTCTCGCTTGTGCTGATCGATGCTCCGCATGCCTGGTCACGCCACGGGATCCGAACCTCAGCAACGTGGGCGCATCAGAAATGGAGACAGGTTCGGGCCAAGCATGGCCCTTGGGCGGCGGCGCGGCGCGCGCTGGGCTATCGTGATAGCCTCAAATCATATTGGCTGCGCCAGGCGCCAGCGGCCCTTCCCTCCTGGGTGCCCGCGCCTGATCGCCTTTTGGCCCAGAGGCATCTTCAGGCCGCGTTGAGGCACGAGCCCCGCCCTTTTGGCGGCCGCTCTTTGTTGGTGATGTGCAAGGAACAACGGGGCGTGAACCGTTTGCTCAACATGGACGAGATGCTGGGCTGGCGACAGATGCTCACGGGACCGGTTGAACGCATCGAGACCAGTGTCAGTCACCTGAATGTAGTGCGGGCGCCATATACCACTGACCTTGCGCAACACATCAAAAATTTTTGGGATGCCAAATAAGTAAAGACGGCTGACGGCCTGAGTAGCTCACTGAATAGTTTCGTGAGCTCCTCTTTTGAGTGCCTTCCTTACCTTGCCGCACTGAAGATCCGCTTGAGACCGTCGCATTCGCCGGAGCACCGGCATAGACTCCAGCTATGAGGCGCGCGGCGGCTGCTATCGCCTTGCCGCGGGACGATCTGGTATGCTCAGGACCCTGCGAATAAGCCAAGGGCCCACCAGGTGATCGCCACTCCATATCTGCCCTATATCGGTCGAACCTCGAATGAGTTCGACATCAAGACTTCGGGCGGCTTGGCGGTGTTCGGTCCTGAAGCCTGCATGGGCGAGTTTCGACACGATGATAGCCCGCTTACGCTGGGCCTGCCGCGCAAGGATTTCCAACAAGCTGTGAGTGCGGGGGCGAAGACATTGGCACTCGGCATCCCCAATTCGGGCGGCACCTTCGACAGCGGCACTCTCGACGACGCGGTTGCCGCGCTGGAGGGGGGCTGGACCTCCGCATCGGCCTGCACCAGCGCCTGCGCGACGAATCGCGACTTGCGGCCGGAGCGCAGCGACACGGTCGGCTTCTACACGACGTGCGGGATCCGTGGCCGGATCTTCCGATGGGCAACGGCAAGCGGCGGGCGGGCAAGCGGCTGCTGGCGGTCGGCACCGATTGCTCGGTCGGCAAGATGTACACCACCCTTCGCCTTACCGAGGGTTGCGTGAACGCGGTGTCGAGGCCCGGTTCGCGCGACCGGACAGACCGGCATTCTGGTCGCGGGCGAGGGCGTGCCGCTTAATTCAGTGGTGGCGAACTTCATCGCCGGCGCGATCGAGAAGCTTGCGCCCGCGCGGGAAGATGACGGCTGAGACTTGATTGAAGGGCAGGGCTCCCTGCACGGCGCGCGACCTACGGCGCTGGTGCTGTGCCACGATTCCTCGCGCCCTCAGTTGCGCAACCTGGCCCATTACGGCTGCCCGATCTTGGCGAGTGCCTGGAGGCGAACTTGTGGGTGGCACGGGTGACCAGTCCTTCGGTGCTGGCGGTCGGTCTCGATGAACACGTCCAGGTTGTCGCCCGATGCCGCGGCCCGGCTGTGCTGCGAAACACGGGACGCGCTGGGCCTGCCCTGTCTCGACCCGATGACAATGTCCCTGGGCCCGATTTTGGAGAGAATGTCGGCATAAGGACGCACTCCGTCATCGCTATGGCGAGAACGTCAAGACCACAACGGCTGCCGTCGCGGCGGAACGGAAAGGCGGTGGAGAACGATGCCACCACGGCAGAACTGCAGGCGTTGATGCCGGCCTGTGCCGGGCGCAACACGGTGAAATGTGCCCCTTGGGATGGAGGCGCAAAACGTCGGGCGGAGCGCGGGTGCCACGCTCGGTGCGCCGGCTGTTGCGCGCAGGCCGAATGAGATGACCCTCGGCATCGCCACGCCCGGGGCCATGGCGCTCCTCTCCACCCCCTTTTGCACGCGGTGCCTTTTCAGGGTCGCGGTCGGCCAGCAGGTCGAAACGCGGCTGCTGGCAATGCGGGTGATCGAGCGGCAGCACGAAAGATCGTCGATCCCATTTTAAGCCCGGTTCGGGGCTGATATTGAACGGCTGGCAATTGCCACCGAGAGGAGTTGAACCCGCCCGTCGCGGAGTGCCGCCCCTTTGGCCGATCTCAGGTGATTGATATCAAGCTCACCATTATGGGCAGGGTCATCGAAGCCATCACGCTGGTCGAAGAGGGGCCAACGCGCGGGTGGTCGGCTGCGTGACTTCCAGTCCCGAGGGATCGGACCGGCATGGCATTTGGCCAGCCACGCGCCTGCGCCGATCTGGACAGGCCGCTTTGGCTGGCGCAAGATCAGGTTGGTGGCTTCGCTGGAGGCAGGGGCACGCATGCCTCGGCAGCGAGCGGCTTCGGGAGCCGGATCGATTGTGGGGCATGAGGGCAATTCCGTTCTGCGCAAATGGCTTGCAGGGGGGGCGGCGCTGCTGATGCTGGGGACGGCCGGGCAAGCCGGCACGGAAGGTGCGGCGCGGCGCGCCGGCGTTAAGATTGGCGTTCTGCCGCCGGGCCCGCTGAACGCGATCACCGATGTGCCCGGCGTGCGGGTGGGGCAGGTCACGATCGCGTGCGCGCGCGACATTCACACCGTTGTCACCGCCGTTTTGCCCCTTGGTGGCAATCTGTTCCGCGCGAAGGTGCCGGCGGGGCTGGCCGTTGCCAACGGTTTCGGCAAGTTCGCCGGCTCCACGCAGGTGGAGGAACTTGGCGAGATCGAGACGCCCATCCTGCTGACCAATACGCTCTCCGTCGCAGAAGCGATGGCGGCCGCGATCGAATGGACCCTGGCGCAGCCCGGCAACGAGGAGGTGCAGTCGGTCAACGCGGTGGTGGGGGAAACCAATGATGGCTTCCTGAACGACATTCGCGGCCGCCACGTCCGCATCGCCGATGCGCGCCGCGCAATCGAGATCGCCGCCGAGGGCCCCGTGGCACAGGGCAATGTGGGCGCCGGTACGGGGACGATTGCGTTTGGCTGGAAGGGCGGCATCGGCTCGTCATCCCGCCGGTTGCCCGCATCCCTCGGCGGTTGGACGGTGGGTGTGCTGGTGCAGGCGAATTACGGCGGCATGCTGACGGTGGATGGCGTGCCTGTCGGCCCCGCGCTCGGCCGCTACGACCTCAAGCAGGAGGTGGAGGAGCGCCGCGCCGATGGTACTGTGATCATTGTAATAGCCACGGACGCACCGCTTTCCGATCGGAACCTGCGCCGGTTGGCCGCTCGGGCTTTTGCGGGGATCGCCCGTACCGGATCGTCCTTTTCCCACGGGTCGGGCGATTATGCGATAGCATTCTCCACCGCGGCTGCTGTGCGGCGTGATGGAGCAGCCCCGAGCATGCAAGTGTTGCAGATCGCCGACCTGCGGAACGACCGGATGAGCGCGGCATTCCAGGCCGTCGCCGAGGCGACGGAAGAGGCGGTGCTGAACGCTATGTTCTCGGCCGAGACCGTCACCGGCCATCGCGGCACGGTCGAGGCGCTGCCGCTCAAGCGGGTGCTGCCGCTGCTCCGCCAACCGCAACGGTAGCGCATGCTGACGCGTGTGCGTGTGCGGGTGCCGGATCCGATGCGCCCATCCTTGGCCTTGCCGGGCTCCCGTTGGCGGCCTTTCGCCCGCGCTGGTCGCTGGGTTTTACGATGAATGCTGTCGCATAGAGACAGGGGTAGGGTGCGAGCGCATGTTGATCTGGATGGAAGGCCTCGATCGGGCGCAAAACTGCCGGTTGGGCAGCCCGCTAACAATCTTATGACATTTCCTCCCCAGCGCCGTGTACCCGCGGCTATTCTCATTCTCAACGTTGCTCCGGCCATCGGCATGGCAGCGGCTATGAAGCCCCACACTGGGTCAAGATCGCGCGCCCCACAGCTTCTCTCCCTGCCGCGCGGCGCGTGCCGACCCGGCATGATCCGGCGGCCCGGCAGCGGATTGGCGGCTGGGCAGGTTGCACAGATCGGGCGCAGCGGTAAGGATGCAGAGATCCTGCAGCGGAAAGGCTTTCGTGATCCGTAAACTTCCTGTGCTTGTGAGCCTCGCCGCTCTCCTCGTTCATTCCGGTTCTGCGCTGGCGCAGGCGCCGCAGGTGCAGCCCGACCCCGTCGAGGAGACCGAGGCGCCGGAGGATGCGAACACCCGCGAGGTTCCGCCGCTCGATCCGGCACCCGGCCAGACGGCGGAGACCGCTCCGGGAATTCCGGCGGTCGCCGAGGACGGTGCCGGGGAGGAGGACGCACCCAAGTGGGACGTCAACAATCCGCCGGGCGCCACGATCACCCAGGTGCCAATCCGCGTGGACGAGGGCACCTGGATGGACCTCGACGTGTCGCCGGACGGGCGGATGCTCGCCTTCGCGCTTCTGGGCGACATCTACACCATGCCGCTCAGCGGCGGCGCGCCGACGCGCATCGCTGAGGGGTTGGCGTGGGAGGTGCATCCGCGTTTTTCTCCCGATGGCACCCGCATCGCCTTCACCTCGGACCGGGGCGGGGGCGACAATATCTGGATCATGAATGCCGACGGCTCGGACAAGCGCCAACTGACGAAGGAGCAGTTCCGCCTGCTCAACCAGCCGACTTGGTCGCCCGACGGGCAGTTCGTCGCGGCCAAGAAGCACTTCACCACCGGCCGCTCGCTCGGCACAGGAGAGGTGTGGCTCTACCACGTTTCCGGCGGGGACGGGATCGCGCTGGTGGAGCGGCCGAACGAGCAGCACCAGAAGGAACTGGGCGAGCCGGTCTATGCGCCCGACGGCAGCGCGATCTACTACACGCGTAACATCAGCCCCGGCCCGATCTTCGAATATGCTCAGGATTCCAACCAGGACCTGTTCAATATCGAGCGCTACGACCTGGCCAGTGGCGAGGTGACCACCGCGGTCAGCGGCTATGGCGGCGCGGTGCGGCCCGCGCCCTCACCCGACGGGACGATGATCGCCTTCGTACGGCGCGAGGCCACGCAATCGCGCCTCTTCGTGAAGGATCTCACCACCGGCGCCGAGCGGCGGATCTACGATGCGCTCGACAAGGACGTGCAGGAGACCTGGGCGGTGACCGGTGTGTACCCGAACATGGCCTGGACACCCGACAGCCGCTCGATCCTGTTCTGGGCGGGTGGCAAGATCCGCCGGATCGATGCGGATGGCACGGGCGAGGCGGTGATTCCCTTCGCAATCGGGGATACGCGCGGCATCGCCGATGCAACACATCCGGTAATCCCGGTGGACGCGGCGCAGGTTGAGCTGACCACCCCGCGCTTTGCCGAGGTCTCGCCCAATGGGCGCACGATGGTGTTCGAGAGCCTTGGCAAGCTCTACACCATGCCCGCCGGTGGCGGGGCGATGCGGCGGCTGACCAGCGATGAAGCGGCGCAGGAACTGTTCCCGAGCTGGTCACGCGATGGGCGGCGGATCGTCTATGTGCGTTGGACCGATGCGGGGCTGGGCGAGATCCGCACCATCGGTGCCGAAGGGGGGCGGGGCGAGGTCGTCACCCGCCAGCCGGGCCATTATGCCCGGCCCCGCTTCTCGCCCGATGGTGGGGCGATCGTGTTCGAGAAGGGCAGGGGTGGCTATCTCACCGCGCCCGGCTACAGCGAGAACCCCGGCGTCTATCGTGTCGATGCTGAGGGCGGCGAGCCGGTGTTGCTGAGCCGCGAGCGGGCGCGCCCGCATTTCGGCGCGGACAACGCGCGCATCTACATGACGGGCTCGGAGGGCGGGGCGCAGGTGCTCGTTTCCACCGATCTCAATGGACAGGACGAGCGGACCCACGCAAAGGGCGAACTGGTGACCGGCTACACGGTGTCGCCCTCAGGCAGGCACTTCGCCTTCACCGAGAATTACGACGCTTACGCCATGCCGCTGATGCCAGGTGGGCAGGCGGTGACGATCTCCGCCACGACGAAAAGCCTGCCGGTGATCGAGGTCTCGGCAGCGGGTGCAGATTACGTGCACTGGTCTGGCGACGGAGAGCGGCTGCACTGGTCAATGGGCCCCACATTCTACACGGCCCCGCTTTCTGAGCTGTTCGCCTCTGCCCCGCCGGGCCCAGATGGAGGTGGGGGCGAGGACGAGGCAATGGGTGTGGAACGCGCGAGTTATGAGCCGCCAAGCACCGGTGTCTCGCTGCTGCGCACAGTTCCAGCGGAGCGGCGCGAAGGGATGCTGGCGATCACCGGCGCGCGCATCATCACCATGGCAGGCACCGCTGAGGCGGGCGGCGACGGTGGGATCATCGAAAACGGCACCATCCTGATCGATGGCCACCGGATCGCAGCGATCGGCCCGACCGCCGCGATCACGTACCCGGCCGGCACGCCGACCATCGATGGTACCGGGCGCACCATCATCCCCGGGTTGATCGATGCGCATGCGCATGGTGGCTATTCGGCCGACGAAACTGTGCCGCAACAGAGCTGGCAGCTGCTGCAGATATTGGCGCTGGGCACTACGACCATCCACAACCCGTCGAGCGACACCACGGTCTTCGTCGCGGAAGACATGCAGCGCACCGGCATGATCGTGGCGCCGCGCATCTTCTCCACAGGGCGGATCATTTACGGCGCGCGCAACCCCTATGCCTATGCGCAGATCGACACGCTGGAGGATGCGCTGGGCCACGTGCGACGGCTCAAGGCGGAGGGCGCGCTGAGCGTGAAGAACTACAACCAGCCCCGCCGCGACCAGCGGCAGATGGTGGTGGAGGCCGCGCGGCAGGAGAACATGCTTGTGGTGGCCGAAGGCGGATCGCTGTTCGGCATGGACATGAACCTGATCGCCGATGGCAACTCCACGCTGGAGCACAATATCCCGGTGATGGTGATCTACGAGGATGTGCTGCAGTTCTTCGGCCAGTCTGAGACCAATTACACGCCCACGCTGGTAGTCGGCTATGGCGGGCTGGCGGGTGACCCCTACTGGCGGCAGGCGACCAACGTATGGGAGCAGCCGCTGCTGGCGGCGCACACACCGCCGGCGATCCTGCGCGCGCAGACCGCCCGGCGGACCACTGCGCCAGAGGAGGAATTCGTCGACGACGAAATCGCGCGCGAGGCCGTCAAGCTGGCCAAGCGGGGCGTGGAAGTGGCGGTTGGCGGACATGGTCAGCAGGCGGGGATCGACACGCATTGGGAGATCTGGTCGTTCGTGCGCGGCGGAATGACACCGATGGAGGCGCTGCGCGCGGCGACCATCGTGCCCGCCCGCTCGCTGGGCATGGACCGCGAGATCGGATCGCTACAGCCCGGCAAGCTGGCCGACCTGGTGATCCTCGCCGGCGATCCGCTGGAGAACATCCGCAACACTGAATGCGTCGAAACCGTCGTGCTCGGCGGCCGGGCCTACGATGCGATGACGATGAACGAGATCGTCACCGGCGAGCGGGTTCGCGCGCCCTATTGGTGGGAGGAGGCGGCGGGCAACTAACGGCGGTGAACGCTCTCGGGCGGTGATGAGGGCGGCCGCCTGCTCGCGTCACTGCCGTGGGCGCTCAGGCCGGACGGTTGCCCATTGACTCGCCGAGGCGCACCGGGCGTTCGGGCGCCCAGTCCGGGTTGAAGGCGATAGTGCCTGGCCCGAACAGCATCACGATGGTCGAGCCGAGCAGGAAGCGGCCCATTTCCTCTCCCTTGGCGAGCACGATCTCCCGTTCGGCATAGGTCCATTGGGCAGTATTGCCGGTGCGCACGGGATTGACCACCCCGTGCCACACGGTTGCCATGCTGCCGACGATGGTCGCGCCAACCAGCACCATTGCGAAAGGCCCGTGTTCCGGCGAACCGAACAGGCACACCACGCGCTCGTTGCGGGCAAACAGGTTGGGTACGCCGCGCGCGGTAACCGGGTTTACCGAGAACAGCGCGCCCGGCACGTGGATCATGCGCGTGAGCCGGCCATCGCACGGCATGTGCAGGCGGTGGTAGTCCTTGGGCGAGAGATAGAGATTGGCGAAGCTGCCGTGGCGGAACCGGGCCGCCAGCGTGCGATCGCCGCCGAGCAGTTCGGTGGTGGTGAAGCGATGCCCCTTGGCCTGCAGGATGTGCTGATCGTCGATCGCGCCGAACTGGCTAATCGCACCGTCCACCGGGGAGACGAAATCGGCCGGCGCCAGCGGGCGCAGGCCGGGCTTAAGCGGGCGGGTGAAGAAGTGGTTGAAGCTGGTGTAGCTGGTGATGTCGGGATTTTCCGCCTCGTTCATGTCGACGCCGTAGCGGCGCACGAACCAGCGGATCAGGCGAGTGGTCATCGCACCGCCCCGCGCACCGGCAACGCGGCCGGCAATGGTGGTCAGGCCCCGCTTGGGCAGCGCGTGTTGCAGCACAACTTTCAGGCGATCACGCAATTTTGACCTCGAAATGAAGACACCGCCGTCGGGTGCCGGGATCCGCGCCTGCCTTTAGGCGGGAGCCAGGCGCTTAGACAGCCCTGCGTGGCAAGCGGCTGCAGAGGCAGAAAGGGAGCCGAGCGGGGGGCGATGACGGATCGTTGGTGCGGGGAGGTGCAAAAGCGCAGTGTGGCCCCATATTCAGGCCATGCTTCGACTGACGCTTTGCCTGCTTCACCCCTCCAAGATCGAGAAGCCCGCATGAGGCCGCGGCCCGATCCGGTGACTCCGGGGCAGGAGAGCGTTTGGGCTTTTCCGCGGCCGGCTATTGCCGAGCCGACAGACGCACATATCGTCATCGAGCATGCGGGCACGGTCATCGCCGATACGCGCGCCAGCATCCGCACGCTCGAAACCAGCCATCCGCCCAGCTATTACATCCCGCCGGCAGATATCGCGCCCGGCGTGCTGCGAGAAGCTCCGGGCAGTTCGTTCTGCGAATGGAAGGGTGTGGCACGCTATTGGGATGTCGTCGTCGGCGAAATAGTTATCCCGCGCGTCGGCTGGAGCTATCCGGACCCGAGTGCGCCGTTCGCGATGCTGCGTGACCACGTGGCTTTCTACGCGGCGCCGTTCGACCGTTGCAGCGTGGATGGGGAGGCCGTCATTCCTCAGCCTGGCGGGTTCTATGGCGGGTGGATCACCGGCGGGCTCGCCGGGCCATTCAAGGGCGTGCCCGGAAGCCGCTTCTGGTGAGCGACGACTATTACGCCTCGCGCGGGCGCCAGGTGCCGCGCGGGCGCCTCTCGCGCTTCGGCCAGTTCGGGCGGTTGGCGGGCGGCGTCGCGGGCGGAATGATGGCCGAGGGCGTGCGCAGGTTGGCGGCCGGGGAGCGGCCGCGAATGCGCGACATGCTGCTGACGCCGGGAAATATGGGCACGATGGTAGATCGCCTGTCGCACCTGCGCGGTGCGGCGATGAAACTGGGGCAGATGATTTCGATGGATGCCGGCGACATGCTGCCCGCCGAGCTCACCCAGATCATGGGGCGGTTGCGGGAGGATGCGCATCACATGCCGCCGGCCCAGCTCAAGCAGGTGCTGGCACAGCATTGGGGCAAGGACTGGCGCACGCGCTTCGAGCATTTCGAGCCGCACCCGATGGCCGCCGCTTCGATCGGCCAGGTGCACCGCGCCATCAGCCGCGATGGGCGTGAACTGGCGATCAAGGTGCAATATCCCGGCGTGCGCGAAAGCATCGACGCCGATGTCGACAATGTGGCAACGCTGCTGAGGATATCGGGTCTGTTGCCCCGCGAGCTGGAGATCGCGCCACTGCTCGCCGAGGCTAAGCGTCAGTTGGCCGAAGAGGCGGATTACGAGCGTGAGGGCGCGCAGATGGTGCTGTTCGGCGAGTTGCTGGCCGATGCGCCTGACATGGTTGTACCGCAGCTGGAGCGCGAGTTCACCACCGACCGCGTGCTGGCAATGAGCTTCGTTGCCGGCCAGCCGGTCGAGACTTTGGAGAGCGCCCCGCAGGCCGTTCGCGATAAGACCATGGCGTTGCTGATCGATCTGGTGCTGCGCGAGCTGTTCGAATTCGGGGTGATGCAAACCGATCCCAACTTTGCCAATTACCGCTACCAGCCCGACACGGGGCGGCTGGTGCTGCTTGATTTTGGCGCTGCGCGCACGGTCAATCCGGCGACGGTGCAAGGCTACCGCCGGCTGTTGCAGGCCGGGCTGGCCGGCCAGCGCGACGAGATCCGGGAGGCGGCCGTTGCGGCAGGCTTCGTGAGTTCGGCGGCGGTGGCCCGCCATGGAACGCGCATCAACCGGATGACCGACGTGATCCTGGGCGAGCTCAACCGCCCGGGTCCGTTCGATTTTGCCGACCGCCGCTTCGTGGGCGCGCTGCGGGAGGAAGGGATGGACATCGCGGCCGACAAGGAAAGCTGGCACCTGCCCCCGGTCGATGTCCTGTTCGTCCTGCGCAAGATCAGCGGCACCGCCCTGCTGGCGGCCCGGCTCAAGGCGCGCGTCGACGTGCGCTCGATGGTCGAGCAGCGGTTGAACCTGCCGAGCAGCGGCTTAGGCTTAGCGCGGAACGCGTCCATCTAGGCAGGCGTCCCCTGTTCGTTCGCCGGTACGGCGCGATTGTCACGAGCCGACCTTCGGGGCGTTCTCAAGTCATCAGCCGGGACAGGAGCCCGGGCTCCCAAGGAAAGTGGGGATCGAGCCGGGAGGTTGATGCTAGCACCTTCCAAAAGGCGGAGCGGAGAGGGCGTGTCTGACGAGGTGCGACAGCAGGGCGAGTTCGAGGATTTCTCCGGGAACGCCCCGGCGGGCCGGCGCTCGGCCCGCCTGACCTGGACGTTGCGCCTGCTCGGGCCGCTGGCCGGGCTGGCGGTCTGGCTGGCGCTGAGCGGGGCCGAGAACATTTCTCCGGAAGCGGCCTATGTGGCGGCTGTCGCAGCGCTGATGGCAGTTTGGTGGATGACCGAGGCGATCCCGCTGGCGGCTACCTCGCTGCTCCCCATCGTCCTGTTGCCCATGTTCACAGAGCTGACCGTGGCGGAGAGTACCGCGCCCTATGCGAGCTCGATCGTCTTCCTGTTCCTGGGCGGCTTTCTCATCGCGATCGCGATGGAGAAGTGGAACCTGCACCGGCGTATTGCGCTGCTCACACTAAGACGTGTGGGGACCTCGCCACAGCAGATCGTGCTGGGGCTGATGCTGTCCACCGGCTTCCTCTCGATGTGGGTGTCCAATACCGCGACCACGTTGATGATGCTGCCGATCGGCCTTTCGGTGATCGCGTTGGTTAGCGATCGGATAAGGGCGGAGGCGGGCGAAGGCGCTGGCGCCGGGACAGCGCACCGGCCCGGCCAGATCGATCCCGTGCCCGATGAGAACATCCGGCGCTTTGCCATCTGCCTGATGCTGGCGATCGCATGGTCCGCCAGCCTGGGCGGGTTGGGCACACTCTTGGGCAGCCCGCCCAACGCCATCATCGCCGGTTATGCGGCAACCGAGCTGGGCATCGAGATCGGCTTTCTTGATTGGATGCTGCTGGGTGTGCCGCTGGCCTTCACCTTCATTCTCATTGGCTGGGTGCTGATGACCCGGTTGCTCTATCGCTTCGATCTCGACGAGGTGCCCGGCGGGCGGGGGATGATTGACCAAGAAATCCGCAAGCTGGGCCCATTCAGCCAGGGCGAGAAGGTGGTGTCGCTCGTGTTCTGCGCGGCAGCCTTCCTGTGGGTGGCGCCCGGCCTGCTTTCCAGCATCCCGGGGCTGGCCCGCGATCTCGGCTGGTTCGGGCAGATGGACGACACCGCCGTCGCCATAGCCGCTGGAGTTGCGATGTTCGTTCTGCCGGGCCGTGGCCGGCGGGAGATGGTGCTCGACTGGAAGGATGCGGAGGACGGGCTGCCCTGGGGGGTCCTGCTGCTGTTCGGCGGGGGATTGAGCCTGGCCAGCGCGGTCGCCGCCACCGGGCTTGACGCCTGGTTCGGGGTGCAGGTGAGCGGGCTGGGCACTCTGCCGACCGTGCTGCTGGTGGCCGCGGTGGTCGCGATCGTCCTGTTCCTCACCGAGGTCACCAGCAACACCGCCACAGCCGCCACATTCATTCCGATTCTTGGCGGGGTGGCGCTGGGCATCGGCGCCGATCCATTGACGCTGCTGATCCCGGCTGCCTTCGCCGCCACCTGCGCCTTCATGCTGCCGGTGGGCACGCCGCCCAATGCGATCGTCTTCAGCACGGGGGCGGTCACCATTGCCGATATGGCCCGCGGCGGCATCGTGCTCAATCTGGTGGGGATCGCGCTGATCACGCTGTTCTGCTATTTTCTAGGAGGTGCAGCGCTCGGGTTGCGGTTCTAGGCCGATCGCCTCTCAGACTTGCCGGCTCGATACGTCTTCGTTCCACGCCGCCTTGCCGTTCGGCGCATCGAGCCGGCGCGCCACGAAGACCAGCAACTGGATCACCGGAGGGACGAAAACGATCGAGAGCACAACCTTGGCCAAAGCTTGGCCAAGAATCAAATCGCCGATCGGCCGCACCGCGTAGAATGCGACGGTGATGAAGATCACCGTATCTACCACCTGGCTCAGGACCGAGGCAATGGCCCCTCGCACCGCGAGCAGCCGCACGCCTCCGCGAGTAAGTCGCGCGAAGAGATAGACGTTGAGCGTCATCGAAATCCCGTAGGCGATGATCCCGGCCGCCATCAGCCGCCACGTCTGTCCCAGAATGATGGGGAAGGCCTCCTTCGCGGGCTCGTACATTCCCTGGTCGGTCGGGAGGCGCAGCACCAGCGCCGTGAGGACGATCGCGGCCACCAGCGGCACGAAGCCGTAGCGCACCAGCTGGTCCGCCGTTGAACGGCCGAACACAGCGGCCACCGAGCTGGAGATCGCCACCAGCAGTAGGAAGGGGAAGATACCCGCCTCCACCGCCAGTGGGCCGATGGCCACCTGTTTGGCCCCGAGCACGCCGGCGATGCAGATCATGCCGCCGTACAGCAGCCCAAAAACGAACAGGGAACGGGGGATAGTGGGTGCGGAAAGCGTCGTCATTTGATGTCGGTATGGGCGGAGCCGGCAAAAGGAAAGCAGGATGCGTGCCAGCCGGTCGCACTTTGACCTTGCCCCGTGGTTGGGCGATGGGGAGCGCGCTCGATTCGATGCGGCGGGGGGCTCGTGCAGGATAATTTGATTGGCATCGCGGGCATTGCAGCCATCTTGCTCATCGCCTTCGCGCTGTCGAGCGCCAGGCGGCAGATCAGGCTGCGCAGCGTGGTCCCCGCCTTTGCACTCCAGGCCGGGATCGCCCTGCTGGTGCTGCGGGTACCTTGGGGGCAGGCGGCGATCCAAACCATGGCCGACGGCGTTGCCGCGCTGCTCTCCTATGCCGACGAGGGGACCGCCTTCCTGTTCGGTGCCCCGGCAGACAACCCGTTCACCAACACTTTTGCGCTGGGCGCGCTGCCGGTGATCATCTTCTTCGCGGCGCTGGTGTCGATCCTTTACCATCTTGGCGTGATGCAGCGGCTTGTGCGCTGGGTGGGCGGTGCGATCGCCTGGGTCACGGGGATCAGCCAGGTCGAGGCGATGGGTGCGGCGGCCAACATTTTCGTGGGCCAGTCGGAAAGCCCGCTGGTGGTGCGGCCTTATCTCGCGGCACTGTCGCCTTCGCGGCTGTTCACGCTGATGAGTGTGGGCATGGCCGGCGTGGCGGGCACGATCCTGGCGGCCTATGCCGGGTTGCTGGGCGAGGCCTATCTGCCGTTCCTGCTGGCGGCCGCGTTCATGTCCGCACCGGGCGGCATCCTGATGGCCAAGATCATCATGCCCGACCCGCACGAAGCCGCTCCAGCCCTGTCCGAAGCCGAGTTGAACCTGCCGCAGGCCCGCATCAGCGCGGAGGGCCCGGCGGCGATCACCGAGGGCGGTGTGCCGGCGCACGAGGTGGAAGTGGCGCAGAACTTCGAGCCCGGCTCGCATCCGGCCAACATCATCGAAGCGGCCGCTCAAGGAGCGCAGACTGGCGTGCGGCTGGCAGTGGCGGTGGGCGCGATGGTGCTCGCCTTCGTCGCGCTGGTCGCGCTCGCCAATGGCATATTGGGCGGTGTGGGCGAGCTGTTCGGTGTTTCGGGCCTTACCTTTCAGGGGCTAGTCGGCTGGGTGTTCGCGCCGATGATGTTCCTGATTGGGGTCGATTGGCAGGAGGCGCGGGTGGCCGGCGGGCTGTTCGGCACCAAGATCGTGTTGAACGAATTTGTCGCCTTTATCGATTTGCGGGCGCTAGAGCCGGGCGCACTCTCGGCGCGCAGTCAGGCGATTGTGACCTTTGCCTTGTGCGGCTTCGCCAATTTCAGTTCGATCGCCATCCAGATGGCGGTGACCGGCGGCCTTGCGCCCAACCAGCGCCCGGTGATCGCCCGGCTCGGCCTCAAGGCTCTGGCGGCGGGCTCGCTGGCCAATCTGATGAGCGCTGCGCTTGCCGGTCTGTTTCTCCCGTAAGCCGATTGGGCAGATCGGCGGACTGGTCTGGAACTGGCCCGCCGGATCGGCGCTCGGGACCATTGCCTGCCACAACATGGGCCGTGCCAAACGAGCGGGAGCTGCGCCCGGGTCGCTTCGTGTAGCCGTGGATCACCGGCCCGAGGTGGTGCCACCGCGGAGGCGCGGATGCCACCATGGCCTTCGGCGAAATGGTCGGTGATGATCTTGGCCTGCTCTGCCGTTCGATAAGGGTGGGCTCTCCAAATATCAGATGCGCTGCTTAGCCAATCTGCCTCCGCCAAACAGCCCAGCAGTCTGCCCGCTAGTATTTGAACAGACGATCATACCGCGCCGAACTTCCGCACACGGTGCGGGAGGGCCGGCTAGCGCGAGCGCAGATCGTAATCGATCCGGATCCTCACCCAGGTTCCTACCAGCGAGCGACCGCCCACGCGCGGCGGGCGAACCCGGAACTGCCAGGACGCGGCTAGCACCGAGCGCGAAATGTTCGAGCCCCGGGGCGATTCTTCCAGCGCAACGCAGTCCTCCACCCTGTATTCCGCAACCGTGCGGCAGGCGATCAGGCCCCATCCGGGTCCGCTCGCCGTGGACAGATAGCCCCGCAATTCGTCGGGATAGGGCCGCCGATACCAGGCAGCGGCGTAGAGCGGCTCGCCATTGGGGGCCGTTCCCACAATTTCAGTATCCGCCCCTGCGCCCCGGTCGGCGGGCCCCACCGGCGGGCCCTGCACGGGGCCCAGAACCGTTTGCGGCGCGGCCCCCGGTTGTTGCGGGCTGGGTGACGCTGTGACGGCTGGGGCCGGTTGTTGCGGGCGCAGCGGGACGATGGCGGGCGGGCTCGGCGCCGGGTCCACGGACAGGTTCGGCTCCGGCAAGGTCGGTTGCGGCTGTGCGGCGCTCGGCTGCGGTTCAGGATCGCTGGGCGCCGGCTCGGGTTCGGGGTCCTCAACCGGCTCCTGCGCCGGCGGGCTCGCGTCGATGGTGGTGAGCGTTGGGCCACGCTGCTCGCGTCCGGCATCGGAGGTTCCGAGCGTCAGCAGCAGCAGAAGGATCAATACCTCCAGCGCCAAAGCCACGGTAATTCCGACCGCGCGGCGCCCGAAATTGTCGCGGATCCGCTCGATCAGCGTCGCATCCGGTGAGTGGAACGATTGCAGCAGGAACCTCGATCAGCGACCCACCGACGCGCCGCCGGCCGGGGCCGGCGGGCGTCAGGGGGCAGCCTTAGCGGCATGGCGGTGTTCTGGCGAGGTGCCCTGCGTGCGATGCTGCCGGTATTATCGGTGTGAAGTGTGGCCGAAATGACGGCAGGCCGTCACGCGGTAGCTTTCGGCTCGGCCGCAGTGCGCTCGATCCAGGCTGCAAAGGCGTCGATGAAGCTCTGGAAGAACACCGTCTTGTCCTCCGCCACCAAATCGCCGGTCTCCCCGAACAGGGTGAATCCACCGCCAACATAAGCTTCAGGCTGCTGGAGCACTGGCATGTCGAGGAACACCAGCGATTGCCGCAAATGATGGTTGGCGCCAAAGCCGCCCAACGCGCCTGGCGAAAGGGTCATCACGGCCGCCGGCTTCTTGGCCCATGCGCTGCTGCCGTAGGGGCGGGAGCCAACGTCGATTGCGTTCTTGAGCACAGCGGGCACCGAGCGGTTGTACTCGGGGCTGACGAACAGGATCGCGTCGGACCCGGCAACCTGCTTGCGGAACCGGGTCCATGGCTCGGGCGCGCCGGCTTTTTCGACATCCTCGTCGTAGAACGGCAGATCGCCGATCTCGATGATGTCCAGTGCAAGACCGTCCGGTGCCAGTTGGGCGAGCGCCTGGGCCGCCTTCCGATTGATCGATTCGCGGCGCAGGCTGCCGACGAGCACGCCGACCTTGTAGGGCTGTGACATTGCTGTTCTCCGTTTCTTTCGAGACGGCGAGCCGAAAGGTCGCGGCTCACCGGCGGGTTGGGCGCTGCCTAGCGCGCGTCGACCATGACCAATTCGCTATCTTCCAGAGCAGTCACCGCGATCTGGTTCAGCCCGGTGATCGCGGCGCCGTCGCGGGCGCTGAACTCCACGTCTCCGATCCGGACCTTGCCGGTGGCGGGCACCAGATAGAGGTGTCGGTCGGCGGTGGTGTCGTAGCTCACCGTTTCGCCGGCCTTCAGGCTGGCCCTCAGCACCCGCGCCTGGGTGCGGATCGGGAGGCTGCCCTCGTCGGCCGCGAAGCCCGAAGCGAGGGTAACGAAGCGGCCGGTCCGGTCGCCCTTGGGAAACGGCCGTGCGCCCCAGCTCGGCTCACCGCCGCGCTGGTCGGGGATGATCCAGATCTGGAAGATCTGAGTGGGCTCGTCCTCCATGTTGTATTCGGCGTGAGTCACCCCGCTTCCGGCAGACATCACCTGGACGTCGCCGGCCTCGGTCCGCCCTGTGTTGCCCAGGCTGTCCTGATGGGTGATCGCGCCTTTGCGGACATAGGTGATGATTTCCATGTCGCTATGCGGGTGCGGCGGAAAGCCGGACTTGGCGGCAATGATGTCGTCGTTCCAGACGCGCAGCTGGCCCCAGTTGGTGCGGCTCAGCTCGTGGTATTCGGCGAAGGAGAAATGGTGATGGGCATCAAGCCAACCGTGATTGGCTGTGCCGAGGCTTTCGAATGCTCTTCGTTCGATCATGGCCAGTTGCCTCCGTGTGTTTGGTTGATGCCCATGTGGCGCTTGCAGACTGGATGCAAAACCGGGATAAAGACGCTCATGTTGATCGACGGAGTTGAACGGTGGAGATCGGCCAGCCCACGCTCGACCAGCTGCGCATCTTCATCGCTGTGGCGGATGAGGGCAGCTTCAAGCGGGCCGCGCGCAAGCTCGGGCGGGCGCTCTCGGTGGTCAGCTACGGGATCGGCGCGCTCGAAGCGCAGCTCGGCCTTTCGCTGTTCAACCGCAGGGGCTCGCGGCGACCCGAACTGACCGAGCCCGGGCGGGCGCTGCTGGCCGATGCCCGCGCGGTGATCGACGAGACCGATGGCTTGCTGGCGCGGGCCCGGGGCGTGCGGCAGGGGCTGGAGACCGAAGTTGCGCTGGCGGTGGACGTGATGGTCCCGAGCAGCACCATCGCGGGTGTGTTGCGCGAGTTCCAGGAAGCCTTCCCGACCGTCAATCTGCGGCTGCACGTCGAGGCGCTCGGAGCGGTGGCGGCGCTGGTACTGGACAAGCGGGCCGATCTCGCGATTGCCGGGCCCGACATTCTCGATTTGCCGGAATTGGAGCGCCGGGCGGTCGGCAGCGTCGAGCTGGTGCCGGTGGCCGCGCCTTCGCACAGCCTCGCCCAGCTTGCGGCGATTGCACCGGGTGAAACGCGGCAGCACCTACAGCTGGTGCTGACCGACCGCTCGCCGCTCACCGAAGGTCGCGAGTTCTCGGTCCTCAGCCCGCGCACTTGGCGGCTAGCGGATCTGGGGGCCAAGCACGCGCTGCTGCTGGAGGGGATCGGCTGGGGCAACATGCCACGCCATGTTGTTAAGGATGATCTCGCCGCCGGCCGGCTGCGGGCGCTGTCGATCCCGGAGGCCGCTGGGGTAAATTACACGCTCCATGCACTCTGGCGGAAAGACAGCCGGCCCGGGCCGGCCAGCACCTGGATGCTCGACGCCCTGATCGCCCGCTGCTGAGGCGCTCCAGAATAGGCTCCGGCGAGCACGGACGCGCTCTTCAACAAGGCGCGGGCGAGAAGGCGGCGTTGCCTTGCACGCGATACAATTGTGCGACTGGTATTGCCGCAAGTGCTCGGGCAAGGAGCGCGCATGCGACGCTGTTCCCTGCTTACCCTGTCGTCTCTCGTCATTGCAGCAGGGTGCGCTGGCGAGCCCAAGAAGACCCCGCGCGCACCAGTGGCGGTGGTGGCGGAACGCCCGCAGATGCTCGACGAGCAGCTGCAGATCGAGGCGGTCGGCTCCGCCCGCGCGCAGACCTCGGCCCAGTTATATCCCGAAAGCGCGGGGCAGGTCCGCTCGGTTAATTTCTCGCCTGGCGATTACGTGCGGCAGGGCGCCCCGCTGGTGGTGCTCGACCGGCGGCGCGAGCAGCTGGCCGTGGACCTGGCGCAGGTGCAGGTGCAGGAAGCCTCTCAATTGCTTGCCCGGTACCGCCGGATCGAGGACACGGGCGCGATCTCCGACAGCCAGATCGAGGCCGGGGAAACCGCGCTGGCCTCGGCCAGGGTGGCGCTGGAACAAGCGCAGGCCGTGCTGGCCGACCGTACGGTGCGGGCGCCGTTCTCCGGCCATATCGGCCTGACCGATATCGATGTGGGTGACCGCATCGGCCCGGATACGGTGATCGCTCAGCTCGATCGGCGCGGCGTGCTGTTCGTCGAGTTCCCGGCCCCGGAGAGCGCCTTTGCCCGACTCGACCCCGGAAGCGTGGTAAGCGTGACGCCCTTCTCCGATCCGGGCCGCACCATTCGGGGGCGGGTGACCGCCGTCGGGAGTGCAATCGCCTCCGACCAGCGCAGCTACACCGTGCGCACCCAAGTCGATAATTCCGACGACCGGCTGCGCCCCGGCATGAGCTTTCGCGTGCAGTTCCAAGGCGCAGGCGAAACCCGCCCGGCGGTACCCGAGCAGGCGATCGTCTGGGGCGGCGAGGGATCGTACATGTGGGTGGTTCGCGAAGGCCTGGCCGAGCGGGTGCCGCTCACCATCGCCGCGCGCCGCGACGGAATGGCGCTGATCGATGCGGCGCTGCGCCCCACGGACCTGGTCATCATCGAGGCGTGCAGAAGGTCCGCGAAGGCCAGCGGGTCGAACTGGTGCAGCCGATGCGCCAAGCGCCGCGTCAGGTGCAGGTACGACCAGCCTCCGCACCGGGAGCCGGAAGCTGAGCCGGAAGCTGACCGAGGAAGCCAACGACCTGCCGATGCTGGCGGTCAAGCGGCCGCTGCTGATCGTGGTCCTGAACCTGCTGATGGTGATGGCCGGCATCGCCGCCTTCTACGGGGTCGAGGTGCGCGAATTGCCCAATGTTGACCGGCCGATCGTCACCGTGAGCGCCACCTTCCCGGGTGCCGCTCCGGAGACGATGGACACCGAAGTGACCAGCGTCCTGGAGGATGCGGCGGCACGCGTGAGCGGCGTGCGCGAGATCCGCTCCTCCAGCGAGGAAAACAGCTCGCGCATCCGCATCGAGTTCAACCCCGGTACCAATCTGGATGTCGCCGCAGCCGATATCCGCGAGGCGGTCAGCCGGGTCACTCGCGAACTGCCCGACCGGGTGGAGCAGGTCCGCGTGGTCAAGGCCGACGCGGATGCCTCCTCGATCATGACGCTGGCCGTTTCCAGCGAGGTCTACGATGTCGCGGCGCTGACCCAGATTGTCGACAACGACATCGTGCCCGCACTGCTGACCGCTGACGGCGTGGCCAGTATCGACCAATTCGGCTCGCGCCCGCAGCAATTGCGCGTGGCGATAAACCCACAGCGGCTGAACCGCTTCGGCCTGACGATCTCCGACGTGGCCGACGCACTGGGCGGGGCGCCGTTCGATGTGCCGGTGGGCAGCTTTCGCTCGAACGTGCAGGAATTGATTGTGCGCGCCGAAGCCACTGCCGGCACGCCCGAATTGATCAAGGATGTGATCATTCGCGATGCGACCCGGGTGGGCGACGTGGCCGAGGCCTATTTCGCCCCGGCCGATGCGACCAGCTTCGTGCGGCTGAACGGAGAGCCGGTGATCGGCCTGGGCGTGATCCGGCAGGCAGGATCGAACACAATCGAGATTTCCGATGCGGTGCGCGCGGCGGCCGAGCGCGCCGACCAGCGCTTTGCGGATATCAACATACGGGTCATCTCCGACGATGCCGAGTTCATCAAAATCTCAGTGCGCGAGGTGCTGATCAGTCGATCCTGGTGGTGCTGGCCGAGGTCGAGAATGCGCTGGTCGGCATCGAGGCCTATTCGGATCGCAGCGCAGATCTGGAACAGGCGATCATCGAGAGCGAACGCGCCTTCGAGCAATCCAACGCGCTGTACCGCGAAGGGCTGACCACGCTGTTCGATGTGCTCGATGCGCAGCGCCAGCTGATCAGCAGCCGCCAGTCGCTGATCGATAGCGAAGCGGCTCTCGCCGGTTCGTTCATCTCGCTCTATGCGGCGATCGGCGAGACGGAAAATCCCGCCGGCACCGTTCTCTCTTCCCCATCATAGGCAGGCGCAGGGCCGATCCGGGCCGGATCCGGCGCAAACCGCGAAACCGCCACTGGACGTGGGGAGCAGCGGCAGTAAATCCAGCGGCCCACAGATAGGGAATCATCGATGGCCGGCGGCTTGCTAGCACTCCTGGACGATGTCGCCGCGCTGGCCCGGCTGGCAGCGGCGTCGGCGGATGATATCGCCGCGGCCGCCGGCAAGGCCGGTACCAAAACCGTGGGGGTCGTGATCGACGACGCGGCGGTGACGCCGGGCTATGTCGTCGGCCTGCCGCCCGAGCGAGAACTGCCGATCATCGCCAAGATCGCGATCGGCTCGCTGCGCAACAAGCTGCTCTTCATCTTGCCCGCAGCGCTGCTGCTCAGCGCCTTTGCGCCTTGGGCATTGGTGCCGATCCTAATGGTCGGCGGTTTGTACCTGAGTTTCGAGGGCGCGGAGAAGATCATCAAGTCGCTGAGCGGCCGCTCGGCGATCAAGGAGGTCGCCCAGATCACCGATCCGGCGGAACTGGAAGCCCGCCAGGTCGGCAGCGCGATCCGCACCGACTTCATCCTGTCGACCGAGATCATGGTCATCACGCTCAACGAGCTGATCGACAACACGCTGGCCGAGCAGGCCGCCGCGCTGGCGCTGGTCGGGCTCGCGGTGACGGTCGTGGTCTATGGCGTGGTCGCCGTGATCGTGAAGATGGACGATGTTGGGCTGCACATGATGCAGAAGGACGGAACCGTCGCCACGCTGGGCCGCGCGCTGGTCCGTTCGATGCCGGTGCTGCTGAAGGCGCTGGCGCTGATCGGCACCGCGGCGATGCTGTGGGTGGGCGGCGGCATTCTCGTTCATGGCCTTGCCGAGTTCGGCTTGGCCGGGCTGGAGGAGGCGATCCATCACGCCGCACTGGCGATCGGCGGCGGATCAGCGATCGTGGAGTGGCTGGTCACCGCGATCTGCGCCGGGATCGTCGGCCTCGCTGCGGGTGCGGTCGTCGCCGGCCTGCTCCACCTCAAGCCGGGCACGAAGCATTAGGGCTGCCTGCAGTGGCGGCGTGGGTGCAGCCTCGCATCCTGCTGATCGCGGTATCGAAGGTGCTGATGGCCACCAACCTGTTCAGCATCGGTAACGTCTGATCGTTCTTCTGAAGTTGGGAGCACGGAAATCGGGAACCGCGGCCGACGGGCGTGATCGGCGCGCAGTCCGTTCCGCCCCACCGCCCCGCTTTGGCGAAAAAGCACCCGTGCCAGAGCCTCGCCAATGGCCGGGTTTCCCTCATTGCGAGCCACCGCGCGCCGATCGGCCGCGCCGCATGAAAGCCCTGGGATGCACGACCCAACAGGCGGCTCCGCCTCCGCCCCCTCCGATGAACCATTCGATCTCCTCTTCGTCGGCGGCGGCATCAACGGCGGGGGCATAGCGCGCGATGCCGCTGGGCGCGGTCTGCGGGGGCTGCTGGTGGAGCAGGAGGAACTGGCGCAGCACACCTCCTCGGCCAGCACCAGGCTGGATCAGCGCCTCACGCACTAGCCGGAACTCGCTATATTCGAGATAGCGCAGCCCGCCGCGAGCGCGAGCGGCTGCTGGCCATGGCGTCGCACCTAATCTGGTTGCTCTCTTCGTCCTGCCGCAGCTGAACGACACGCGGCCGGCCGGATTCGTGCGGTTGGGCCTGTTTCGCTACGATCATCTGGGCGCGCGGCAGAAGCTCTCGCCGACCCACACGATTCCGCGGCTCGATCGCGGTCCACGGGGTCGCAGGTTGAAGACCGGCAGGGCGCGAGCCTACGTCTATGCCGACTGCTGGGTGGAAGACAGCCGCCTCGTCCCCGTCGGTGTGGCGGGTGCCCGTATCCCGGCCTCACTCCGCGTTCCGGAGGTCAGCCGGTGGCGCCCCCAGCGGCGGCACCGGTCGGCCCGGCATCAGCGACCAGTGGCGCCAGGACGGCCGTGCCCAAAATTGGCCCGGCAGGAGCATCGCTGGGCTGCGCGGCCGGCTCCTCCAGCGAGACGGCCAGCGTGCTTCCCGCGATCATCTGCTGCTGAAGCTCTGGGGTGAGAACGATCACCTGGGAGCCGCTCTCTTCGGCAAAGCCGAGCGAGCGCGGCACGCCCGCCGGGCCGATCACCCACAATTCGGGCACCCGGTCTCCGCCCTCGATGGCGTTCAGCCGCAGGTACAGCGTGCCCTCCGCCTCGTCATAGGCGGCGCTCACCAGCCAGTCGGCGCCATCCTTTCCGCTGATCTGGGCGACGCTGAGCGTCTCGGTCGGGAAGCGCGGCGCCTCGGCCCGCAGCAAGCCCTCGTCGGCCGGGTCTGTGTCTCCGCTTTGGGTCAGCCACAATCCGGCGAACAGCACGGCGGCCAGCGAGGCAGCCATCGCCGCGAACTGCCAACCTTGGCCGGGGTCAGAGCTTTGCGCAGGTGCCGGCGCCATCGGCTCGCCCAGCTGCTGCCGACCGAGCGCCGCCTCTACCCGCGTCCAGCTGCTGGCAGGCGCTTCCGTCGGCGGCAGATCGGCCACCCAACCGGCCGCGTGCGCCTCCCAGCGCTCGACCTCATCGGCAAAGTGCGCATGCTCGAACCGCAGGCGCTCGGCCTCAAGCCGCTCGACGCGTTCCAGCAGGCCGAGCGCCAGTTCGGCGGCGAGCGTCTGCCGTTCCTCGGAAAGGGAGACGCGGTCAATCACTGACCATGCTTTGCCGCATCTGCAGCAACCCACGGCGGATACGACTCTTGACCGTGCCGAGCGGCATGCCGCGACTCTCGGCCACCTCCGAATAGCTGAGGCCCCCAATGAAGGCGTCATGGATCATGGCGTGCGAAGCCGTGTCGAGCTCCTCCATCGAGTTGATCGCCTGCGCCGCCTGTTGCTGGCGTGCGAGCTGCTCGTCGACCGGCTCGCCATCATCGGAGATCAGTTCCAGCGCCACCTGCTCGCTGGTGCGGCGCTGCCGGGATTGCGCACGAAGCCAGTCGATCGCGCTATTACGCGCCATCATCGCCAGCCAAGCCAGCGGCAGGCCGCGAGCCCTGTCGAAGCCCTGCGCCCGGTTCCAGACCTTGATATACACCTCCTGCAGGACGTCCTGGGAGGCCTCACGGTCGTTGACGATGGAAAGGCAGACGGCAAATAGCTTGTGGCAGGTTGCATCGTGCAATCGGCGCATCGCCTCCATGTCGCCGAGCGCGACCGCCTCCAGCTCGGCAGCCAGGTCCTCGGCAAGCCCGCGATTCATCTCGTCGAAAGCATCCTATTGCGCGCCCAGACATCCACTAATAACCTACAACGCACGGCGAGACCCTTTTTTCCTGGCATATTGGCTTTCGCAAGTCAGGCTGCGCTTGATGTGATTTGCTGCTCGCACCAAAGCGAGCCCGGCGATGCTGATGATGCGGCTGCAAAAGCACGGCAGACGGGGAGAGGGCAGGAGCGGGCGCAATCGGGCTGGCCGCCTGCGCGACCCTGTCGGTGCCGGGCTGGGCCTCACGGCCGCCGACCACCTCAATCCGCCGGGCCGTACCGACCCTGCGGTCGATCCCACGCCCAAGCCCGATCGCCCGGCCGATCTTGCCGATCTCTATGCCTGGTACACCGACGAGATGGTGAACCTGGTACTGACCTTCGCCGGTCCGCAGGCGGCCAGCCAGCCGGTCACCTACGATCCCGACGTGCTTCACACGATCAACATCTCCAATGCGCCCAGCCGCACGAGCGTGGAAACACCGTTTCAAATCCGTTTCGGCCCGCGCGCCGCGGAGGGTGAATTTGGCGTGCAGGTGGTGAACGTTTCCGGCACCAACGGTCCGATCGAGGGCTTCGTCGAGACGAACCCGGCGGAGGACGGGGTGATGGTCCGCGCCGGCCTGTTCGATGATCCGTTCTTCTTGGATCTGCAAGGACCAGCTGACTGCTGGTCGTAGCGCTACTCGTCGGCGCGATGCCACGCCTTGTCGCGCATTTTGACTAGGTCCCTGATCACCGGAACTACCGGTTCAGCGATTAACCTCGAGAGCGACCAAGCTCCGCAGGCCATCCTTCTCGAACAGCACACCATTTAGTGAAACCTCGACTACGGTCCAGCCAAGCGTACTTTCGCCAATCTTGAGCGCCACGGTGCCGCTTTCTGGCGTCCGCACCAGAATCTCGGCATCGTCCGGCAGCCGTCCTGCGATCCCGATAAGTTCAGGAGCGCCCGGGGCGGGGGTGCCGTCGAACAGCGTGTCCATCGGCGGAGTAAAGGCCGGAAAGAGCGGCGGCAAGCTTGTGACTGCGGCTCCGGGGGGGAGCACCGGCACCATGGCCGTCGTGGGTCCAAACATCCTCGGCTCGGCGTCTCGCCAGGCCCACGTCAACGCGATCGCCAGCGCCGCCTGCGCGAGCGCAAGGCTTCTTAGCCAGAGATGAGTTCTTTTGCTCAAGGCTCAAGCATCCACGGGACCACCAGAGCGCCTGTGAGGCGCACTCCAGTGGGGTCGGGCTGCAGCCGCCAGTTGTCGATCCGGATTGCAGGCGTGCCACTTTGGATCCGATCCGCCAGCGCCAGGACGCTTGCTTGTGGGCCGGCCAGGGAGACGCCGAAGACGAGCGGGTTGCTGGCGCTTGCCGAGCCTCGTGTGAGCTGCAGTTCGACCCTTCCGGCGCGCGCATGCTCGCTGAGAATGCTGGTTGCAAGTGTAATCGCTTCCCCAGGCGAGCGGGCAGCCAACGGCAGGACGAGGTGGTGGCCGCGAACTGTGCCAACAGGGCTGGCGCGGTAAGTCACTCGGTAGCTGGCGTCGGCGCGGCGAACTTGGCGGGTCTGCGTCCATCGACCGAGCGAGCGCTGGCCGGCCATTACCCGATGCACGATGTTAGGATCAGGGGCATCAAGTTCGAGGGCGACACTGCCGGAGGGGTCGGCTGAGATGGCCACAAGACGAGTCCCTGCCGGCGCGCTGAAGCCCAGCTTCAGCAGAGTCGCCGACACGCTCGGCGTAGCGCCCAGTCCGGTAAACCCGAGCAGTTGTTCGGAAGGCGGCGTGCCTCTGGCGGTCAGGGCCAGCGCGATGGCGCTGACCAAGAGCGATCCCGAGACGATCGTGGCCGTCAGCCTGTTGCGGAGGCGGACGGCGGGCGATCGGTAGCGAAGCGGATCTCCTGTCGGCTCGACAATGACGTGCAGCGCCATCGGCATCTCTGTTTCGACTTCCACGCAATGATCATCAAGCCAAAGGCGGCGTACGACCGATACGCCCGCCTTGCCATCATCAAGCGACCGCGGGCTGGTCCATACAAGCTCCTCTGGCAGCACCGGAGCGGCATCGCGCAGCATTTCCCGCAATTCGCGACGTTTGCGCGTCCGCGCCGGCAGGGCGACCTGCAGCGCGGCCCAGTCAGGGACATGGACAGCCAGCCAGCGCTGCCCTACGGCGAGCCTGCGGACCACCTCCCAATCCGCCGGATCGCCGCGCCTGATGACGAAAATTTCGGCCTCGTCGCGCAAGGCGACGAAGCCCTCCCGGTCTATCCGCAGTGCCACGATGCCTGTTTCCATCAGGTGAGCAACAGGGTGGTCGCGGTGCCCACCAGCAGGATGCCGGAGCACCGGACCAGCCAGCGTGTTCGCTCGAGGATCTGCTTCGCGCGCTCACGGCACTGATATGCGGTGCGAGCCGCTGCCTCTGCCAAATCGCCGCGCTCAAGCAGTGCCGCCGTGAGGGGCGGTAAAGCCAGCGCGCGCGCTAGGCCTTCGCGTTCGTCGGGCAGTTGGCCCCACGTGGGCGCCAGCGAGTTCAAGCGAACGAGACCAATCCTGATTGCCACTGAGTCCAGCATGCCGAGTCGGGCAAGGGCAGAGATGATCTCTAGGACGGCCGCCCGAACCACATCGTTGTTTGGTCGATCACGAACAACGGCGCGAATGTTGACCCAGATCAATACGATCCCCGCCGCGATCAACGCGCAGGCGGACAGCGAGATGCTTCGCCACGCGATCAGCGCCGGGACTGTCCAGGCGGCAAGCTCCAAGACCAGCCTCCGTGCTTCGCTGCGCCCGTGGGCCATCGCAGCTTCACAGTCGGACAGCTTCACAACGATCGTGGCCTGGTCCGCCCCTTCATGGGCGCATGCCAGTGCGAACTTGAGCCACGGCGAAACAGCGGCTTGCGCAAGGGCCGCCTCGAGGTTCTGGCCTTTGCTCAGCCCCTCAGCCGCTGCCAAGTCGCCGGCCGGCAAGCAAACGCCTCGGCCATGTGCCTGAGTTATGATGGTTCCGGCTTCGGCCGGCGTGAAACCTGCCGCCAGCAACCGGCCCAACCACACTAGCGGCGCCTCTGCTCGCGGCCGTGATCCGAGCCAATCGCCGACAAGGTCGACTAAGCTCGCACCGTTGTACGCCACGATGCCCTGTGGCAGTGTGAGCGTGAGCTCGCCTCGAGTAGGGTCCACCTTGCGCTGCGGAGAAGATGAACAAAGAGAAGCAGGGGCTTGCGTTGGGTGGATCGAGGCCAGGCGCCGGTGAACGTCTCGCCGCTGCATCGGGACCGGTGCGATCTCGAGCCCGGTTGCGAACTTTAGTGCTGCGATGGCCTGGTGGTCCTCCACATCGACCATGCCGACGGTCAGAACACCATCGATTAAATTCAGCGGGGCTACCGAGTGTTTAGAAAGAAAACTTGGATTGAGCGTTGAGCCGAGTGCCTGCAAGTTGCACAGGCTGTAAGTCGCGCCCCTACGATCGAGTGCATTGAAGGCTATGCTGGTGAGGGAATCTCGCACTTCATTCGTTATTAGTGCAGCAGACCCTTTGGGGAAAGCTACAATAATCGGGCGCCCGGTTCAAGGCGCGAGGCTGAAAACAAGAATTATGAAGATGCGCAGTGGGGAACACGCTATGGGAGCTGCTGCCAGACTCGCGGCCATCGGGTTAAGCTACCTGCGCCCGCCGCTCGAGGTCCAAGGGGCTAAGATAGCTCAGGATCGAGTGCATGGGCATGGGTTTGTAGAAGCGCTCGATGTAATCGAACACGTCCTGCCTTGCGTGGTTGCGCGTGCGGTAGGTTTTCGCGCGATCCGTTCCGGTCTTCAGTGAAGAGAAGAGCTCAGATGTTGCCTGACCGGCTCATCGAGGAGGTGACGCCGTTGGCGGCCATCGGCCGCTGGAACTGCTCGCTAATATATTCGCTAACCCTGGTCGGAGTGATGCAGTAGCGTACCGGGCTTGCCCTGCCGCCAGATCGCCATCATCAGCGCGTCGGTGACGAGCCGTCATGGTATCGCTCATCGACAGCCGACCACTTGAGGACAGGTCGATCACCGCGGCGGCGTACGGCCATTCTTCGGCGGTCCAGATGTAAGTGAAGTCGGCGATCCACTTCTGGTCGGGTGCCGGCCGTGAACTGGCGATCGAGCACGTTGTCGGCGATAACTGAGCGTATGCCGTGTTCGTTCGGCAGCCCGCGACGCCGTAGACGGGCCTTCAGGCTGTGAACACGCATCAGCCGCTCGTCACTATGCACGCTGCATGAAGGCCCTCCGGCTAAAAGATCGTGCCAGGCGCGGCGCGCATCGTACATCCGATAGCTGGAGATGAAGCTTGCGGGGACCCTGGCACCGAACTCCTCGTCGCTGCGGGCGCGCGCGCTGGGTGCCCGGATCAGCCAGGCATGAAAGCCGCTGCGCGGAACTTCGAGTGCTTCGCAGATCCACGATACCGGCCAGATCCCCCGGTGCTTCGCACCGAAGGCGATCTTCATAGCGAGCCGTTCGGAAAGTAGGCCGGCGCAATTCTTTTTTACATGTCACGCTCCGCCTTCATTCTGGCAAACTCACGGCGCAGCCGCTCAATCTCCTGCTCATCGGACTTATCACGCCGTTGCCGTGCAATGCCGATCCCCGGTCAGCCTCGTGGCTGCGAACTCAGTTGCGCAGCACCTTCTCATGCAGGTCCCAATCGCGAGCGGCCTGCGCTACCGACACCCTGCGCTCTCGTGCCAGCTTCACCGATCCGAGCTTGAACTCTCGGCGGAACAACAGCCGTGGCATTATACCCTCCGGTCCCGAAGCACCTTATCCCGATGTCCCTAGAACCGGCTGCAGCTCAGCCTGCTAGTTTCATGCAATTTGCGATTTCAGCAGTACCATCATGATTGTCCCGACAGCCAAGTACGTCCCGAAAGGAAGATGAACAGTGCGCGCGTCTGCCCCGCCTGTTAGCCGCCGTAGCGCGTCTACAAGCCCAATCAGGCAGGCCAAGAGCAGCAGTGTCGGCAGGCCGAGAAGACCAGTCCACAAGCCAATTGCCCCAAACATCTTTGCATCGCCTCGGCCAAGCCCCTCTCGTTTGCGGACAGATCGATGTGCCGCTGAGATGAACCAGAGCGAAGTAAAGCCGATTGCCCCGCCCCAGAGCCGTGCTACGTAGGAGGAGTCCTCCTGCCACGGTGGTGCCAAGATAGAAGCTAGGCCCAGTGCGATCACGAGAGCGTTGGGCAGCCAAAAATAAGTCGCGTCGAAGAAGGCTAGTGCGATTAACAGCCAGATGATGGGTGCCAAGCCCGCGTTGCCTGAAGCAAAAAGGAACGCTCCGGCCGCGCCGCACAGGAGTTCGAAAACGAGATGCGTTCGGCCAATGCGTGCCTGACAGGAACGGCACCGGCCCTGCAGTACGAAGAACGAGAGCAATGGCACGATCTCGTACCAACGAAGCTGACGGCCGCAGCTGTCGCAACGTGACCTTGAAAAGCCTGCGGCGGTGTCCCCTTCGGGCCATCGAACGAAGACCGTTGCAAGGTAGCTTCCGACGACTAGACCGAGGGACAGACCCAAGGCGGCGTGCAGCCCCGGCGACGCGATCGGCCAAACGCTTTCCAGTGGAGGCATGTCAGCAATCCTCCCAACGTCGGTGAGCAAGCCCTGGGCTGAACCGCAGCTATCACAATTATTTAGCCGCCCTTGCATCCTTCCCTCGCCGGGCGTCGTAAAGAACATTGACACCGACGCTTGCCGGCACTCAAACCGACAATTAGCGGTTTCAAGCAAACAGGTGGGGTAAGCGATTATGATTCAACGTTGGCTGGTTGGTGTCGCTGCAGTGGCTTTGGTTACTGCCTTTTCGGGAGCTCAGGCCCAAACGGTTCAGACCGTGAGGGACGGCAACACGATCGTCACGTTCCAGGCGACTGCGCCTGGAGTGGTTGTTTCGTCGGTTGCTGTCACTGGCCTCGACCCGCTTACCACGATCGCGGCCATAGATTATCGTTCGTCCTCGCCTCGTGTTCTTTATGCGATGAGTAACGTGGGGCAGCTTTATGTCGTGAACACCCGAACGGGCGCGGCGACAAAGGTGGGCGCTACGCCGGCAACGCCGACTATTGGAGGCGTTGGCTTCGATTTCAATCCGACAGTGGATCGCCTTCGGGTTGTTACGCAGACCCGTCAAAACTTTCGGGTTCATCCTGACACGGGGGCGCTGGTCGCCGTGGATGGCACGCTCGCCTATGCGGCCGGGGATCCTCTTTCCGGCGCGATCGTGAACGTTGCTGGTGCGGCCTACACCAATCCTGTCGTTGGGGCGACCTCGACGACGCTTTACGTTATTGATACGCGCGGGGCGCTTGCGCCGGCGCAGCTGGCGACCCAGGGTAACGCGACGGCCGGGCCGAACACCGGGACGCTGTTCTCGGTGGGTTCCACGAACGTTACCACGCTTGGAAACGTCGGGTTTGACATTAGCCGCGAAGGCACGGCGCTTGCGACGATGACCAGCCCGGGCACGCGGGTGACATCGCTTTACAGCATCAACCTGACCACTGGTGCTGCCACATTGATTGGCGCTCTGGGCGGCAACATGCTTTACGAAGGCCTGGCCATTGCTCTGGCGCCGTTCGCCACGATGGGGACTACTGCCAACCAAGTCGCTGTTGGTGGGCAGATCGACCAGTTTGTCGGCATCCCCAGGGGCGATACGCTAGCTCTCCTCAACGGGATCGACAACTTGTTCGCCACGCCGGGGGCTCAATCAGCGGCCCTGAGCGCTTTATCCCCCGCCGCCTTCTCTCCGTTGACGGAGATTGCGTTAAACGCTGCAGAAGTGAGCGAGACGACAATCCTGCGGTATGCACGATCTGTGCGCGGTGGCGGCATAATGCCTGACGGCTCGACTGCAATGCTCGATAGCCAGGGGCGGGTCGGCGCCTGGATCGCCGGCGGCGGTCGCGAAGGTAGCTTCGAACAGGCTGTGGATCGCCCTGAATTTGACTTTCATGGTTTTCATGGGCTCGGCGGCCTCGATGTCAGGATTGGTGAGGCATCGGCGCTGGGTGTTTTCGGCGGATACAGCAATTCGGCAGTACGACTCACTCCGTTAAGCCAGCGGAGCGGGGTTGAGAGTTGGTTTACAGGCGTTTACGGCACGGCTTCGCTCGGTCCGGTGTTTCTCGATGCATGGGGAAGCTACACCGATGTTAAATTCGATCTGACGCGCTCGCTATCATTCGGTGGCTTCTCGGCACAGCCGACCGGGCAGACTGACGGAGAGGTTTGGGCTGGTGGGGCTAGTGCCGGTCTGTCGATCGCATTGGGCGCAGTGAGATTCGAACCGTTTGCGGCTATCCGCTACGCTGAGGTCAAAATCGACGGGTTCAGCGAAGCCGGGGGTTCGGTCGCGGCGCTGAACGTCCTTCGTCAGGAGCGGGAGTCCCTCCGCAGTAATGTCGGCGCGCGGCTCGGCTTTGGAGTCAGCGACGGCAATGTCGTTTTTCGGCCCGAGATACGCGGCGGCTGGTATCATGAGTTCCGGGACGATCCCGCTATCATTACTGCCAATTTCCTTTCCAATTCGATCGGAACAGGCTCCTTTCCGTTTACCGGGACTGCATTCGACCGCGATTATTACAATGCGGGTGCCTCACTCGACGTGACTGGTGGTGGGCCCTTCGCTGTCGTTTTCGATTATGAGGCTCAGTTTGACTTTAACGGCGGGCGTGAAATTCATGCCATAACTGCAGGCGCGCGCCTTGCGTTCTGAACGACCTTATAGCCTGTCGGGGCGACACGGCGTGCAGATTGAGCAGGGATGCGATAAGCGCGGGCTGCAGGAGAGCTGCCCGTCGTTTGCATTCAGGACGGGGGCATGATGAATGGCCGCCCTGACCGAACGCTACGGGGGCCAAGGCGCCCGGGGGCGCATGGGCGCGGCGTCAGCGGCCGTGGGTTTGCATGCTCTGTTTCTCGTGTTGGCTCTGACGAGGACGACAGGACTAGAGGAGCCTCCCAAGCAAGCGATTGCCACCTTCGACGTTACAGAGCCGGGTCCCCCGGCTCCGGACCCGGACAGCGTGCCGCAACCGCGGGAGGTAGAACCCACGCCCCCCCAACCGGAGGTGGTTCCTCCTCCCGTGATCGAGCGACCGGAGGTGTCCACCACCGTGATTGGGTTGCTCGAGTATGCGGATATGCAGGCGGCGGGCAGGTGCGACCTTACTTACCCGGTCCAGGTTGCGCTGCAGATCAGTCAGCAAGTACAACGAGAGATTCCGTCCATTCCCCAGAGCCGGCGCTCGGTGGCGAACGCGATAGCGCTTTGGAGCCAAACATGGGTCGAGCCGGATCAGCAACTCTCCAAAGCGGCGGTCGACGCCATCATGATCACGATTGCGACGACCATCGAGGCTTCATCGGAGGCTTGTCGCTCCCAAATACAGGGTGGGCCAAGGCTGATCTACCTATCTATTGCCGGAGAGACGACGGTACTCGCGCTCGGTTCTGGCGATTGGACGTGGCAACAGGTATTGGACAGCGCCCAGTCCAAATTTGCGATGGATGAATTATCGGATAGCAGAGTCAGCGTAGTGACTGAGGCAGAGAAGAGATCTTTATTGTTCTCTGGGCCCTGATGGCTACGGACTTCAGATTAATGCGAAATGCACTGCCGGAAATCTATAGTAATTAGGAGTATGGACATGTCTACTTTAAGAAAGCTTGCATTGGGAACCGCAGCGGGCGCGATGTGCGTCATCCCGAGCGGCGCGACGATCGCCTCGAGCCATCGTGAGGCTCCCAACATTTCTAAATATCCGAAGGTAGATAACACCGATTTTTACATGTTTCGCAGCTATGAGCCGGGACGTGAGGATTTTGTAACGATCATCGCCAACTTCCAACCCATTCAGTTCCCGGGCTCTGGACCGAGCTATTTTACGATGGACCCGGACGCTCTTTACGAAATCCACATCGACAATGATGGGGATGCCGTCGAGAACCTGACCTATTCATTCAGGTTCACGAACTCGCTTCGCGGCGGGAACGGGATTGCGCTCAATATTGGGGGGAAGGACGTCACCGTTCCGCTCCGGGCCGTTGGTCCTATAACCGCACCAGAGGATCCGAACCAGAACGAACTCGAATCCTATACTGTTACGCAGATTTCCGGTGACCGGCGCAGTGGTACCCGCGCGAGCATCACCAATTCAGCTGGCGGCGGAACCAGCTTTCCCAAGCCGATCGACAATATTGGCAACAAGACGGTGCCAACGTACGAAGCTTACGCGAACCAGTTCATGTACAACGTCAGCGTCCCCGGTTGTTCAGCGGGCGGTCGAATGTTCGTCGGACAGCGTGAGGAAGCTTTTGCGTTCAACCTGGGGGAAACTTTTGATCTGGTGAACTACGTGCCGATTGAAGGCGACAGTGCTCCGTTCGCCAATGATGGTGGTGGTTTCCCGGGCGGGATTACCCAGAGCCGCGAGAATGACTCTCTGGTTGGCGAGTACAATATTACGAGCATCGCTCTCGAACTGCCGATTTCCTGCCTTACCGGTTCGGGCAACGGTGTCATCGGCGCGTGGTCGACGGCAAGCTTGCCACAGGCTCGGATACTGGATCCCACGCCGACTTACAGCATGCCGACAGTCGATGGCGGAGCATTCGTGCAGGTCTCCAGACTTGGCATGCCGCTGACCAACGAAGTGGTGATCGGATTGAACAGAAAGGATCTGTTTAACGCGGCAGAGCCGATGGGGGATGCCGCGCTGGCCGATTTCGTTACCAATCCAACATTCCCGGCCATTCTCGACAGCCTGTTCCGGGGTCCCGTCAATGCAACGCTGGGCACCAATATCGCTAATCTTGCCCCGAATAACTTCCCGCGGAACGATCTGGTTGCGACGTTTTTGACAGGGATTACGTCCTTGAATAGGCAGGCGAGAGTCACTGCGTCGGAAATGCTTCGGTTGAATACCGCCATCGCGCCGACACCGCGCGCAAGCCAGAAAAACCTCGGTGTTGTGGCGGACGACCTTGCCGGCTTCCCGAACGGGCGCCGTCCGGGTGATGACATTATCGATATTGTGCTGCGGGTTGCAATGGGACGGCTCTGTCACCCTGTCCCGATTAATGGCACACCAACCGACCTTGGCTTGTGCAAGCCGGAAAATGCTCCGGTCGGCAATGTGCCCTTCACGGATGGCGCGCCCATTTCGGCACGTGATCTGCGGCCCGGGTTCCCGTACCTGAACACGCCGATCCCGGGTTCGCCGAATTCGGCCCGCGACGCGGCTGCCGCCAAGCCTGCGCAGCCCTGATGAAAGGAATTGGCACCATGCGCATGAAAACCATGCTGAGGCTCGGCGGAAGCGTCGTTCTCGCCAGTTCGCTGGCAGCTTGTGGCGGTGGAGGGAACGACCGTGACAACCCTCCACCACCTACAGCAACTCCAAGCCCCACGCCGCCCCCGGTCGCCGGAACGTTTCAGAGCATGTTCGGATCTGCGTTTGCAGCAATCTTCAATGCTCCGGCAACGGGCGAACCTGTGGATCCAACCGCTTCCAGCGTGCCGCCGCTGGCTCCTGCAAGTGATCCGCTGGACAACGGAGTGACCTGATCGACAAGGGCGGCGCACCATGCGCCGCCCTTGTTCTTGCTAAGGCACGGTTCCGCCTGTGCCCGCCGGTTAGGCTAATTTAGCGTCGGAGCCTGCACTGGCGGAGTTCCCCGCCATCTCCTCATGGCTACTACCTGCGGCGTTCCATCCACGACCCTTCGGTGTAGGAGACTGGTGAGCTGTTGAGAGGTTTCGCCCATCGTCACCTTGGCGCGCGACCAGAAGTACTCCGACGTCAGGGTACCTCCCGGCGGAAGGAGAATCGATGCAGATGCGAAAGATGCCGAATGGAGTCCTCCTGTGCGGTTCCTCATGCCTACTAGCGTGCGGGCGGCCGCCGGATTTCCCAGCAGGATCGCGATCAGGTCCTCACTTGCAGTATTGAGGTTAACATCGGTCGGCGTGGGCAGGGCTGTGGAGAACTGCGCCAGCCGGGAAAGTTCACGGTGGTCTAAGCCGATGACCTGAAGGTCGGTTAGGTCATTGATCGGCCCTCCAAATTCAATAAGTATTGCGATCCGTTCCGCCACATCGCCCGATAGCTGTGCGGCCAGAACAACCTGGTCCAGCGTCGAACGAGACGCAACATCGCGACGGATCAGCGAATTCAGGTTAAAGCGTGCCTGAGCGTCAACCACGGCGAAGGTGAACTGTCCACCTTCGATGGCGACGCTTTGGTCGTTGATGTTCGCCCACGGCTCGTCCAGACTATCGGCGGTGTTCCCGGCAGCCAGATCGCGGCGCAGCGCGACAATGGCCGAAAGTTCGCCGCCACGGGCATACGCCATAGCCTGCGCAGCTGCCCGCAGCCGGAAGCTGCGCTCGAGATGGCTCTCCTCGGCGACGAGCATGATAGTGAGCACGGATGTAGCCAGCATCACTATAACCAGCACGTTAATCAGGATCATGCCCTGCTCGCGGCCCTTGCGCGAGTTTGGGTTGTCAGCTGGCAAGTGAATCATGGCTCGGCGGGCAGCTCAATGACCCGCCGCAGGGTGCCCCCGACAAATGCCGTGCTCCGGTCCAACTGCAGCACAAGCTCGACGCCGCTCGGCCGTTGTGGAGCTTCTTGAGACGAGGGTTGGTCAGTCCAGGCGCCATTCTTGAAGAACCGCCACTCGACCACCGAGATGTTCGATAGTATGATCCTGTCTGTTCCGGCCGCGACACGGTGCACGGCCCCGTCTGCCAGATAATAGCTCACAGAATAGTCGCCGCCGCTGCTCGCGCGCTGGAAGCTTAGCATTGCCGGATCGGGCAGGGGGCCGGCGGTCAGCTGTTCAAGGTCCACGGTAACGAGGTATAGCGCCCGCTGGATTTCGGCCAGGCGCTCAGAGCGTCCGTCGGTCCGCTGCTGCACACCGAGGGTTGTTTCGATCAGACTGACTCCTGCCAGAGAGATCAAGGCAAACAGCGCGAGCGCCACCAACAGCTCGATCAGTGTAAACCCGCTGTCGGCTGAGATCGCTCGCCGCGTTGCAGCCGTCATACTTGTGCGCTTACACCATGGCCGCAGCAGCGACCGTTCGGAGGCCGCCATTCGCCACCGTTAGGATGGCTAAAGCACGAGCTGCGCTGCCGTTATCGCGGAAGCGTACATCGCCGCAAACCGCCCTAAATCCATCGGCGGCGAGAATGCCCGAACGGTCCAAACCGCCGCCAAGCCGCACCTGCTGAACGATGTTTACCGCATCAAACGCGAGCCCGGCGATAGTTCCAGGAGGCGAGCCGTTGCGATCCTCGAACGTGCGGGCAAAGCCGGCGAAACGCGCCGGATCGGGTGCGGCAAGCCACGCGCCATCGAGCACGCGCAACTCATCGGGGTCGAGATCCAGATCTAAAGGCGAGCCCAGCAGCTGCACCCCTTGGGCAGCGGCGGCGGGCGCCATTGACAGCATGTCCGCCGCGCTCGTCATCAGTACGGCATCGGGCAGGGCGTCTTCCGATGAGCTTGCGGCCGGACCCAGTTGCTTCAGCTCTCCTGCAGGTAGCAAATAGCTGCTCAATCCCAACGAGCTTGCGCTGATCATAGCTGCAGCACGGGCCTGCTCTCCCCACGTATCGGGCGATCCGCCAATAGCGATGCGGCGGACGCCCCGCCGGGCTGCATAAGCCAAAATCGCGGCAACGACCTGCCCAGCTGTGATGCCGAGCAAGAACGCGCCCCGTTCCAGCAGCGCGAGGTCGTTGCTGAATGTCACCACCGGCAGCCCGGATCCGACAATCGCAAGCACCGCCGGCACCTCGGCCGAAAAAACGGGACCCAGAATAACGGCCGCGCCAGCCCGCCGAGCGGATCGAGCGGCAACTGCTGCGCCAGCAGGATTCCCTCCGGTGTCGTAGACCATTAGCGCCCTGCTGTCGCTTTCGCCTTGCGCCATGATCGCTGCTCGTTCCATGCTGCGGCCAAGCGCGGCGTGCGGTCCGCTCTTCGGGATGAGCAGCGCGGCCGGGAGATTCGCTCGGGCCGCGTGAGCCGGCGTCCACAGTGATGGAACAGATGATGCAACCAGGACTGACGGCACGGATCGCAGCAGCAGACGTCGATCCATTAGCATCACAGCAAACCCCAGTGGTGCGGCGCCAGATCCGCAGGCGAAGAACCATATTCGTCGCTACGGCAGCGATAGCATATCTGATTGGCTTGATCGCGCTAATTCCCGCTCGCATGGTCTTGCCGGAAAGCGACAGACTGCGGGTCGGCGGGACAATCTGGAACGGCGAGGCCGTCATCGCGTCGACCATGCGGATCGAGTGGAACTTCGCGCCGATTGCCTCTGTCGCAGAGCTGAGCTTCAGCGCCGACTTCCGCATGACGGGCGGCGGCACCGACCTTGCTGGATTGGCGACAAAGGCTGGGAGCTCATTCCGTTTTCGCAATGTCTCGGGTCAGCTGGACGACGGCATGCTGGCGGCGTTCGCCCCGAACCTGCCGGTCGACTGCCGCTTTCTTGCCGAAGTCGACTTCGAACGGCTTGTGCTTGGCGGGGCCTCGCAAATGGCAGAGGGTTCGCTTCGGCTGTCTCCGGCAACCTGTTTCCTGAAAGTAGGGGCATCCCCGGCTGCCGAGCTGCCGGCGTCAACCTTCTCCATCGCGCCGAATGCAACCACAAGTGCCGGGTCAACGACCGCCATCGGTACCCGCGAGCGCCTGCTCGAGGTCCGTTTGGCGCCCAACGGCGCGTTAAGCCTGTGGCCGACGGCCGCTGCGGTACGCTACGTCCCTTTCTTTGCAGGTCTGCGCTATGACACGAAGATCGAATGATCGGGAAGAAACCGCGGCTTAGGAGATAGCCAAATCGTTCAGACCTATAATCGGCAGCAGGATGGCCATGACCATCAGCAACACCAGCCCGCCCATTAGTAGCAGCACGGCCGGTTCCACCAGCGATACGATCACCGCGACCTGCGCCTCGACGTCGCGGTCGAGCTCGGCCGCAGCCCGGCCCAGGGCAGGGCCCAATTGCCCCCCTGTCTCGCCACTGGCGACGATGGCCACCAGCATCGATGGGAAGATTGCTGCTTCGGCCATCGCGCGGTGCACGCTGTCCCCTTCGCGCACGCGAGCCGCGACCCTTTCCGCCTGCCTTTGCGTGTAGCGATTGGGGATCACGGCCGCGGCCGCTATCAGCGCATCGAGCAATGGGACCCGGCTTTGCACAAGCGTGGCCAGCGTCGCGGCGAAGCGGGCCGAATTTGCTTGGCGGCTGAACTTTGCCATTGGCCGGCGCGTCGCGACGGCACGATCGAATGCCAGTCGTCGTTCTGGACGGGCCAGTTCGCGCCGGGCAAAAACCGTAGCTACAATCAGTAGGCCGAGCATCACCAGTCCAAAGTTAGAGAGGAACGCACTAAAGGCGATCAGCAACCTGGTCAGGAGCGGCAAGTCCGATCCGCGCGACTCAAAAACCCTGACGATGTCGGGCACGACATAAATCATCATCAACGTCATCATCGACGCCGAAATAAGCGCCAACAAGGCGGGGTAAAGCAGAGCAAGCCGGATTTTCTGGTTCGCGCGATGCCGGGCCTCGACAAAATCGGCGAGGTAAGACAGCACTTCCGGAACCCGGCCCGAGCGTTCGCCCGCCTCGATGGACGCTCTGAAATACTGGGGAAACGCCTGCTGATGGCGAGCAAGCCCCCTCGCGAAGCTGGAGCCTTCCAGCACCGCGGCGCGCACGTCGAGCAGAATAGATTTCAGCACAGCGTTCTCAGCCTGCCCTGCGACCAGTCGCAGCGCTTCCTCGATCCGCACATCACTTCCGATCAGCGTCGCAAGCTGCCTGGTCGCGGTCGATAGGGCGCGACTGGAAATCGAGCGACGGCTGCGCAGCCACTGGAGTGGACCACCGTCCGCAACGCTGCCCTTCGCGGCTTCGGATCGATGCGTGGCGACAACGGACAGCGGCAGTAGCGCTCGCTCGCGAAGTGCCTGCCGGGCGCCCGACACCGTACTCGCCTCGATGATACCCCTCTTAGACTTTCCGGCAGGGTCGATTGCCTGATAGGAATACGCCGGCACAGGCTCAGTCTACTTCCCTGACCACGCGTGCAACTTCAGCGACGGTCGTAACACCCGTTTGTATCTTAGCGGCCCCGTCAGCGAGCAGTGAGGGGCTGAGGGCTCGCGCGGCATCGACCAGTTTCGCCTCGGACGCACCCTCGTGGATCAGCGATTCGAGATCGCGATTAATAGGAACAAGCTCATAGAGCCCGGTGCGTCCGCGATAGCCCTCGTTGTGACAGACGCCGCATCCTGCCGAGCGCCACACGGTGGCCCCCTCGACGATTGCCCCGTCGAGCAGGCTCGCCTCGCTCGCGCTAGCGACACCTTCGACTCGACACTTTGGACACAACTTGCGCACGAGTCGCTGCGCGAGAAGCCCGATCAGCATCGGTGCAAGCAGATACCGCTCCACCCCGATGTCAATCAGCCGAGTAATACTTCCGACCGCTGAATTGGTGTGCAGCGTGGAGAGTACAAGGTGCCCGGTCATACTCGCTTGCAGCGCGACCTCGGCAGTTTCCCGGTCACGAATCTCGCCGACCATGATTACGTCGGGGTCCTGTCGCAAAATAGCGCGCAGGCCACGTGCGAAGCTCATGTCGATGCGTGAATTTACCTGAGTTTGAGCGATGCCCTCCAGTTCATACTCGATCGGGTCCTCGACGGTCATGATGTTGCGCCGCCGATCATTTAGACTGTTGAGCGCGGCATAAAGTGTCGTCGTCTTGCCCGAGCCGGTCGGGCCGCTCACCAAGAGCATGCCATTTGGCCGTGCCAGCAGCCGCTCGAGCAAAGCGGCATCCCGCGAGTTCATGCCCAGTGCCACCAGATCAAGCTCGACCGAGCCCCGGTCGAGCAATCGCATCACCACACGCTCGCCGTGCTGTGTGGGCATGGTCGACACGCGCACGTCAATATCGTGACCCCCAATCCTCAGGGTCACCCGGCCATCCTGGGGAATGCGTTTCTCGGCGATATCCAGCCGCGCCATCACCTTAATCCGGCTGACTAGCAATTGCGCGAGCGCACGCTTGGGTTCGATCACCTCGCGCAGCACACCGTCAATGCGGAAACGGACGATGAGCCTGCGCTCCTGCGTCTCGATGTGGATGTCGGAGGCCCGTTCCCGAATTGCTTGCAGCAGCAGCGCATTGATCAGACGGATGACTGGCGAATCGTCGCGCGTGTCGAGGAGGTCGTCAACCTCGGCCGCGCTGTCGGCCAGCGACAGCAGGTCGAGATCGTCCGGCGTATCAATGTCGGCGGCCACGCTCGCACTTTCGCGATACACGGCCTGAAGGATCTTCTCAAACGTTTGATCATCAACCGCTTCCCAGCGGCTGCAACCATAAAGTCGCTGTACCTCGAGCAAGCTCTGCAGCCCAGCATCGGTTCGATGGACGCACACCAGAGCGTCCCCTTCCTGACGTACCAGCGCGCCGCACTCGCGAGCGAAGGAATAGCTCAGGCTCGTCACTCGTTCCGGAGGGCGCGGCACCAGCGTTTCGGGTGCTCGCAGGGTGGCGAGATCCAGTGGCTCCTGCATCAACCCTCTACCACGATGGAGGCACTGACGATGCCCGCGGCGCCCTTGCGTTCGATGTCCGCCTCGCGCACGCGTAGCCGGCTGGTTTGCTCAATGTTCGCGATCCAGCGCATAACTTGCTCGAACGGCGCATCACTCAACACGACGCGGGTGTTGCCACCTTCCGGCTCCATTCGCTCGATCCCCAGACTTGCAGCCGCTGCACTGTCAGCAAGGATGGCTGATGCCGTGCCGCTTCTGACCGTCGCGGCCAGAGCCAGATCTGGCCCGGCGCCCCGCAGGCGCGCTTCCAGGATGGCAGCATTTCGGATGTCGGCACGTGCCTCCTCGCGTACTTGGTGAAGTGGAGCGATCACGGCCACAATCAGCAAGGTCAGTATGGAAATGGCCAGAAAGGCACCAATCAAAATTTGCTCGCGACGGCTCCGCTCGCTCCACCAGATGCGGGTCCGGCCCCAGTATGGCTCGAGCGGGGCCAGGGAGAACCGTTCGACGATCATCCGGCAAGCACTGTGAAGCTGCCGATAGCACTGCCCTGGTCGGTCGTTGCGGCCCCCGGCTGGACCGTTAACCCCGCGGCGGTAAGCGCTTGCAACACCCTTTGGAGCCCGGCGATATCGCTTGTCTCGACCGCGATTGTGAGTGTGCCTACAGCCTGATCGAAGGCGACCGAGCGCCAGAGAACGGGAATATCGACCGCGGTCAGTGCGGCGCCTGTTCGGTCAATCAGGATCAGGAACTGGCTCGGCGCAGCGGTGGCCTGACTGGCTGGCGCAAGCGATTTAACCGTCGTGCTCAGTTCCGGGTCAAGTACGAGCGACGGCTGAACCGTCGCGGCGAGTGCGCGAACTTCGGTTTCACGCTCGCCTGCTATGTGGCTCAGTGCGAGGGTATCGCCGGTGGCGATCGTGGCGTGAGCAAGAGCGCCGGTTGCCGTTACGAACGCAATGCGCCTCCATAGTGGGTCGACGGGCTTGCGGGGCCGCGCATACGGACCCTGTCGGAGGTCCAGTGCAGGAACCAGCAAGCGGTGTGCGAGCGGCTCCACCTCCAATTCCGTCCGGGCCGCTTCCATTTGCGGCGGCAAGGTATCGCCATAGGCGATCGCATGCGGCTTCCCATTGGCTTCCCAGGCGGACGTGAACAGAGCCAACGGCATGGCAAAGCCGGTTCCATCCGGCAAGCGGACCATCGCTCGCTCGCCAGCGAGGTCGACCGACCAAGTGTCGGGACCGGGGACTGGCAGCGAGAGTGCATCAGGCACCAATGCTGCACGGTCGAGCCCTGCTTCTGCCAGCCGCAAGACCCACTGCCGCATAAGCTCATGCCGAACGACCCCGACAATAAAGGTATGAGGCGCGACTTCCGCACCTAATGCAACGTGGACTTCATCGAGCGGTTCGGCGATCCGATCCTCGATTGCAAAGGGCAGGGCTGCCCGCCGCCGTGCCATGCTCGCAATGGGCGGGAGTTGAGCCGTTATAATCAACACGTGTTCGGTGCGCACCAGCACGACCGAGAGGTCGGACCCGAATTGCTCGATGCTGGCGAGATGATCGTCCTCCAGCGACCAAATTCCCCCCGCCGTACGCAAAGGTGAGGGTTCGCGGAAAGCGCCCGCATTTGGCGCATTCGATAAGGGGCCCGGTGGATTTTCCATTCCCGACGTATATAACGAACCTATGTGCCGAACGCCAAATCCGATTTGCTTATGCAAAAACTGCTCTGGTTGCGCTGCCTCGGCAGGCACTGCGACCCGCCCGCTTGCAGTGCCTGCCGGCCAGGCGGGCCTGACGCTGATTGAGATGATCGTCGTGCTGGCCATCATCGCTTTAGTGGCCGCGCTGATTGTGCCCAATGTCATCGGGCGTCCAGACCAAGCGCGGGTGGCCGTTGCAAATACAGATCTCAGGACCATCTCCGCCGCCTTAAAGATGTACCGCCTCGATAACGGCGATTACCCCAGCACGCAGCAGGGGCTGGCGGCGCTGTCGTCGCGGCCAACGGCTGCCCCGGTGCCGGCGAACTGGTCGCCGGGCGGTTACCTCGATCAGGTTCCGACAGACCCTTGGGGCCGCCCCTACAATTATAGTTCTCCCGGAAAAAACGGTGCGGCGTTCGAGATCATGTCGTTTGGGAAGGATGGGGAACCGGGGGGCGAGGGATTGGATGGGGATATCCAGATCTCCGGTCGGTGACAGCAGCAGCGAGCACGGGGCAAGGCCGCAGGAGACGGCATTCCGCATCCGAACAGGGTATGACCCTGATCGAGATTCTGGTCGTGCTCGCGATCATCGCGATCGTGACTTCGCTCTCGGTATTGGCCGTTGGCTCCGGTGATGGCGCGGACGGTAGGCTCGAAGCGAAGCGGCTTGAGGCCAGATTGCAACTCGCGGCAGATCAGGCGATGATAGGGGGCAGCCCGCTTGCCTTGACCGTCGCCAAGGAGGGCTATGCTTTTCTCGAGTGGGACGAACAGAGCGGAGAGTGGCGAGCCGAGGTTGGAAGCGCGACGGCAAAGCAACATGCGCTGCCGGCGGGAATATTCTTGCAAACGAGCGAGGCGAGCGATCTACTGCCCTTGGGTGCAGACACCTCCGGGCAAGGGTTCACGCTGACCATCACCCAGGACAAGCGTAAGTGGACGGTGGTGTTTGACGGCATGACCGCCCGCCTGCTTTCAGCCACTCCCGCTGCCTCGTGATCCGAGATTTTGTGGTGAGCAAGCAAACTGCGGGACAGGATGGTTTTAGCCTGATCGAGGCAATGATTGCGTTGGTCATCCTGGGTATTGCTGCGGTGAGCCTAGTTCGCGCTGTGGAGTCCCACATAGATACAATGTACGCACTCGAGCGGCGTGCCGCGGCGCAGTGGGTAGCTGAAAATGCCCTGGCCGAAGCTTCGCTGGGCTCGAGTGGATCGGTCGCTGAGGTCGAAATGCTGGGCTGGCGCTGGCGCGTGCGAACAACATTGGGGGCGAGCGAAGATCCCGATCTGCTGCTGGCTGCTATCCGGGTGAGCGCAGCAGGCGAGCCGACCCCGATTGTGACCTTGCGCGGCTTCGTTGATCGGGGAACAATTACCCAATGACGCCGCGCCAAGCCAGGTTAAGTGTCGATATCTTTACGGGCGCAGTCGTCGCCTCAGTCGCTCTGGCGCTTGCGAACTTCACTTGGCGGCTGACGGGCGATCCGGGCATTGGGCCGGCTGCTGCGCCCGTCGTGGCGCGCGGCGGCCGCGCTGTCGACATTGCACCCCTCGTCGCAATGGCACCGTTCGGAACCGCCGTGTTGGTGACCGGCTCAGCCACCAGCGAAGGAGCGGTGCGCCTGAAAGCGATCTTTCTCGCGCGGCCGATGGAAGCCTCGGTGGTGCTGCTCGCGACGGCTGACGGCAAGGTCGCGAACTACGGCATCGGCTCGGTCGTAGGCGGCGGAGTCATTGAGTCCATCGCAGCAGAACAGATCACTTTGCGGATGCCCGATGGGCTCCAGACGATCGGGTTCAACCCGGAGAGCAACGGCGCGCCTGTTACCGGAGCCCAGGCTCCATCCGGCGCATCGGCATTGCAGCCGGTGTTCAATCAAACGGCCCCCGCAGCACCGCCACCCGCTGCCAACGGGGTAGACGGCATACGCGCGCTCATCCCGCCCTCGACGCAGGGCCTTACCCCTTCGCGCGCAGCTCCGCCGGCACCGGTTGGCGCGCCGCCGCAAGCCAGCGCTGGGGAAACAGGATTTCGGATCGGCGTATCGCCTCCCCCCGCTATGTTGAACGCGGGCATCCGAGCCGGCGACATCATCCAGCGAGTCAACGGCACAGCCGTTACCAGCGCCACTAACGAGCGCGAGGTCATGGCACGGGCCATGTCCAGCGGCACCGCTCGCGTCGAGCTACTCCGTAACGGTCAGCCAATTTCTCTCACTGTTCCATTCCGTTAGGGTCACCTGCATGAAATCCATCTTCCATTGGACCACATCGCTGGCCATCATCATGGCCTTGGGAATGCCCGTTGCCGCCCAGCAGGCGGAGCCGGCCGATGTGGTCGTCAATATGCGCGATGTAGACATCGCCGACGTCGCTCAGCAGGTGTCACGAATTAGTGGTCGGACCATCATCTTGGACCCCAGCGTCAGCGGAAGGGTCAATGTCACCTCGGCAACACCGCTGACGCCCGGCGGCGTTTGGGAACTGTTCGTTTCCGTATTGCGAGGCCAGGGCTTTGCGGTCGTTCGCTCGGGTCGCGCCTGGCGCGTCGTTCCTCAAGCAACCGCTGCCCGCGAACCCAGTACAGGCGCGGCAACGGGGCAGGTGGTCACACGGCTCATCCGTCTGCGCACGCTCTCGCCGGAAGCCGCGGCGCGCATTTTTCGGCCGATCGCCGCCGCCTTTGGCAGTGTTGAGCCGGTCACCAATCCTAACGCCATTGTCGTCACGGATTACGCGGACAACGTCGCGCGTATCGAAAGCCTGGCCCGTAGCCTCGATGGCGGCGGCAGCAGCCCGGGGGTCAGCACGATCACGCTCGAAAATGCCGCTGCTCGCGATGTCGCTGCGGCCATAGAAAGCGTGCTTGGGGAAGGCGAGGGGGGCGGTCCGCGGGCCGTGGCTGACGAGCGTAGCAACATCGTCCTCGTGCGGGGCGATACGCGCGCGATTGCGGAAGCGCGCCGGATCGCGCGGGTGCTTGATCGCCCAAGCGGCACAGCACCGGTCACCCGCGTGTTCCGGCTGCGCTACAACGACGCCGAGGCCGTCACCGCGATCCTGAGCGGGCTGATGGGGGGCGAGCAGGCAGCCAACAATCCGGTTGCCCGCACCCTGAGCGGCAGGATCTCGAACGAAGCCCGGTCCGGGGCCAATCCCGTTCGCGGGGTCACCTCCCCGGCAGGCGGATTTGCCACTCTGACCGACAACCCCGCGGTCAGAGGGGCCGAAAGCCCTTCGAGCACGATGTTCCCCGACGATGCAGGCGGAGGTCAGGCCGGTTTCGCCACTAACACCCTAGCCGTGCAAGCGGCTCCGGAGCTCAACGCGATCGTTGTTCGCGGCTCGCCCGGGGAAGTGGCCGCGCTAGAACCGCTGATTGCAGAGCTCGACGTGCGTCGGCCACAGGTGATGATCGAGGCCGCCATCGTCGAGATCACCGGCGACCGGTCCGAACAACTCGGCATCCAACTGGGCCTTGGTGCAGCCGCGGATGGGGTGGTCAACGGCGCCGGGACGTCGTTCAGCAACATCGGCGTGTCACTGCGTCAAATCCTGGCCATTATCGGTGCGCCCATCGCTGCCGGCATTTCAGAGGGGTTTACCGGCAACATCGGCAGTCGGGGCGACTTCGGGGTTCTGGTCCAGGCGCTGGGACAATCCAGCCGCGCCAATTTGCTGTCGACCCCCAGCATCACCACACTCGACAACCAGCCCGCTGAGATCGTAGTCGGTCAGAACGTGCCCTTCCGTACCGGCAGCTTTGCGACCGATGGGAACACGACGACGCCCTTCACCACCATCGAGCGGGCAGACGTCGGTATCACTTTGCGGGTTATCCCTCGGGTCCATGAAGGCGACACAGTACGGCTCGAGGTCAGCCAGGAGGTTTCGTCACTAGTGGGCGCGGTCGCGGGCGCTGCCGATCTCATCACCAACCGCCGCTTAATCCGGACCACGGTGCTCGCGGATGACGGACAGACCATCGTACTCGGCGGATTGATCAGCGACGACCAGCTGCAGGTTCGCAGTCAGGTGCCCGTGCTCGGCGACCTCCCGATCATCGGCGAGCTTTTCAAAAGCCGCCGCGAAAGCACGACCCGGCGTACGTTGTTCGTGTTCCTAAAGCCGACGATTTTGCGGGATAGCACGTCCGTTGCGGATGCTGCCGAGGTCAAGTATGATCGCATTCGCGCTGCCGAAAGCCAGCTTGAGTACGAGCCTAGCCTCCTGCTGAACCCGCCCCAAGCGCGCCTGCCAAGCGAGATCGACGGAGTCTATTAGACCGTTTGGCTACCTGATCGTGGCGAAAGTCAGGCTCGCGAAAGTTGTATCGTAATTCGCTCGCGGATCGTTCTCCAGCGGTGAGGCCCACACCACGTTCATCTGCCACTGCCCTGCCCATGGCATCGGAAACACCGCTCGCCCGTCAGCTCCGGTGCGGCGAGTGGCAACAGGCGTCGAATCTGCGGCAAGGTTGGTGATCTTGACGAGCGTGCCGCTCAGCGGACGGCCCCGGTACAGCACGCGCACGGGGAGGCGCCGGTCCTTGCCCAAGGCCATGGGGTGGCGCCCCGGCACGATCTCCAGTGATTGGCCGGCCGGCCGGATTACCCGCTCGATCGACGCCCGGTCGACCGGGCCGACCTGGACGATCGCCTTCGCGCGGCGACTGTAGTTCTCGCGGCCTTCGGTGTCCTGTAGGGCCCGGCGCCGCCGGTCGGCGGCAATCGGCGTGATCCCCTCCTCAGCGACATAGTCATTAAACCGACGCGCAGGCAGCCCGCTAAATGCCGAGCTTGATTGCAGTAGGACGAGGTATCCGCCGGCACGCTCGAATCGTACCGTGGCATCGCCTCGCGGGTTACCCATCGTGAGGCTGCGCTTGCGGTCGATCACGCCGTCAGGGCCGATAGTCCGGAAGAGGACAACCCGGTCCTCTGACACCCCCCAGCGGTCGCGTGAGGTACCGTGGCCCACGAACATCTCGATCGGGACCGCAGCTGGCGCGGCAATCGAGAATTGCCGCGGCTGCAGCCAAACGTCGTGCCCAAGCCCCGGCGCCGCTACCATGGTCAACGCCGCCGCCAATGCAATCTTGCGCACTGTCATAACCTTTCCAACGCGAAATTTAGTTCAGCATGGCGCATTTGATGCCACAGTGCAAAGGGGTCCCACTGCTTGAACTACTTTCCCGACCCTCTGTTGGCGATGGTTGGGGTCGGCCCTTGGGGCGCTTACCTGGGCCGCCTATGGTCAATCCTGCTGCGATCGTTCTCCGGACAATAATGGCCCTTGGCAGCGTGACAGGGTCGCGGGACGTAATTTCCGGCGGCCGAGCTGGAATAGCCGCCTCCGTGCCGGTGCTGGGAGCAGCAATCGCCGGACGCTGGTGAGCGCAGGTTCCCATTGCCGTCGCCATCATTGGGCTGTTCGGACCGTTCAATCGCCATTTTCATGGACTTGAAAGTGCCATTGAAAATCGTTCCCATGAGCTTCAGTCTCGGCTTTTTGGTTTAGACAGGCCAACTGCACGTGGCTGGCATCATGACAAGGCGGCTGCGCGATCGTCGGAGCGGCGACGTTGTAGTACGCTCTGCCTGTGGGGTCATCGGCGCTGGCCTGTGGTTTTAGGCTGTGCCCTCGCGGGCGATGGCAGAGCCGCTTGAAGAGAGCGGCGAATGCTTTTGTGCTGCGGCTGGGAAGCCTAGGGTCAGGACTCGTTGCTCAGAGCCAGAGGATGACGGTGGCGTCGAGCGCGATGGCGGAGAAGA
>LXQI01000005.1 GCA_001683845.1 Erythrobacter sp. ANT-B3C2 | reverse complement strand
GCAGATGAAGCCGCTGCCTGCGTTCCTGCGTGAGAGCTTCACCTATGACCGCGGCAGCGAGATGGCCTGTCATGAAGCGCTGGCCAAGCGGCTGAATATCGACATCTGGTTCGCCGACCCATACGCGCCCTGGCAGCGCGGCAGCAACGAGAACACCAACGGATTGCTTCGCCAGTACCTTCCCAAAGGCACAGACCTGTCGGGCGTGAGCCAGACCCGCCTCAACGATATCGCCCGGCTGCTCAACGGCCGCCCGCGGAAAACACTGGGCTGGAGAACGCCTGAGGAAGTGATGGCCGAGGAACTGGACACTTTCTCAAAACGTGTTGCGCTTGATTCTTGAGACCAAGCAGTACATCCAGCCCCGCAAGCCGAATCAGAACGCTTTCATCGAACGCTTCAATCGCACCTTCCGCGAGGAGGTGCTCGACCAGCATCTCTTCGCCCGCCTCGACGACGTCCGCGAAGCCACCCACTGATGGATGATCGACTACAACGAAGAACGACCCCACGACTCACTCGGTGGGCTGACACCCGCCGAGTACCGCACCACTCACGTCGGAAGCTCTACTTTTCAAGTGTCCGCTTGACGGGGGAGCTTACGGCTGCAGCGGCGGCGCATCGGACAGGGCAGGTTCACTTATTCGGGGAACCTCTGAGCAAATCGCTTGGACTGCGCAACAATAATGACCGCACTACCCGAGGCTGGGCCGCCCGGGCCGCCAGCCCTACCCACTGGCTGCGATGCTGCGCATCCATGTCCTTCGGCAGTGGTACGCCTTGAACGGGCGGGCGACCAAACCGATGGCGGCGATGGCGATCCTAGCCGAAGCTGCGGAAGGCGATCTCGACTTGGCCACGCCGATGCGCGCTGATCCGACTGGGGCGACTCCTGCAAATGGTTGGCCGGCAGCCACATAATTTTTTCTGGGAACCATTTTCTGATGCCCGATAAAGGGCGTCCGGGTCGCTCTTGCGTGGCGCATAGGTGCTCCTGACCCTCTTGGCGAACCGCCTAAACGTTCTGGTCTTGCTCCACGCCGTCGGCGTTCCGTCCGCTGGATCCAACGTGGCAAACTCCCGATACTCGGCATCATGCACGCGATTGAGCGCTTCGCGCACGGAAGTGTCCAGTTCATCGAGGTCCAGCACGACCTTGCCCGAATGCGCAGCGCGGATCGCGGACAGCGGACAGCGGACAGCGGACAGCGGGAGGACAACATCGCCTGCGTTCGGGATGTTCAAGACCACGTCTGACTCGCGCACTTCGCACAGAGCACTGACGCCGGTATCGCCATCGGCGACGAAGACCATCTGACCTACTTCGAGTTCTTCGCGCATGTGGATGACCTGTTCTGAGTCCGACCGTTGTAGGGGCTGGTTCAATGAGAGAAGCAGCGCACCGAGGCTGCCGATGCGCCTCGGGTCAATGTGGTCCCTTAGCGCCGTTCGGCACGGTGAAGGCCGAATCAGGCGCCAGGGGAGTAGCGGTGCTGGTGATCTGCAGGTGGGTCTGAAGGCGCCTGCCGCGCGCGCGCTTGTGGCATTCCTTGGCGAGAGCGGTTCATGCGGAAGCACCCCGTGATGCGAGGACTGGACTGCTCGTGGATCCGGCGAGACGTCCGCTGCTAAGCTTGCACCTCCTCCGTTGAAAGCCAAGCCGGCGCGCCTGATGTCAGCCGTTCGCGTTGTGCTGATCCTGGCCGTCATGGTGGCCAACACCGTGCTGCACGTGCCGCCGCTGCTGGCGGTGGCGCTGGTCAAGGCGCTGCTGCCCTTGCCGCGCATGCGGCTGGCCTGCAACGCGGTGTTGACGGGCATCGCCGAGAGCTGGATCGCGGTCAACACGTGGCTGGTCGACCGCTTCAGTGGTGCGCGCTTCGATGTCTCGGAGGCGGCCAAACTGCGGATCGACGGTCATTACCTGGTGCTCGCCAACCACCAGAGCTGGGTCGACATCGTGGTGCTGCAGAAGATCTTCAACCGGCGCATCCCGCTGCTGCGGTTCTTCCTCAAGCGGCAGCTTTTCTGGGTGCCGCTGCTGGGACTGGCGTGGTGGGCGCTGGACTTCCCCTTCATGGGGCGGCACACGCGCGCGCAGGTCGCCAAGAATCCGGAGCTTGGCCGACGCGACATGGACGCCACGCGGCGGGCCTGCGGGAAGTTCCGGTCGATCCCCATCGCTGTGATGAACTTCGTCGAAGGCACGCGCTTTACGCCGGGCAAACACGCGCGCCAGGCATCGCCGTACCGGCACCTGCTCAAACCCAAGGCGGGCGGCGTGGCTTACGTGCTGGATGCGATGGGCGACGCGCTGCACGGCATCCTCGACGTGACCATCGCTTATCCCGGCGGCCGCCCGACGTTGATCGACCTTGTGGCCGGCCGCGTGCCGGCGGTGCATGTCTCGGTGCGCCAGCGGCCGCTGCCGAGCGTGGTTCTCGATGGGCCCGTTAGCGACGGGCGCGCGGCGCGCGCAAGGTTCCAGCAGTGGATCAATGGGATCTGGTTGGAGAAGGATGCGGAGGTCGCACGGCTTCTTGGTGCAGATGCTTCGTGATCCCTGGCCATGCGCGGGCAGCGATTTGGTGCGGCCAACTGATTGGCGCTGGACCGTGGAGGCCGGTTACGATCCGTGCGGGGATCGGCAGGGGATACGCAATGCGATCCATAGGCACCAGCACGCAGGCCGGGGCCACGAATCGTGGTGGGCTATTCGTTGGTTCCATCGCGGCCCTGTTCGTTGCGACGTGCGCACCGGCCATGGCCATCGCCTTGCCCGCACCCTTGCCGTCGGATGAAGAGGCAGTGGTGGTCGCGACGGCGGAGGTGGTAGGCCGTCGGCTCTTCGAGCATGACCGGGCCGCTGCGGTGGCGACCGATGCGGCTGCGACGATGCAGTCCCTACAACCAGTGGCTGGCCAACCGTGGCTACGCTGTCCTGGCGGTGAACTTCCGCGGATCCACCGGCTTCGGCAAGGACTTCACCAATGCCGGCAACGGCGAGTGGGCCGGCAAGATGCACGACGATCTGCTCGACGCGGTGCAGTGGGCCGTCGACCAGGGCGTGACCACGGCCGACCAGGTCGCGATCATGGGTGGCAGCTACGGCGGCTATGCCACGCTTGCCGGGCTGACCTTCACCCCGGATGTGTTTGCCTGCGGCGTCGACATCGTCGGCCCATCCAACCTCAATACCCTGCTGAGCACGGTGCCGCCGTACTGGGCCAGCTTCTACGAGCAGCTGGCCAGGCGCATGGGTGACCCGCGCACCGAGGAAGGCAGGCAGTGGCTGGTCGAGCGCTCGCCGCTGACCCGCGCCGACCAGATCACGAAGCCGCTGCTGATCGGCCAGGGGGCCAACGATCCGCGCGTGAAGCAGGACGAGTCCGACCAGATCGTCAAGGCGATGACCGCCAACGACATCCCGGTCACCTACGTGCTGTTCCCCGATGAAGGCCACGGCTTTGCGCGCCCGGAGAACAGCAAGGCATTCAACGCGGTGGCCGAGGGTTTCCTGGCGCAGTGCCTGGGCGGGCGGGCGCAGCCGATCGGCGACGAGTTCGCCGGATCCAGCATCAGCGTGCCGACCGGTGCGGACGGCGTGCCTGGGCTCTCCGACGCCCTGCAGGGCCACCAGCAGGTGATCCGCAAGTAGCGGTAGCGGTGCAGATGGTCTGCAGGTGCCTGCCAGGCAGGCGCATGCAGCTCCCGATGCAGGGCGCTGCCGGGCTCACTGCCCGGACCGCGTCTCGAGCAGCGTGCGCAGGCTGCGGATCTCGTCGCGCAGAGCGCGCACTTCCGCGTGCACGTCGGCCTCGATGTGGTCCTGGGTGCGATCCAGCGCATGCAGGGTGTCGGCGTGTTCCGCGTCGGACACTGTCTGCATCGCATTGACGATGACGCCGATGAACAGGTTGAGCATGGTGAACGTGGCGATGAGGATGAACGGGATGAAAAACGCCCACGCATACGGGAACTCCTGCATGACCGGCCGCGAGATTCCCATCGACCAGCTCTCCAGCGTCATGATCTGGAACAGCGAGTAGAACGAGCGTCCCAGGTTGCCGAACCAGTCCGGGAACGCATTGCCGAACAGGTTCGTCGCGATCACGGCGCACACGTAGTAGATCAGCACCAGCACCATGCCGATCGACAGCAGGCCGGGCACCGCGCCGAGCAGCGCGCCCACTACCCGGCGCATCGACGGCACGATGGTCAGCACGCGCAGCACACGCAGCACGCGCAGCGCCCGCAGTACCGAGAACGGACCCGTTGCCGGCACCAGGGCGATGGTGACCACGGCAAAGTCGAACAGGCTCCACGGGTCGCGGAAGAAGCGCGCGCGGTGCACGTACACCCGGATCGCGATCTCCGCGACGAAGACCGCCAGGATCGCCCTGTCTGCGAAGCGGATAAGGTCGCCGGCCGCCGCCATGACCCGCGGCGACGTCTCCAGTCCGAGCAGGACGGCGTTGACGACGATCAGGACGAGGATGCCCGCCTGCACGCGCGGGTGCGCGATGAAGGCATGCAGGCGGCCACGCAGGCCGGGCTGGAGAGCAACGCTGGTCTCGCGCATGGGGGCTCCGGGGTGTGCAGGGCGTGCGCCGTGGCTCCGCCAATCCGGGTTGGCGACGCAACTTTGGCCGCAAGGTGGTGAATGCTAGCCGGCGGCGGCGGTCTGCGCAGCAGCGGAGCACTTTTGCTTGCGTTGCGGAGAGTCGGCGGAGCCGTGGCGTGGCCTGAGGCGAGATGTCCATGGAGCTGGCCCGGCCTGGTACGCCTCGCCGTATGTGCTGCGCCCAGCGCAGGTGCACTTGCCCGGGAGAGTGCCCAAGCAGGGTGACCCGGTCCCCGGCGCTGCCGTGGGGCAATTCCCCCACGGCGGCACGCTGGCACACACTTCGGCCTACCGTGACGGCTTGCACGGACCAACGGGCACCGCCTAAGGTGTAATCAGCAAGAATCGGAACACTGGGCGGAAGCGGAAGAGTGCCGCTACAGCCCATCTGGCCTACGACTGACGGAGATGCCGACAGGATGTCGTTTCCTTCGCTCCTGCGTTGCCCCTTCCAAACGATCGCCATGCTGCTGTGCGTGGCGACGATGCCCCTGACTGCGTGCAGCCAACCAATGAACACCCAGACCAAGCCCGAGTACCGCGAAAACCCCGCTCCGCGCCAGGCGTATCGCCTGACGATGCGGATCGACGATGCCCCGGGACCGCTCAAGATCATGGTCAGCGCGGCGCAGTACGATGTTGTGAACAAGGAGTGCCTGCCGCCGCCGAAGGAGAATCCGGGAGGTCGCTCGTCGCCGGTACCCACCAATGACATTCCGTTCGAGCTGACGCACGTGGCGGAGAACGAATACACCGGCGTCGTGTATGTCGACGGGATGCTCGACGAGGACTACCACGGCCGTGGGGTGTGCCGGTGGGCCCTGATCCAGGCGCAGGTGCAGCTGAAGGCGACAGGAGCGGACGGAGAGACGAAATTCATTGCCAGTTTGAGTCGAAGCCAGAATGAGATTGCATCGAGCGCGCCCAAGATCACCTATTACTGGAAGCGTGGGTATCCTTCAGCTGGGGTGCGAGATTTCCCTGACTTCGGGGAGCCTGATGAAGAGAGGTTCAAACTCGATATCCGGGGCGAATTATTCAGCATTACCTTGCACGCCGAGGAGGGGACGCCGTGACCATGGCCCCGCAGGACTATGCGGAGTTGGCCGAGCACAGCTATGACCGAAAAGGCGACATGCAGGATCTGGTGAACAAGCACGTCGTTCTCGAGGGGGTGACGTACAAGGTCCTCGAGTACGTCAACAACCCGCACAACGGCTACCAGGGCACGATCTATCAGCGGATGGACAGTAGTGAAGTGATTGTGGCGCATCGCGGTACGGAGTTCGAACGCGAACCTTGGAACGACCTGATCAAGACGGATGGCGCCATGGTCGTAGCCCGCGCCAACATCCAGGCAGTTGATGCGATCGCGTTGACGTCTCGGGCAGAAGAAATTGCGAAAGAGCAGGCGGAGCGACGAGGCTTTGTTCCAGAAGTCACCGTCACCGGCCACTCCCTCGGCGGCACACTCGCCCAGATCACCGCCCACCATTTCGACCTGCGCGGCGAGACGTTCAACGCGTATGGAGCGGCCAGCCTGACCTACAGGATCCCCGAAGGCGGCAATCGCGTGCTCAACCACGTGACGGCGGCCGACATGGTGAGTTCCGCCAGTCCGCACTACGGGCAGGTCAGGGTGTACGCGATGCCGCAAGAAATCGCGATGCTGCGGGACAGGGGCTATGCCAACGACGACACCCGCTTGTTCGACGTACGCAACAAGCTGGGCGCGGCCATCGCGGGGCTGGGATCCCACGACATGCACTACTTCCGCAACACGGACGGCGACGGCAACGTCGACCGGTCGGTGCTGGGCGACGCAAGAACCCGTGGACTGGCGCGGGACTACGGGCCGATGATCGCGAAGTATCGAGAGGACGTCGAAGGCATCCGCCGGGATGCGGCGGTGGGCCTGCGCGGACCGGCCGGTCTGGTGCTCGACGGCATCGACCGCCTGCGCGGGCCCCTGCCGGCAGGCGAGCCTGCGGCACGGGAAGCGCGTGAGCAGCAGCGGCGTGAGCTGCGGCCGGCGGTTTCAGAAACGCAGCCTTTGAGCCAGCGTCATCGGGAGCCGTACGGCGACGCCGATGTGATCAGTCGCTTTACCGATGTGGACACCGCCGGCCCGACTGTGCGGCCGCCCATGCGGCTGCAGGTGGACGCCGCGCCCTCGCGCGCCCCACCGGGGCCGCTTCGACCGCAGTCGGCTGACGAGGCAAGGTCGGCCATCGTGGCTCAGCTGCTGCAGGCCGCGCCCCACGATGATCCGGATGCCATGAAGAGCGCAATGCAGGCGTTGCAGCAGTCCGCGTCCGGGCAGGCGTGGCAGCAGCAGGCGGCCGATCATCGGCGCGAGCTTGATCAGGCTAGCCCGGCTCCGGACGTTTTGCAGGCCCAGCAACGGCAGGCCCAGATAGAGGGAATGGCTCGCTGACAAGGGCATGGCAGGACGCAGTTCCCGGTTCTCTCCGGAAAAAGAGTGTGCCGCATGCCGCTAGGGGTCAACGCTCCACCGCTAACGTGCCCCGGCAAGTGGTGGCTGGGGGGATTCCAGGGAGGAAGAAATGGATGCCGCGCGCATGATCCGTGCAGGCGCTTGGGCTTTGGGCGTGCTGATGACGCTCGTTGTGGTGGCGTACCTGCCCCTGGTGATCGTCAACTGGAACGACGAGCCGCTCTCCGCGTGCGAGGAGAGGTTGGTCGCCAAGGAGAGTGACCGGCCGAATGTGCCCGACGTAGCGAACGGCCATGTCCATGATTGGGCCTGGCGGCGGAGAGGGATGACGATCCCATTGCGTTGGGTACGGAGCGCAAGGCGTGGTTGGAGGGTCTTGTCGTGGCAACCGGTGAGCAGGCTGCCGCCGGGCTTCCAGGCATGGACACGGATTATCGCGCGACAAGTACACAGGACGTGGCCGCCGTCGCTGCGGCATGCATCGAAGCGGCAACGTGCCTGGCGGCGTTGGACGCATACCCCGATGCCCTCACGCAGTGGCTGGGGTCGGAGCAATGGCTCCTCCATCGGTACCGCCGGATGCTCACCGTCCGGGAGTGGCGGGAGACGGTTCCACGCGATCCGCGCGCGCCGATGGCCGGCTATCAGCATGCGATCGAGGTCCAGAAGCTGCACCTGTTGACGGCGCGACAGCATGCCATCGCGGGCGAGGCCGCCACTGTGCGCGATCTCCTCGAGAGTGACCTCGCCTTCTGGCGCCGCGTCCTGGCATCGTCGGACCTCTTGATCACCAAAATGATTGCGGCAGCGGCGATGAAACGGCATTTCGTCCTCGGCAACCTTGCCCTGCGCGAGCTCCCGGCTGGACGGGCCGACGAGGCGTTACCGTCGCCATGGCGTCGGCCAGTCACGGATGGCGAGCGCTCCCTCGCTCGTGCGTTCGCAGGTGAATGGCACTACGGCGCCGGTTTGATCACGATGGCCATGTCGTCCGACGGGTTTCCACCGCGCCGACGCAGCATGCGGTCCGGATGTACAACCCCGTCGGCACCATGCTCGACTCCTTGGCGGCGGGCGCCGACTACGTCAGCTATATGGCGCGGGCAAGCGATCTTGAAGGTGTGCGGCGTGCCGAACTTCTCACAGTGACCATGCGAGACGCGGGCGTCCAGCCGAAAGACGCGGCGCACGTCGTCGGCAGCTCGAATCTATGCAATCCCTGCAGCGGCGCGGCGTTCGAATGGAACCAGGACTCCGGGTCGGTGGTTTTCGGGGGATTGGAGAAGGGCGACAGGGGCCGCCACGCCCTGGTGCTTTAGTCGCTTGCGTGCTTCAGGCGCGTTGATGCGGGTAGGGGCATACCCGTCGCTGGCGCTGTCACCGGCGGTGAAGGACGCGAAACGGCGCGGTGCCGGATTGTCGCAAGACGGTCCGACTTCCTTCAGCGACCATTCATGCCTTACTAGGTGCTGCGTCGCCGCGCTCGCGAGTCGATGGTTGATTTGCTTGCAGTCGCGCTTTTCGAGGCTGTCGCAACGGCCTCCCTGCGGCTTGCCGCCTGCCACCTCGCGCGACGCCACGTCGACGAAGCGCCCGACTGGTTCCGGGAAGACCACAACTGCCTCCGGTAGCTGAACCACGCTCCGCCGGGGTGAGGTCGATGTCTGGTCGCAGGCGAGCAGCTTCTCCTCGTCGACGACCAACGCGGACGTGACGCGCCGGTTCCTGGGCGTGGCAGACCGCCAACGCAGAGCATTGAAGCAGGCAACGCGTTCGTCGCGCTATTTTGACAGTTGATCGGCGATCCCGCCGCTTCGTCGCATCCCGGTTGACCCTGCCACCCTTGGTTCCCAGCCTCGTGCTGAGCGAGGTTCGGTCCAGGCATCGCGCCCCTAGCGGTTCTAAAGCCAACTGAGCCGTCATCGCATCCAGTCCCTTTGCCTCCAACTCAAGGTGCCGCGATGAGTATTGCCCTTGCTTGTTCTGCTGCTGGTGCTGTCTGCGATTACCGGCGCCGCCGAACCGTCGGAACTCATTGGCCTGTGGGGCAACGAGACGCTGTCCGGACCACGCCTGTCCGGGGGTTCTCCCCGTGGACGGGCGACAGGCGCCTTGGCGGGCCAGCGTGGCCGGGGTGACGGCGACGGTCCAGCGGGAGGGCGATGCGGTCGCTTCGTGATGCCGGGCGGGGAGGGGCAGTTCCGTGGCCGCCTGGCCGACGGCAGCATCGAGGGCGTGTGGATCCAGCCGCCGGGCCAGACACTGGGCAGCGCGTACGCCACGCCGCTGGTGTTGCCGCGCGGCGACGTGAAGGTGTCGGCGGCGCAGCTCGATCCGCTGCAGGATCGGGTCACGCAGTATCTGCGGATCGAGCCCACCGGGGACGGTGCCCTGGGCGCCTTCCTGGTCAACCCGGAATACAACCTGGGTCGCGGCATCCGATACGACGTGCACGTGGATGGCAACGCCATCGTGCTGACGGATTCGAAGCGCGTCGGTTGGGCACTCAGCGGTTGCTTCGACGAGGAGACCGGACAGCTGCGCGTCGATTGGCAGGGCATCGGTGTGTTCCCCTTCACGCGGCGCGACCGCGACGATGCGGTGGGCTACTACGCAACAACGCCTGCCGCGTCGCAGGACACCTATACCCTGCCGGTCCCCGCCGGTCACGGATGGACGACTGCGTGGCTGGGCGACGTGGACATGCAGGTCGCACCGATGCTGGCGCTGCAGCGGCAGATCGCGTCCAGCGACGCGCCCGCGCCCGGCGATTCGCCGGTGCACGGGCTGTTGGTGGCGCGGCGCGGCAAGCTGGTGTTTGAGAGCTACCTGCGCGGTACCTCCCGCGAGCAAACGCACGACACGCGATCCGCCGGCAAGTCTTTCGCGTCGCTGCTGGTGGGCATGGCGATTTACCACGGCGCCGATTTCACCGCGGAGACGCCGGTGCTGTCGCTGTTTCCGTATGACGCGCATGCCGCACTCGTGGATGCCGATAGCGAGCGATCACGGTCGCAGACCTGATGGATATGCGGTCAGGCCTTGCGTGCGACGACAACGATGGCGACTCCCCGGGCGGCGAAGACAGAATGCAGGGCCAGCAGGCCCAGCGCGACTGGTACAAATTTGCTCTGGATCTGCCGATGGCACGAGCGCCCGGCGGCGACGGCGCGGTGTACTGCTCGGCCGGCATCAATCTGCTGGGTGGCGTCGTGCGCAACCCCACCGGGCGCCGCCTGACAGATGTGTTCGAGGAATGGATTGCCGGGCCGATGCAGATGCGTGGCTACCACCTCAACCTGATGCCCGACGACGACCTCGATCTGGCCGGCGGACTGCGCATGCGTCCGCGCGACATGCTCAAGCTGGGGCAGCTCTATCTCGACGGCGGCATATGGAATAGGCAACGCCTGGTCGACCAGAGCTGAATCGACGCGACGGTGGCGCGGCAGGCGACATTCGGACCCAGACACGACTACGGCTATGCCTGGCATCTGCACAAGTACCGCGTGGACGTTCGCGACTACCGCGGATACGCTGGCGAAGGCGACGGTCGCCAGTTCGTGATCGTGGTGCCGGCGCTGGAGCTGGTGGTGGCCATCGCCGCCGGCAACAACGGCGAGTTTCCCGTCTGATACCCGCTGCAGGGCCTCGTCACCGATTACGTGATCCCGTCGGCGCTACAGCGAAACGTGCCTCCAGACTGATCGTGCATGGATCGTGCATGCGCCGCTGGTGGTCGGCATCTGAAGCTGTCCCGGAGCAGCGTGACAGAGGTCGTTCCAGGTTGCATCGACCAGCGATCGGTGTATATGACGCTCTCATGACCTTGGGAGTAGTGCGATGAACGACGCGATCCGCGGTTTGCGCCTGTTGCTGGCCACGAGCGTCACCTTGCTCCTCGGCGGTTGCGTCACCCCGGGCGGCTATGGTGGTGACCCCGGCGGCTACGGCCAATCCGCGCCGGGCTCCTCCGCGCAGAGCGACAGCCAGCTGCAGGGCACCGTCGACGGCGTCGATCCCCACGCCTACCGCCTCCTTGTGCTCGTCGACGACCCGCGCACTGGCCGCGGGCAACAGTTGGAGGTGCGCTACGACCAGCGCACGCGCCTGTTTTACCAGGGCCGCGAGCACCCGGTCGAAGGCCTGGAGCGCGGCGATGTGATCCGCATCGACGTCGCGCAGTCCGGGCGCGATCTGCTGGCGCGCTCGATCGAGGTCGTGCGCAATGTCCGCGACGCTGGGTACGGCGGCGGCTATGGCGGTGACCGCTACGACCATGAGCGGTATGGCAACGACCGGTACGGGGGCGGCTACGGCAACGACCTTCGCGGCTCGGTCGCCTTTGTCGACGCGCGTGCGCGGGTGATCCGCCTCGACGGGACGGGCTACGGCAGCAACGTGCAGATGACCTACGACGCACGTACCACGGTCGAGTACCAGGGCCGTCGCTACCGCCCGGAGAACCTGCGGCACGGCGACCTCGTGCGCGTCCAGGCGCGACAGGTCGGGAACAACCAGTGGCTGGCCGAGCGCATCATCGTGGAGCGATCGGTGGGACGGTAGACATCGGACTTCTCTACGACAGGAACGGGAGGAGAGTGCGCTAGTTCACGGCTACGATCCGACAACTGAGCGATGACGGAGCCCGGCTCACCGGCCGGGATTGTGTGGTCCGCGTAGCCTGACGCACCGTCCAGGTCGCGTGGAGTATTGCCTTGCTGCGCGATGTCCTGCGGGACTCGGGGCACCTCGAGGCGAGCCCCTCAATGAGTGCGGCTGCGTCGCGAGGTGATCGGCGTTGCGCCGGCGGTCCGAGATTGCCAGCGCCAGAGCGCTGTTGGGGTTGTCCAGCGACGACCGCCCTCTGTCCATCCCCGTCAAGCGTCGTTCGTCCCACTCGATCCGCAGCTCGTCACCAGCAGCATTGGCGACGCACGAGGCTCCATCGACACTCGGCCTCCAGTTCGGGAGGGGAGCCTCGAGATGTCGGTTCAGACGGTATCCAAGGCTGCGGACAACCAGCGGGTGACCCGGCTTGACTCTACCCACCTGTTGGGCCTTTCCGCTGGCATATGGCTAGGCTTGGCTGCACTGGGCCAGTTGTTGATGGCCGTGTACGTAGCCAGTTTTTACGGGCGCTTGCTGCTTGCAGGCACACCCGAGGCCTGGAATGACGGGCCGATGCGGCACGCCTACGTGTCCGGTGACGGCTTCGGCAATCTGGTGATGGGGACGCACTTGGGGTTTACGGTGGTAGTTGTGCTCGCCGGCTTGCTGCAGTTGCTGCCGCCCTTGCGGCGCCGCTTTCCGATGGTGCATCGCTGGAGCGGGCGGATGTACCTGCTGGCTGGTGTCACGCTTGCCGTGGGAGGTCTGTTCCTGGTGCGGTCACGCAGCGCGGACGGTTTCGGTGGTTCCTTGGGCATCTCGCTCAACGCCGTGATGATCCTGGTATTCGCGTTCATGGCGCTGCGCACGGCGATGACACGGCGCATCGATGAGCACAGGCGCTGGGCGCTGCGGCTGTTCATCGCGGTGTCGGGTGTATGGTTCTTCCGCCTCATCGTTTTCGGGTGGCTCGCCTACCATCAGGATGCGGTCGGCTTCGATCCCGTCACCTTCAAGGGGCCGTTCCTCAGCTTCGCCAGCTACGCGATGTTCCTGCTGCCGTTGGCGGTGCTGGAAATGTACCTGCGGGCCCGGGCCCGGGGCGGGGTCTGGCAGCAGCGCGCGGTGGTGGTGGTGATGGGCGGGGCCATCGTGCTGACGGGCTGGGGAGTGTTTGCAACGGCCATGATGCTGTGGCTGCCCTTGATACGCTGAGGCGGCGACGGGCAACTGGTTTAGCATCGCCACATGGACGCGACGCTTCCGTTGCAGGATGGCCGGCCTGGCCCGGCACCGGTGCGTTGCCAGCTGACGACCGCTGTGCTCGCCTCGCTGGCATGGGGTCTCGTGCTGGCTCCGATCTTTACGATCCCGCAGTGGGAGCTCTGGCTGCGCACGCTGGTGGTGGGAATGGCGGCGTTCGCGGTGTTCTCGTTGTTCGCGATACGGCCCCGAACCCTGCCACGCAGGCTGGCGCGTTGGGTGCTGCAGGTGCTGGGGGTCGCCCTCGCGATCCCGCTGACCGTGACGCTGGTGTACCAGGTGCGGGCCGCACTGGGGCCGCCCACGTTTTGGGACAACGGCGAGGCGACCAGCGGGCTGGTGGTGATGACCGTCAGCGGCCTGCTGTTCGCGCCTTGGATGGCAATGGTGGCGTTGCTGCGCCAGCGCGATGGCGCGATCCGTGAGCAGGCCCGCGCGTTCGAACGTGAGCGCGGCGAGCTTGAGCACACCGCGACCGAGGCACGCCTGCGCTTGCTGCAGGCCCAGGTGCAGCCCCACTTCCTGTTCAATACGCTGGCCAACGTCCGCGAGCTTGTGGCGTCGGGTTCGCCCCAGGCGACGCCGGTGCTGGACAGCCTGATCACCTACCTGCGCACGGCGGTCCCGCGGGTCGACGAACCGGAAGCCACGCTGGGACGCGAGCTGACACTGGTGCGGTCCTATTTGGAGTTGATGCGCATGCGCATGCCCGACCGTCTGCAGTACTCGCTTCACGCCGACGAGGGGACGGAGGATCTTCGCTGCCCGCCACTGTCGGTGCTGACGCTGGTGGAAAACGCGGTGCGTCACGGCATCGATCCCAGCGAGGAAGGCGGTCGGATCGATGTCCGTTTGCGGCTGCGCGAGGGACGCTGTCACGTGGAGGTTGCCGATACGGGCGTGGGGCTTTCCGGTGATGGCGCAGGGCATGGCACGGGTCTGGTCACACTGCGCGAGCGGCTGCATCTGGCGTTCGCCGGTGATGCGGGACTGGGCCTGTCGGCACCGATGCCGATTGGCGCCGTGGCGACGCTGGATTTTCCCGCCCAGGCGGCACTCACGTGAGCGCTGCGCCCACCGCGCTGGTGGCCGAGGACGAGCCGCTGTTGCGTCGCGCGCTGGTGCGCCAGCTGGGCGCGGCGTGGCCGGAGCTGAAGGTGGTGGCCGAGGTACGAAACGGCCGCGAGGCGGTGGAGCAGTTCGAGGCTCTGGTGCCCGACGTGTGCTTCCTCGACGTGCAGATGCCCGGCGTGTCCGGTGTCGAGGCGGCGCGTGCCATCGGCCGGCGCGCGCACCTGGTGTTCGTCACCGCCTTCGACAGCTACGCGGTGCAGGCCTTCGAACACGGTGCGGTGGATTATCTGGTCAAGCCGGTGGAAGCGGCGCGTCTGGCCGATACGGTGGTGCGACTGCAGGTGCGCCTGCGCGGGCAGCAACCGACGGTGGACGCCGGGATGCTGCTTGATCGCCTCGACTCCCTGCTACGCCGACCCGCCCACGAGGGGCCGCTGCGGTGGCTGCAGGTCAGTGTTGGCCAGGCGCTTCGCTTGGTCCCGGTGGAGGACGTGGCCTACCTGCGCTCGGATGCGAAGTACACCCGGGTGGCTTGGCGCGGTGACGGAAGTGCGGGTGCCGAGGCACTGGTGAGCACGCCGTTGCGGGAGTTGCTGGCGAAGCTCGACCCAGCCGATTTCGTACAGGTGCACCGTGGGGTGGTCGTCAACCTGCGTGCGGTCGACCGCATAGTGCGGGGCGGCAACGAGACCGCGAACGTCCACTTGAAGGGCAGCCAAGAGGTGCTTCCGGTCAGTCGCAGCCATCTGCACCGCTTTCGAGGCATGTAGCGCGTGCGCAGAGTCATGATGCTCGACCATCGGAAGCTAGCTTGGCCGCGGACCGAGTGGGACCGAAGCAGTTGAAGTGGGTCACCGCTTCCGGCCCCCTTTCTAGTTCCCCGTCGACAGCGCGGCAAGGAGCGATGCGAAGTGCCTCCCCGCGGAAGGACACGCCGGGTACGCGAACAGCAGGGAAAGCGGGCAGATGTAGTCGAGTGCTGCAAACGACGTGCGGTCCTTTACGACCCTTTACTCGCAGCTTGGCAGTTGGCGCTGGCGAGGCACCGCGCGAGGCGGTTCGCTAGTCTGCGCGTATAGTCCGGCGGAAACCCATTGGGAAAGACGCGTACCGCGATGAAACGCATCCGCTCGCGCATGTTGTTACTTGGCCTCATCCTCGCCACCAGTGCATGCGGTGCGCAACCCGCGGCGTCGCGCGCGGACGGGTCTGCGCAGGTGGTCCGCATCGGCGAGATGGCGGTGCCGCGCGCAGCCCACCAGGCGACCCGCCTGCCGTCGGGCAAGGTGTTGGTGACTGGCGGATGTTCCGGACATTGCGACCTGAGCTTGGACGAGGTGGAGGTTTTCGATCCGGCATCGGGTGGGTTCCGATCGCTTCCACCCATGGCCGTGTCCCGCAACAGCCATGCCGCGGTCGCGCTCGAGGACGGTCGCGTCCTGGTGTTGGGCGGATGGAGCGATCGAGAGGTCACTGCAAGCGTTGAGCTGTTCGACGAAGCCAGCGGAAGGTTCAGTTCGATTGCCAACTTGGCCCAGGCGCGGGCAGTACCGATGGCGGTGAGGCTGGCAGATGGCCGCGTGCTGGTCACCGGTGGGCAAACGGCCGACATGGTGCCGCTGGACAGCGCGGAGATCATCGACCCGGCGACTGGTCGTTCAACCACCATCGCTTCGATGGGTAGCCCTCGCCTGGCGCACGCCGCGGTGGCACTTGGCGATGGCCGCGTGCTCATCACAGGTGGCATCCATGCGCGTCGCGGGGAGGTACTGCGTTCGGCGGAGATCTTCGATCCTGAAACCGGTACGTTCGAGCCAACCGGCGACATGGCATTTCCGCGTCAGAAGCATGCGGCGGTGCGACTCGTCGACGGCCGGGTCATGATCCTCGGCGGCTCGGACGCGGGCCCACGCAGCGGCCGTTACCGCAGCACCGAACTGTTCGACCCCGCGACGGGCCGCTTCTCATCCGGGCCGGACATGCTGTCGCAGCGCTACAAACTGACCGCTGGCGCGTTGCTGCTGCCCTCCGGCGACGTGCTGGTGCTCGCCGGCGCGGCGCAGGTGGAGCGCTTCGACACCGCTATCGGACGCTTTCTGGCACTGACCAGCGAGCTGGACGGCCCACACGAGCTCGCCACGGCCACCTTGCTGGACGACGGCGACGTGCTGGTGCTGGGCGGCTATGACGAACAGATCGAGACGTCGTCCTCGGCATGGCGGATACGCGTCGGCAGACACTGAGGACGAGTAGCCGCTACGAGTGGGCGTCAGGACCGGGAGAGGGCGGCGCAGGCAGCAGTTGGGACATCCGATGCCCGCCGCGTCGCGCGGTATTCGCCGGGCGGACATCCCATCGCGGCCTTGAACGCGCGGTGGAACGCACCCAGCGAGCCGAAGCCGCTTTCCAGCCCGATCACCAGGGTCGACCAATCGTCGCAGAGGGGATCCGCCAGCAGCGCTTGCGCGTGTCCAAGGCGGAAGGCATTGACGTACTGGCTGATGTTGGCATGGCCCAGCACGTCGTGGACCGCCCGGCTGATGCGGTATTCGCTCACGTCCAGCGCCTGCGCCAGGTGGCTGAGTTTGAGTTCTGACTGCAGGAAAGGCTGCTGCGCGCGCATGTACCCCTCGAGCACCTGCGCGAGTGCCGCGTCCTCGTCGCGGATCAGTGCCTGGCCAGTACCTGGTATGGACGGCAAGACAACACGGCCCAATCGTGCCGGGGCATCAGCTTGCAACGTGACCTGCGGAGCGGCACCCGCTTGATCGGCATGTTGGAGCGGATGCCGAAGCCGCCACGTAACCAGTGCTTGCGTGACGAACATGATCGTCGTGGCCGCAGCCGCTGCGCCGAGCGCTCCTGCGCCAGTGCCGGCGGGTGAGCCCAGCACGATCGGCAGCAGCAGGGCCAGGCCGACGCAGCTGCCGTATACGGCCAAGAACACGATGCGCACCGCGCGCTCTGCGCCGCGTTGGGCGGACCATCCGCGCACCCCCTCCCAGAACGCCAGCACCAGGGTCGTCGAACTGAGCAGGCGCAGCACTTCATCCAGCACCGGGCCAGCGGGCGCACCGATATTGCGCTGAGACAGCACGATCAGGACCGCGACGAGCCCAACGTAAGCCACGTGCGGCGCCAGGAACGGCCGGCCGTCGCGGAACAGCCCGCGCGCAACCAGCCAGAACCCATTGCAGGTGAAGCATGCGCCGGCGCCAAGCAGCACGGACCACGTCCCAGCCTCCGGTCCGATCAGATCGCGCGCCGTGGACATCGCGATGGAGCCGCAGAACAGCGCCCACACGATATTGAGCGGGGAGCGCGGCCGGGCGGCCAATGCCAGCCCCAGCCATAGCAGCGACAGGCACAGCGCGGTGGCCTGCAGGGCGAAGGTCGAGGCATTCATCAGGAAACCCAATGCGGAACAATCTCCAGCATGCAGGCCGGGGCCGGCAAATGCCCCATCCAGAAGTCACGATCGGTTGTCGGAATCGGAATCCGGCAGGACGACCGGCGCGTAGGCATGCACGGTAGCGTCTCTTCACCCCGGATGTCCCTGCATGGCCCCGACCCTTCCCACGCCACGGGCAAGCACGCGCCTGCTGCCGTGGTCCGCACGCGCCTGGTTCCTTGCCGCACTGGCCAGCCAGTGGCTGTTCGCGGCCTATATCGCTTGGACCCTGGTGCGCCCGTTGACGGGCGCGGATGCCGCCAGCATCGACGGCAGCCGCTTGATCACCGGCCACGTCGTTGGCGACACCCCAGGCAACGCGGCCTTGCTCGGACACGTACTGGCTGCCGCCATCATCAACGTGCTGGGCTTGTTGCAGCTGGTGCCGGTGCTGCGCCGATTTCCGTCCTGGCATCGATGGGCAGGGCGGACGTTCATGGCATTGTCTTTGCTGGCCGCGCTCAGCGGCTTCTACATGGTGTGGGGGCGCGACTCGCGCTTGAGCGACGTCTCGGCGATCGCCATCACGCTCAACGGCTTGCTGATCCTCGTCGCGATCGTGATGGCATGGCGGCTGGCACTGAGGCGCCGCTTCGCAGAACACCGCCGCTGGGCCATCCGCGCCTTCCTGCTGGTCAGCGGCGTGTGGTTCCTGCGCCTCGGCCTGATGGCGTGGGTGATCATCAACCAGGGGCCCAAGGGCAACACGCCGCACCTGGATGGCACGTTCGACGCATTCTGGGTCTTCGCGTGCTATCTGGGCCCGCTGGCGATCGCCGAACTGTATTTCCACGCGGAGGCGGGCAGCCGGCGCATGCAGTTCACCGCTGCGGGCGTGTTGGCATTGAGCGTGGCATTGACCCTGCTGGGCACGTTCGGCGCGTTCACCTTCATGTGGTTGCCGCACTTCGAGCAGGCATAGGTCGCTGGGTCGTCCGGCATCCGTGCCTGTAGCGGACTCGGTTCGCTGTGGCGCTGGCAGGCTCGTCACCGACGACTCGCGCCGCGGCGAGCTGTTCGACTCCTCTCGGACGCGTTTGCATTGCGCCGAAGAGCGCAGCGCGCCGAGTGGTGGGGGTCGCGTGACCGGCTGGACCGGAGGCTGATCCGGGCCAGTGCGGAAGTGCGTTTCGCAAGGCATTCGGACGGAAGAGACCGTGCCAGGCGGTCGTATCCTCGGCCAGTCGTCGGCACGCGCCACAAGTCACGCGGCGGGCTGGCGCAAGCCTCCGCCCAGCCACGATGCGAATGCATCGCGGACCCGCCAAGAACGGTCAAGCGAAGGAGCTACGCATCGACTTCGGCGACATCCCGAACTCACGCCGCACCGCGGTGACGAAGCTGGCGTAGGTGTCGAAGCCGCAGGCGCCTGCCACCTGCGACAGGGACAGGCTGGGGCGACGCATCAGCACAGCCGCGTGGCGCGCGCGTTCGCGCAGGACGTAATGCCACAAGCTGCAGCCGAGCGCGGTGCGAAAGCAGCGCGCCAGATGGAAGGGGCTGCTGGCTGCTGCTTCGGCAATGTCCTGCACGCGCATCGGTCCATGCAGATGCGTATGGATGTAGTCCAGGGCGCGGCGCACCCGGCGATCGCCCACTGTGGCCACCAGCGCCTCGTGGGCAAGCGCGCCCGACGGCACCAGCTGCGCGGCGAGCGCGGCGAACAGGCTGTCGCCGACCAGGCCGCCATGCGGGCATCCCGCCGCGGCATCGACATGCAGTGCGCGCAGCAGGGTGACCACGACCGGCGAGGTGCGCGCCGCCGCACTGCGGATGGAGTGCGGGCATGCCTCGGCATCCGCGCCCCGGCCGAGCGTGGCGGCGAGTGCGCTGTTGGTGAAGTAGAAGCACGCCATCTGCGCCGGCCGGTCCCACCAGAAGCGTCCGCCGTCACCCGCCGCAATGCAGGTGTACGCGCCGGGGTGCATGTCGGCGTCCTCGCGCCGCCCGTCCACGCGCATACCGGCGCGCATGCCGCCGTCCAGCACGATCCCGAGGTGGTGGAACGGCAGGCCCGGCCCGTCCAGGTCGATCGGCCCGAAGCAGGACTGCTCCATCGCGCCCCAGGACCACGCACGCCGCAAGGACACCGTGTGCTCCAACCACGGAGGCACCTTTTGCAGGGGAACGGCCGGTGCTTCCGCCATGGCGTCTCCAACGCGTGGTCGCGT
>LXQI01000043.1:74077-74220 GCA_001683845.1 Erythrobacter sp. ANT-B3C2 | reverse complement strand
GCATGGGGCAACGAACCCCAACGCTTCATCAATAACCCGCACCATCAAGCCCCGGGACCAAACACCTAACATCAACCCCCAGACGAGGTCCGCACTCCGCTAATCTACGCCGCGAGTTGTGCCGAATGTTCTGACGACGGACA
>LXQI01000043.1:22990-74067 GCA_001683845.1 Erythrobacter sp. ANT-B3C2 | reverse complement strand
CCCTGCGCCAGCACGATCTCAGCCTCACGCAGCTTGCCGATGATCTCCTCCGGCTTGTGCCTCTTGCCATTTCCAATCTCCTCCATGATCCAAAATAACAAAGATTTCGGACCACTCAGAAGGGGGCAGATCAGCTTAGAGGGTCGCGCGGAAAGCGCCGCCCGCTCGTGAAGAACACGGATTGACCGTCCGGTTCATCGGCGCCGGGGCCCTGCAAATCGGAGTCTATATCAACCTCGGCGGCCGACCCTAAATCACCTGCGATGTCGTTAGGCTGCCAAACACTGATTGCTGCCCCCCCAGAGCAGAACTCAAGATCGGCGTCCGAACCGTCCCATCCAGTTTGAACTGGTAAGCCTTCGAGTAACTGTTTGGTTACCCGGAGGTTAACGGGTGGGGTAGTACTCCTGCGTTGAGTCGCGAATTAACTTTGGGCAACTCCAGTTTCATTTTCAGTTTACAACAATTGATTAGTCCCATTTTAGGACAATGGTATGGCGCCCCCCGGCTCTTTGGCTGGCCAGCATCAAGGCCAGTTCGGTGCGATTGGCTACGGCCAGCTTTTCGTAGATGCGGTTGAGGTAAACTTTGACGGTTCCCTCCGTCAGGTTCAACTCGTGAGCGATCGTGCGATTGCGCAGCCCATGGGCCACGAGCTCGGAAAGCTCCCTCTCCCGGTCTGATAGTGAGCGAAGTGGATCTTCCTCACGGCTCTTCCGTAACACCGAGGCACGCACCAGCAGTTCCTGCGGGATGAAGTGGCCACCCGCGGCGACTTTTTCTAGGCATTGGATGAGCAGCCGCTCGCCGCCCTTCTTGAGAACAATGCCATCGACCCGCAAATGCAATGCTTCGAGCAGCGCGTCGTCGTCGAGCGACGCGGTCAACAGCACGACCCTTGTCGTTGTCTCCGCGTCTCGCAGTCGGCGCAGTATCTCGATTCCGCTCAGGCCAGGCATCGCGACATCCAGCACGGCGACGTCCGGCCGGTGGGTCTCGATCGCCACAAGGACCCGCGCGCCTTCGTCGAGTTTCGCGACGATATCGAATCCGGCACCTGATAGGAGGCGCTCGATGCCCGAGAGCATGATCGGGTGATCGTCCGCGATCAGCACGCGCTTCATCCGGACGCCTCTAGCGGCAGGCGAATGCGGATCGTGGTGCCACATTCGCCAGATGCAACCTCGAGCGCTCCCCCGAGCGCCTGTGCGCGTTCTTCAAGCGAGCGAGGCCGCACCCGGGTGGCGCCGTCACCGTTCTCCGGAAGCCAGCAGCCATTATCGGCGATTGTCAGCTCAAGCGACTGCAGTTGCCCTGTGAGCCCGATCTCGACCCGATCAGCCTTCCCGTGCCGCACCGCATTGGCAACCCCTTCACGCACCATCTGTTCGATTTCCTGTCCAAATGTGCGGAGCGAGGCGGGCCGCACGCCGCCAGAGTCTACGAAAAGACAATTAATGCTCCACTGGTGGGCAAGTCGATCGGTTAGGCGACGTATCTGTGGGACGACCTCGCCCCGCGGCGGATCCTCCTCTCTGAGCTCGGCAATCAGCGATCGCACATAATCTTGCTCAGTAGCGCGCTCTTGTTGCAGGAGTTCGACCTCATCCCGAAGTTCGAGAGCCGCTTTTTCACTGCGTTTTAGCGCTTCGAGCCGGAACGACAATCCGGCGAGCAGTTGTGCGACACTGTCGTGGAGGTCGCGAGCGATCGCCAAACGCGTTCGCGCCGCCGCCGCTTCCTCCGACAGCCGGTTCAACAGCCCCTGTTCGAGCATGAAGGCAGCTTCCTCGACGAGCCGTGTGCCTGTTCGCAGATCATCCACTGAGACCTCTGCCTCAGCGAAAATAATGCCATGTAGATTGTTCGAATCAATGGGAACGGCAATCCCCGTCGCCAAGCTGCGGCGCTCAAGGAACTGCGCCAAATGCTGCGAAACTCGTGCCGCTGTGACCTTGTCCCGGCCGGCCAGCAGCACCCGCCCCTTCTCGGCGTGGAATAAGAACGGCTGGGAGGCGCTGTCCGCTAGAACCTGCCATAGCACGTCACTAGGTACCTTCATCGACATAGAACCAGCTGCACCTAGACAGCAGACTTGCGGGATCGCAGATCCTTGCCGATCGGAATTCTTTTCACGACGCCAGACAGCGATCACATTTGTTGAGCCGAGTCGTCCCGCAACGTGTTCAACGATAAGCTCGATAAGGCGGGGCAGCCCGAAATGCCCGCGCACCCGCGCCTGCAGCATGTACCCCTTATCGTCATGCGTGCCGGCGGCATATACGATGAACAGCAACGATAAGACCACCAGGTAGCTCGAACGGATCAGCAGGCGCTGTAAGTCTATTTCGCCCGGCATCGCCAGCGCCGCTGCCTCGCCGGAAAGGAGAAACAGTAGATTGACGGCAAGCGCAGTCAGGACGGTCTCTCGGCCGCCCCAACGCATCGCCGCGGATAGCAGCAGGAAAAGTGAGAAAGTGAAGAATGGACTGGTGACCCTTCGGTTGAGAACACTACCATCGCGAAGACACCAAGATCGAGGATGTGCGCGGGCCACGCCAAACGATAGTCCGGCCACCAGTCTCGCCAAGTGAACAGCACAATCGCCGCGGCCGACGCCACATAGACGGCCAAGATGGCATAGGCGGCGGCGGGTGCCGCTTTTGGCTGAGAGGGATCAATATAAATCGCCAATAGGAACACGCTCGCCAGCACAAGGCGGCTTAGCGCAATGACTTGGCCCAGGGTGCAGCCCATGTATTTGTGCCAGCTCATCACCCGCCCCAAAACCACTCCCTTTCCAATATGCCGGGTCAAAACTCGAGAATTTCGGAATCACTGCGATGGTAGCTGCGCTGCATTATTGCTATCGAGGAACCTTCTAAGTTTGAAGCTCATTCGGACTGATTCCTGCCAATAACCAGTCTGCTTAGGACTTGAACCACCAGTCAATCTCCAATGTGCCGACTTCATATCACAGTCGCAGGGGCGAGGCGGTGTGAAGCTTCTCGTCGATAACAACCTGCCGCCAGCCTTTGGCAGCGGACTGGAGCGATCTCCGCCGGCGCACACGAGATCATTCACACTGAGGCGAATTTGGGAATGCAGCCTCCCCGACGAGGACTGGATCGAACGGCTGGGTGCGGAGGGCGGTGGAGCGTGCTCTCCGGCGATCGACGAATTGCCATGAGACGCCCATCACGCGAGCTATTCGTGCGCGCCCGGCTGGTGGGCTTCCAAGTGCTCTGGGAAGCAATTGCTTGTAGTCTGACTTCGGAGGGCAACGACCTTACGTTTTGAGAGTGCAAGACCCGCTTGTCGAACCTGTGGCAGAAGGTCCCGAATATCTCGCCGAGCCTCGTCATGCTAAAAGCCCGGTCGGTGTTCAGCGTCCGCGCATGGGTATAGCCATCATTGTAAATTCAACGCTGAAGTTCGCGGCGCATGCTGAAATAGTCCCGAAGCTGATGTAGCTGAACAGCGAAAAGCTTCTAATTTCAGACGTTTCCGGTATCCAGTGCATCACCGTGTAAACGCGATGCTCTACCAGCTGAGCTAACCGCCCCTTGCGCGAAGGATGGCGGGATTAGCGCGTTTTGCGGGTCGGTCAATGTGGGTGTGGAGGGACCGGAGCGGAAACGCGGGAGCAGATGGAGACATCAGAGTGATTTCGAGGGTCAACCCTGGGCGCGCAGAGAGGCAGAGAGGAGGTCATTTCAATGCACGAGCGTGCGGGTGCTGAAGGTCGTGCCGCAAACCTTAAGCGCCCACGATGGTTCCAGCTTGAAGGTTGCAGATATGGCCCCGCACGCGAGACACTCTAGCGCCGCATGTTGGGAGCCAATTGGCCAATCGAAGGAACAGCACCTTCTTGTGCGAAGACCTGCAATGCCGCTTGCGCACGATGTTGGCGGCAACAAGGCTAACAACGTCTACCGCTTGGCTGAAAGCCCGTTGTGAGAGGTTTTCGTGCAGCGCCACGCCGAACGCTCCGGTTAGGTTTCCGAACTGCGCGTGATCGCTGATGCGGTAAACGCCGAGCAGCCGGCGGCCCAGTCTCATTCCTCATGGGCAGATTGCGCAAGTGCTGTTCATCGAATGATGCTCCCGCGGCATCTGCAGCGTGCGGAACGAGGGCACCGGCTGGGATCCGGGCGTATCGAGGGGCTCATGGGGTCGCGAACATGTCATCCGCACCGCGGCTCGCCTGGATCAAAGACGCACGCTCCGAAGGCGGCTCGGACAGCTACAATTTGCCGAATTGCTCTAGTGGAGCGGTAGCTCTTGGCAGGGGCACCTTGCCTCGACGATGGTATCAAACCGGCTACTTGTCGGACTTTGGCGCTGGTAAAGCAGCCTCTCGCACCCATGCGTTTCCTCGGCAGCGAGGGCGGCCCCCTCTACCCCTCGATCTCGACAAAGGTGGGGTTGGCGTAGAACCACAGGTCCGCCCACGGATCTTCGCCGGCGGGATCGGCTGCGGGCTCGAGTTCCTGCGTGTTGGTGCCCCGCACCCGCATGTAGATCGGCTCGCCCACCGCGCCGAGCTCGTGCCGCATCACCAACAGCTCGCCTTCCCGCACCCAATCGGCTTCGGTGAAGCGGCGGAGCACCTGGGTCGTCGGGTTGCGGTCTGCCATGCGATCCGCCGCAGGCCCGGTTACCCGCCCGGCGATCAGGTCCACCCGCGCCACGCTGGGATCGTCGCCCGAGGCATTGGGCACCTGCGGATCGCGTACGCGGATCTCCACCGTCACGTTCTCGCCCGCAGCGATCTGCAAGGTGCCGCCGATGCTCGCCGCCTGCGCACCGGCGCCAGTGACCTGCACATCCACCTCGGAAACCAGATCACCGGTGGCGACGAATATACGGCCGTTGCGCAGCCCGTCCAGCAGGTCCCCATAGTCGCGCCGCGCATGCACGAAGGTCTTCGAATATTCGCCCGGCCAGAAATCGCTGCCGCCCTCGCTCCAATGGCGATGCGAATCCGACGTGGCGGTGATCCACCAGCGCCGCCCCTCGGCCAGCATCGAATCCCACAAGCCACCCAGCCGGGCGGTCATCGGATCGAACCCGCCCATGGTCGGGATGCGGCGATAGCCGCCGCGCGGACCTTCGGGATCAATCGTGCCGTCCGGGTTCAGCGCGGCGGCCTGGTGGCCGGGTGCGCCCTCCATGCCGACGGCGACGCCCGGCGCGGTGTCGTTCCAATTGCGGAACTCGGCCGGATCGTAGCGCCCGTAAGTCGTCGCATCCGTCGCCGAGCGCGAGGGGTGATTGGCGAACAGCACTGGCGGCAGTGGCTGGTCGCGCATCATTTCGAGCGCGGCAATCATCTTTTCGGGCGTATCGCGCGAAGGGTCGGCCGGGTGCGCCTCGCGGCGCGAAAAGCCAGCCTCGATCTCGCGCAACTGGGCGCGCTCGCTCTCCGTCATGGGCATGATCAAGCTGCTGTGATCCCCGTCGGGCGTGTCGAATTCCATGCCGAAGAACTGCAACACGCCCAGAACGGCGCGGCGCGATTCCACCAGCGATGGATAGGCGATGTCATGGTTGATCTGGGAGTGATTGGGCCCGCCATGATCGGTCGATACCATCCACGCCAAGCCATAGGATTGCGCCATCTCGGCGTTTTTCTGGATCGAATAGAACCCGTCGCGGCCGAACAGCGGCGTGGGTATGGCATTGGGATCACCCGGGACGGGCACGTATTCGGCACTGAATTCGCTGTGGACGTGGTGATCCCCGGCGAGCCATTCGCGCCCGCCGGGATCGCCGCTGGGGTCAGCGGCAGTTCCGGCGACCTCCACCTGTTCCGGCGCGACGAGCACGATGTGACCGCCGTGAGCAAAGGCCGGAGAGGCGAGGAGGGCACTGGCGAGCAGTGCGCTGCGATGGATCTTCATGGTGCCAGGTGTCCTGTATCGATCGCGAGCGGATCAGAAATTGAAGCGCGCGCCCCACATGTATCGGGCTCCGAATGTCTCGAACTCCGTCACCCGCGCCCTGTCACCGACATAGCGGATGCCCGGCTCGTCGAGGAGGTTGTTGGCGTCGAAGTATAGCTCGGCGTTTTTATTGATCGAGTACCGCATCGAGAGGTCCAGCCGGCCGACCCGATCCCAGTACCGATCGCCGACGACCGGGTTGGAGCCGAGAGCATCAAGCCATGCCGAGCGCTCCTGCCAGCTCACCCGCGCCGAGAAACCGGAATATTCATAATAGCCGGACAGATTGTAGACCATGTCCGACGAACCGGGCAACTCCACCGTCCTGCCGTCGGGCGTGGTGGCTTCCGTGTCGTTCAGCGTGAGGTTCGCCTGAATGCCAAAGCCGCCCAGCCAATCGGGCCCACCAAGGCTGCGGACCAGCCCTTCGAAAGGCTGCGAGAAGGCGAACTCCAGGCCCTTGAGCGTGCCGCTGCCGCCATTGCCCGTGGTGCTGTAGGTGTAGGTCGAGCGGCGCAACTCGGGCGTATCGAACTGGGTGAGGCCGAACTGGTCGAGCTCGATGCCGAACAGAACGTCCGTGATCTCCTTGTAGAACACGCCGGCCGAGAGGAAGCCGCGTGACGGCATGTACCATTCGTAATAGAGGTCGACGCCGCGTGCCTTTTCCGGCGTTGCCAGCGGGTTGCCGCCCGAAACCGTCTCGTTTACGTCGCTGAAGGAGAGGTTGGGCCGCAGCGTCGTATAGTCCGGCCGCGCCGCGCCGGTGTTAAACGATAGCCGCACCTTCATGTCGTTGGTCACGTCCCAATTGATGTGTGCACTGGGAAACACGAGTGTGTGATCGGCCGAGAGGCTGGTCGGAGTGAAGACCGTGGAACCATTGGCGGTGGTCTGGATATTGGCCTCGCTCTCGTTGCGAACATTCTCCACCCGCGCTCCGGCCACGACATTGCCCCAGTCGAAGAAGCTGGTGCCCATCAGATAGCCGGCGATGACCCGCTCGTTCACCTTGTAATAGTTTGATTCGGTGGTGTTCGGCTGAACACGGGTGGCGCCAGCTTCAATAAAGCTGTCGAACAGGTCCGTCCCGCCCTCGTTGGAAAAGTAGCGGAAGGCATAACGGAGCGGGATGCGGCCCTTGAACGGATCGTTGATGGCGAAATCCTGCATCGTCGGCGGCACGATCCCGGCCGCGACAAGGTCGGCCCTCCGTGCTTCCAGCGTGACCCGGTTGGAATCTTTCGTGCGATCGTCGTACTGGGTGCCGAGTTGCAGCGTCGTTTCCGTGCCAAGCAGCAAGAGATCGCGGCTGAAATCGAGACGTGCCGTGTAGGCATTGGTCTCGTCCCGAACATTGCCGCGGGTCATGGTGACGTAATCGAGCTCTGTCGTCGAAATGAACGGGCGTTCCGGCCCCCTGCTGAAGCTGCCGTCCGGATTGCCGATTGTCTCGAAAAGACGCAGATTGTTGATCGTCCGGTCGGTCAGGTCGTACTCAATGGTGGGGCGCAGGAGCGGGCTGGCCGGGCTGCGCCAGGTTGACTGGAAGGGCGGACGGGAATCGGCCTGCGCCCTGGTGAAGTTCAGCCGCCAGTCGATTTCCCAGGCGCCAAGCAGGTGGTCACCGCCCAGCGTGTTGGTGAAGATGCGCTGACGCGAGGAGTTGCTGTTGAGCGTCGAGTCGATCTCCACGCCGAAGATCGTGCCCTGGAACGGGGTATTGCCGGTGGAGGGGTCGGCCCAGCCTGGCCCGTTCCGGCTATCGTCCACATCGAACACGTAGGCGCTGCGAAGCTCGTCGTCCCGGAATTCGGTGTGCACGGAACTGAAGAAGAACTCGTGACCGGGCGAGGGGCGCCAGTCCAGCTTGCCGCCAAAGGCCGTATTGCTGCGGGTGAGGCGATAGAGCTTGTTCTGGCTGTTGTTGTTCCAGACCATTCCGTTGCGCTCGGTCCAGCCACCCTCGTAATTGTCAGTGATCATGTCGCGCTCGTAGCGCGACGCTGTCAGGAGAATGCCGACCGTGTCGTTCAGAAACCTGTTCGCGACATAGCCGCTGGCATTGTACTGCAGCCCGCCGCCCAGATCGTTGAAGCCCAGTCCTACATCAGCCGCCATGCGGAAGCCGGGATAATCGAAGGCGCCGCGGGTGCGCACGTCGATGTTACCGGCAACGGTTTCACCCGGCATGTCCGCCGTCACTGCCTTGCGGACGACCACTGCACTGGCGATCGACGAGGGGATCGTGTCGAACCGCGTGGTGCGGCCGGCCGGGCTGATCACGTTGATGCCGTCGAACGAGATCGTCGTCCAGTTCGGGCGCGCGCCGCGTAGGCTGACAAAGCGTTCTTGCCCCTGGTCGCGCTGCACCGCGATGCCGGGAAGTCGGCTCAGCGCCGCGGCGATGTTCTGGTCGGGGAAGCGGCCGATGCTATCGGCCGCCACCACACTCACGAGCGAGGTGGACGAGCGCTGGAGCTGCAAGGCGGCCGCTTCCGATTCAGCGATGGGTCGCGAACCCATGACGACGATCGCATTACCAGCGCTCTGGCTGGTAAGTTGCACCCTGATCTCGGCGGTCTGCCGGGGTAGGATCTCGACGGCCCGGGTTTCACTCGGCAGGCCGATATAGCTGACGGTGATCTGGCGGGTGCCGGCCGGAACCTGGGTCAGGCGGAAACGGCCTTCCGTGTCGGTCCGGGCCACGACGTTGGAGCCTTCCAGCTCCACTTCCGCGCCGTTGATGAACCCACCCGAGGCGTCCACAACCACGCCGCTGATCTCGCCGAGTTCAGCTTGACCGGTGCGATCGACCACCTGGATCATGGGGGGGGAGGCATTGCTGGTCTGAGCATTGGCAGCGGGGCTGGCGAGAAGACCGACACCGGTCGTGGCAAGCAGCAGGGCACGCGAACAGGCGGGGTGACCCGTCATTATGATTCTCCGAGGATTTCGTGTTAAGAGGGCGGGCATCGCCGTCAGTTCTGGACGCCCGAATAGGGAAGCGTGTTGGTGAAGCTGCGGGTTTCGGGCAACCCCGGTGTCTCAGGAGCGATCGTCTTGGACCCGTCCTGGTCCTTGGTCAGCCGGAACTCGTCATAGAGCTGCCCGTCGGCAGTGTAGGCGGTGTAGTGCAGCGCGCCGGCATCGAGGCTGATGATCTGGTAGAACTGTGTGTTCTCCGCCTGGCGGTTAAGCTCCACACCGGTGGGGGCGTATTCGTCCCAGCCGTTTTCGCTGAAATTGTACTGCTTGGCGCCGGATACAGAATTGACGAACATCGTCGTGACCCCGTCGGCGCCGGTGGCAGCCCGGCGGGCGGGGGTCTGAGGATCTTCCCCCACGGTGCCGCGAGCATAGGTGTGGTCGTGCCCCTGCAGGACGAGGTCCACCCGGTGCTTCAGCAGCACCGGCAGGATCACGTCACGCACCCGCGGATTGTCACGGTCGCGGCCCGATGAGAAGACCGGATGGTGCCCGGTGATCACGCGCCAGGTCGCATCGCTCGCGGCCAGCTTGGCATCGAGCCAGCGCGCCTGCTCGGCCATGTCGGGGCTGTTGGTGTTCAGCACGAAGACGTGCAGGTCTTGCGAATAGCGCACATCGTAGACCGTCTCGTGGAGTTCGGCGGAGAGCGTCTCGTCCACCGGCAGGCGGAACTGTGGGCGCCATAGGATGGAGAGCGCCCGCTGCCGGTCTTCCTCGGTCAGGCCGTGGCGATCATATTCATGGTTGCCGGTCACCGGGATGGCCGGGACCATGCCGTGGATGAAGCCGGAAGCGCGGAACCACTGTGCCCACTCGAGATCGCGCGAGGCGCGGTTTACCAGATCGCCGGCGTGGAGGATGAAGCGCGCATCGGGCGCTTTCTGGAATGCGGCGCGGACGACGCGGGGAAAATGCGAATCGATCCCGTTCTGCGCATCGCCCAGATAAATAAAGCGGATCGGGCCCGAAAGCGGCGCGGTGCGCGTGTGAAACCACTCGCTCCACTTCCCCTCGGCACCCTGCACGCGATAGGCATACAGCGTGTCGGGCTCCAGCCCGTCGAAGCGCACGGAATGGAAGCCGGCGGGCGAAAGGCCCGCATTCTGCTCGATCGGGATCTGGATGCCTGCCAGCTCGAGCGTGGCCAGGCTGACCTGCTCTGACTGAGCGGCGGCCGAAACCGCCTGCTGGTCGAACCGGGCATCCGGCAGCGCCGGGGCGATCTCAGCCCGGGTCGCGGTGACCGAAGCAGCGGTCCGCCAGTTGACGCTCAGGCTGGTCGCAGGATCGCCCTCGAAGGTGACGACGATCCGGTCCGGCCACTCGCTCGCCTGCTGCCATGGCGCCAGCACCGGCGCGTGGTGCCCTGGTCCGTCATGCGCCGCCGCTGATGCAGCCAATACGCACGCAAGCGCGGCGCCGGCCGCGCAAAAAAGATTACGTTTCAAATGCTGGTACTCCAGATCCGGTGCAGCGCCGTTAGGCGGGTCGGATGACTTCCGTTGCAGCGCCCTTAGGAGCGTCGCATGACGGCTTGTGGTCCGTTTTGGGACAGTTGCACTTCACCAGCGTTACACAGATGTGACTTCAAACAGCAGCATAGTGGAGGCCAGAGGCTTGGGACCCATCGCCGATCCTGCTTGATCGGGCTGGAGCCGCTATCACCGGCATCAATCGTGCTCCCCGCACCAACCTCACAAAGTCAGCGCTGGGTATCTGGGCGCGTGGAAGGGGCTCGACGCTCGACATCGGGACGAAGTGGATCCTTGCGAAGGCCAGCCAATTAGCCGTTCGGACGCTGGCGTTGGGTGCCCCAGAATCCCTTGATCCGCTTGGTGCTCGCTCCCCTTCTGTTGGTGCGACACGGCGGGTGCGGCTTTGTCGAAACGGAGGCGAACGCGCGCGAGACTTTGTCGGCAGAGCCCAGTGACGCTGAACCGCTGATGCAGGCCGATTGGCTCGACGTCCCGAATTCGTAAACCGCAAGTTGTTGCGGCGCGCCCGCTTGGTCGATCAGCGTCAATTTCGGTCGCCTTCCCGAAGGAGCTGAAGAGCTGAGGTAGAGCCTCCGCCCGCCGTTTGCCGTGCCGGATCTCGTCTCGGAGAAGACCTTCTTGCACTCCGCAGCGCTCAGTGCCTCCAGCCGCACATCGAACAAATGGGTGAAACTGGAAAGGCGCGCATATCCCACCAATTGTTGGCTCCGTCTCGTCAGGTTCGGATCTACCGAAGGTGAGTCCATGCGATGCAGGAGCAAGCAGGCGCAAATCCGGTGATCAGAACTGGCGCGGGCTGGATCAGGCTGGTCCACAGCCCCGCGTCCTGAGCTAATCGAGAGCGAAGACGCCCTTGCAGAGACGATGAATCCGTGCCGGCACCTTGCATTCATTGGCGGTGGTCAAAACGGTCGCTCTGTGGAAGGATGCGCACGGGTCGATTTCGTGCCTCAGCTATTGGGCGCAAGCGAACAATTGTCGCACTTGAGGGCATCGAGAGCCAGCCCAGGGTGGCACAGGGCGCGACCGGCGAACCAATGCTCCTTGTCATAGGGGCTTGTTCCTGTAACGCCACGATTAGCCTGGGCGGGATGGGGCGCGCTGAACATGCACACGATCACGGTCGACACCTCGACTGCCGCTGCCGTCGTTCCGCTGGTCGTGGATCTCGACGGCACGCTGATCGGCGGCGACCTGCTGGCCGAAACGTTGGTGTCGCACCTCGCAGCACGGCCGTTCGATTTCCCGGTCCTGTTTCGCGTGTTGCAACAGGGCAAAGCGCACCTCAAGCACTATCTGGTGGACCGGCATCCGCTGGATCCCAGCTGCCTGCCATACCAGGAGCCGGTTATGGCGTTGATCGGATCGGCCCGAGCGGAAGGCCGGCCGGTTTTTCTCGCCACGGCAAGCCATGAGAAATATGCTGCACAGATCGCCGAGTATCTCGGATTGTTCGACGGGGTGTTCGCCACCAATCCTTCGCGCAATCTCGCGGATCGCGCCAAGGCCGAGTTGCTAAAGGAAGAGTTTGGCGAGGGCGGCTTCGATTACATCGGCAACAGCACCGCCGACCTTGCGGTGTGGCGCTACGCCCGGCGGTGCTACACGATCGGCATCGGCAGGTCGGTCAAGCGCCGCCTGCACACCTTCGGCAAGGAGGTGCAACCGTTGGATGCCCCACGCTCCAGGCTGAGGGAGTGGGCCCATGCCCTGCGCGTCCACCAATATGCCAAGAACCTGCTGATCTTCGTGCCGGTGGGTGTCAGCCAGGTGTTCGGCCTGGAGGTGCTGCTCCAGGCCCTGATTGCGTTCATTTCCTTCTCGCTCGCGGCATCGGCCATCTACCTTGTAAACGACATGGTCGACATTGCCGACGATCGCGCCCATCCGCGAAAGCGCAACCGACCGCTCGCAAGCGGGGCGGTTTCCATTCACGGTGCCGTGGCGGCTGTGCCGGTGCTGCTGATCCTCAGCGCATTGCTGGCCTTGGCCCTGCCGACCTACTTCCTGCTGGTGCTTGCCGCCTATCTGGCAATGACGACGGCCTACTCATTCTCATTGAAGCGCAAGATGCTGGTCGATGTCATCGTGCTGGCCCTGCTCTACACGGTGCGCGTGTTCGCCGGCAGCGCGGCGACGGGCATTACGCTGTCAGCATGGCTGCTGGCATTCTGCCTGTTCGCCTTCTCGTCGCTGGCGCTGATCAAGCGCTATACGGAACTGCTGGTGCGGCTCGACAGCCAGCTTCCCGACGCGAACAACCGCAACTACCAGCAGGCCGATCTGCCGGTCATCGCTTCGCTTGCGGCGGCGACTGGCGTTAACACGGTGACGGTTCTCGCGCTGTACATCCAATCGCCGGAAGTCGTGCTGCAATACCAGAACCCCCAGATCCTCCTGCTGCTATGCCCGCTTATCCTGTTCCTGCTCTCGCGCGCGCTCCTCATGTCGCATCGCCGCTTCATGGACGACGACCCGATGGTCTGGGCGCTGAAGGATTCGGTTTCCAGGTTCGGAGTCGTGTTCGGCGGAGCGATCCTCCTCTCAGCGGCCCTTTTGTGAGCTCATCTGCTGTCGTAACCCCTGAACGGCAGCAGGGCCGCGCCCGTCGGGCTGCCGACAGCCCGCAGGCGATCTCCGTCGCTGTGCTTGCCGTGATCGTGGTGCTGTGCGCCATGCTGTCGATCGCCATCTCGGGGCATCAGAGCGGGGCGAACAATAACCTCTTCCACCTGCCGATCCTGACGCAGCTCTACGACCAGCCCCACTTCGCTGCCGATCCCTTCGTGCAATCGCTGCGGTTCTATTCGTCGGGAGTTTGGATGGTGCTGGAGGGTGTCGCCGACCGACAAACGATGCTCGACCTGTTCCTACCGCTGCAGGTCCTTTCGCGCGTGCTGTTCTTCGTCGGCGCGCTGATGCTGGCGCAGTCACTGGACTTGGCAGACCGGCGCGCTCAGGCGGTGTTCCTGGTGATCGTCGCGGTGGCCAAGCCGCTTTACGAAATGGGTTCGCCGGCGGGTGGCGGTGGCATGTTGCTCAACGAATTCACCCATTCCGAACTGGCCAATGCGACGATGCTGATTGCGCTTGCGCTGGCGGCTCGCAATCGCTTCGGCTGGGCGGTGGCGGTCGCTGGCGTCACGTTTTTCATCAACATGTTCATGGCTGTCTGGCTCGCCGTGCCGCTGGCTCTGCTAATGGCGGCCGCGCTGCGCAATGGTGAGGCCACCTTGGCGGCGTTGAGCCGACAGCTTCTCCTTGGCGGCCTGGCCAGCGCGCCGTTGGTCGTGTTGGTGTTGATGAACGTTGTCGCCAATCCGGATTTCGCCGCTCCGCTCGAGTTCGCCTATGTCGCGTTTCTGACAGATTATTGGCCCGATCATTTTCTCATCTGGGAGACACCAACCAGTGAGTTGATCAAACTGGGAGTGATCCTTGCCGCCGCTCTGGCCGCCGGGCTCTCTCTCCCAAGCCGAGCGCGCCGGATCGCTCTCGTGTCGCTTGCCGGCTTCGCCCTCGTCTGGCTGGTGGGGACGGCCGCGCCGCTGGTGACATCGTCCCCCACGGTGCTCAACCTCCATCTGCTGCGCTCGAGCGCGATGATCGTGAGCGTCTCCACACTGGTGATCGCTACCCTGGCGGCAAGCCTATTCGGGGCGGGGAAGCCTGCCGACCGGACCTATTTCGCTCCGGCGCTGGTCGTGATCCTTGCGGGCGGATACTCGCTGCTGCCGCTGGTGATCGTGCTCCTGGCGGTCCGGGCGGTGTGGACACCTCCTGCGCTCCCGTGGCCGCGGGTGCCGGCCTTCGCAGCATTGGCTCTGGTGGCCGCACTGACGATCCCTCGCATCGGCGATGCGCTTCAGCTCGACCGCGCCTTTCGGGAAGGCCAGCGAGAGTGGATGGCGATAGCCGAGTGGGCGCGCACCCAGACCGCCCCGGGCACCCGCTTCTTGTTGCCGGTGGGCAATAGCTTGAACGAGGCGAGCACGTTGCCGAGGGGAATGGCCCGGGCGGCGGAACTCCCCCTCGGCGGCGCCATCTTCACCACTTGGGCCGAGCGATCGGTCTGGGTCGGCATCAAGGAGGGCGCAGCGGTCATGTGGCGCCCCAGCCTGTATCCGCAATGGCACGAGCGTTTGGTGAACTTGCTGGTGCAGGACAATTTGCCTGAACTGCTGACCCACGCCCGGCGGATCGGCGTCGAAATTGTCATCGATGTCTGCTCCGGCTCCGGCGGACCGACCCCGGCCTTCCGCTCCGGTCGGCTCTGTGCCTACCGGGTAGGGGGCGCGGCACGATGAAGCTGGGCCTCATCGCGCTGATCATCGTCAGTGTCGTCCTCACCTCAGCGGCGCAAATTCTGCTGAAGCTGGGAATGTCCAGCCCCGCAGTGCAACTCGCCCTCAAGGGCGGGGTCCTCGGCGACACAATGTGGGCCGTGGCGACCAGCATCGCCGTGCTCGGCGGGTTGGCCATGTTTGCGCTCAGTGTCGTGCTGTGGCTGCTCGTGCTTTCGCGGGTTGATGTGTCGTTCGCCTATCCGTTCGTCGCTTTGGGCATGGTGCTGACGGTTCTTTCGGGTCGCCTGCTGCTCGGCGAGCCGCTGACCATGCTCCGCCTGGGAGGGCTGGCCCTGATCGTGATCGGGGTGATCCTGGTCGCCATGAGCAATCCCGCACCCCCCGCATCGGCGCAGGCAGACCCAGAGCCTCTGCAGGAAGGCCAGCGGCACCAGCCGTAAAACCGCAATGATGCGGCTGGTTGGTGTGCCGGCCGCCTCGCCTATGCCTCGGCCGTAGTGAGCGAAGGGGTAGCAACCGGACGCTCGTAACGAGGAATGACGCTGCTCCCTTGTGATCCGGCGGCTTGGCCCATCCGCCGCAGACGAAGCAAACCGCGCCTGCGCAGTTCACTTGCAGGCGTGGAGCGCGCCGCGCTAGGAAAGCCCGTGACAGAATTTCCCAAGCCGGCTGACGAACCGGCCGTTCCCCCTGCTGGCTCCGTGCGCCGCAATGGCTTCACTCGCTTCCTCGACAGCGTCGAGTGGCTGGGCAATCTCCTGCCCCACCCGGTCACGCTCTTCGCGATCCTGGCGCTGGCGATGGTGCTGTTGTCCGGCCTGTTCGGCGCGATGGGGCTGGCGGTGCCGGATCCGCGACCGGAGGGCGCCGCCGGGCGTTCCGAAGACGGCATGATCCGCGCCGTCAGCCTGATGGATGGCGAGGGCTTGCGCCGAATTTTTACCGGGCTGGTGAGCAATTTCACGGGCTTTGCGCCCTTGGGTGTGGTGCTGGTGGCCATGCTCGGCATCGGGGTGGCCGAAAAGTCCGGCGTCCTCTCCGCGGTGGTGCGCGGCACGGTGCTGGGTGCATCGCGCAACATGGTCACATTAGCGATCGTCTTTGCCGGCGTCATTTCGAACACCGCATCCGAGCTTGGCTACGTCATCCTCATCCCGCTGGCGGGGGCGGTGTATTATTCGCTCGGGCGGCACCCCTTGGCCGGAATGGCTGCGGCGTTTGCCGGCGTTTCGGGAGGTTATTCGGCGAACCTGCTGATCGGCACGATCGATCCGCTGCTGGCCGGCATCACCGAGGAAACGGCCCAGCTGATCGATCCCAACTACGGGGTGACCGCCACCGCCAGCTATTATTTCATGGCGGTTTCAACCTTCCTTGTCACCGGCATCGGCGCTCTGGTAAGCATCTATATCGTCGAACCCAAGCTGGGCTGCTTCGACAGCTCGCGGGCCGAGCCCGAGTTGCTCGAGACGGAAATAATGCCGCTCAGCGCGCTCGAACGCAAGGGCCTGCGCGCCGCCGGTATAGCCTTCATCGCCGTGCTCGCGCTGATGGCCCTTACGCTGGTGCCCGAATGGGGCGTTTTGCGCGACGGCGAGACGGGCGACCGGCTGCGCTCGCCCTTCTTCACCGGCTTTGCCGTGTGGATCCTGGTGTTCTTCACCGTGCTTGGCTTTGCGTACGGCAAGGTGGTGGGAACCATCCGCAACGACCGCGACATGATCGACGGGATGAGCAAGGCGATGTCCTCGCTCGGCCTCTATATCGTGATCGTGTTCTTCGCCGCGCAATTCGTCGCCTTCTTCGCCTGGTCGAACCTCGGCGCGATCACGGCGGTCAACGGCGCCACCTTCCTGCAGGAGATGGGGCTCACCGGCCCGGCGTTGTTCGTGGGCTTCATTCTGATCTGCGCCATCATCAATCTGATGCTCGGCTCAGCCTCGGCGCAATGGGCCATGACCGCGCCGATCTTCGTGCCCATGCTGATGCTGATCGGCTATTCGCCTGAGGTGATCCAGACCGCCTACCGGATCGGCGATTCCACCACCAACATCATCACCCCGATGATGAGCTATTTCGGTCTGATCCTCGCCTGGGCCGCCCGCTACGATCGCAACGTGGGCATCGGCACCATGATCGCAATGATGCTGCCCTATTCGATCTTCTTCACGATCGCGTGGATGCTCCTGTTCTTCCTGTGGGTGTTCGGCCTCGGACTGCCGGTTGGCCCCGGCTCTCCGACCTACTACACGCCGGGCTGACGCGCCGGCCCGGCGTGTTCAGACGAGCGCCAGACCATCCTTGCCGATCTCGGCGAAATAGCGGGCGATCGCATCCGCCACCGGGTCGCTCAGCTCGATGAACGCGCGGCGGCGGTCGGTCGCGTCCTCCACCCGCTGCAGCAGGCCGGCCTCGGTCATTTGGCTGATCCAGCGCAAGCCCGTGGTCGGCGGCACCCCGGCAGCGATGCACAGCGAGGAGACCGAGACGCGGACATTCTCCACCCGCGCGGCGGTGAGATCGAGCAGGATATCCCACGCCGGATCGGCGAACAGATCGCCCTCAATAAAGCGCGCGCGCAGCTGGCGATGCCGGATAAGCTTGCGGACCTGGCGTGGGTCCGGCAGCGGCGGCACGCTGGTGTGCGCCCGCCGAGCCCCGCCCGCGTCCGGCGCATGGGTGAAGGAAATGCCAGGGCTTGCCAGCCGGTTGCCATCGCTCCCGCGCGGCGTGCTGGCGAGCCCGCCGGACGAGGGTGCGTTGTAGGTTTCTAGCCGAGCAGCGATCTGGCCGACCTGCTCGGTCAGCCGCAGCAGGGTGAGGCGATCCGCCTCGTTCATCTCGCGCACCCGTCCGCCGCCGCCCAGCGCAAGCACCCGGCCGAGCGCCATCACCCGGTCGGCCGGGCTGGGATCGATCAAGATCTGCGGGCCCGAACGCCGACAGCAGGCGAACACCGCATCGAGCGCATCGAGGGCGGTGGAAACGATCAGCTGCGCCCCGGTGCGCGCCGCCGCCTCGTCCACCCGCGCCAACGAGGCGGTGTCCTGCGCTGCCGGTACTGGGCAATCGACCACCAGCGCCTGCGCCAGTGGTACCGGACGGCCATCGGCCAGATCGGCCAGCGGCCCGGCGTGTAGCACCGCAAAACCGGCCTGCTCGGCATGCTCCGTCAGCTGTTCGCGCAGCAGCGGCCGGTCAGCGAACAGCGAGAGCGTGCGTGAACCGCGCACCTGCTCGGCCGAGCCATAGGCAAAATCGGGCTGGTTCATCGGCGCTATCCCATGTCGCGTGAGTGCAGGGAAGCGGCAGCGGGCCGCCCTGTCAATCGCTCAGACTCAATCGGCGAAGGGGTTGCGTACCAGAATGGTATCGTCGCGCTCGGGGCTGGTGGAAACGCTGGCCACCGGGGTCTCGATCAGCTCCTCGATCCGGCGGATATATTTGATCGCCTGCGCCGGCAGGTCGGCCCAGCGCCGCGCACCGCAGGTGGTGCCGGGCCAGCCCTCGATCTCCTCGTAGATCGGCTCCAGTGCGGCCTGCTCCACCGCACTGGCCGGAAGATGATCGATCTCGCGCCCGTTGAGCCGATAGCCGGTGCAGATTCGGATCGTTTCAAATCCGTCGAGCACGTCGAGCTTGGTGAGTGCGATGCCGGTGACCCCGCTCAGCGCGCAGGTCTGGCGCACCAGCACCGCGTCGAACCAGCCGCAGCGGCGCTTGCGCGCGGTAACCGTTCCGAACTCACGCCCCCGCTCGCCGAGGCGTTGGCCGATCTCGTCCTCCAGTTCGGTCGGGAACGGGCCTGAACCCACGCGGGTGGTGTAAGCCTTCACGATGCCGAGCACGAATCCCGCCGCATTAGGGCCGAGGCCACTCCCCGAGGCGACCGTGCCGCTCACCGTATTGGAGCTGGTGACGAAAGGATAGGTACCGTGGTCTACATCCAGCAGCACGCCCTGCGCGCCCTCGAACAGGATCCGCGAGCCTTCGCTGCGCACCTCGCGCAGGCGCTTCCACACCGGCTGGGCGAACCTTTGCACGAACGGCGCGACCTCGGTCAGGTCTGCCAATAATTGCGCCCTGTCCACCGGCGCCTCGCCGAAGCCGGCGCGTAGCGCATCGTGATGCACGCACAGCCGATCGAACATCGGGTCTAGCGTGAAGAGATGCGCCAGGTCGCACACGCGGATGGCCCGGCGGCCCACCTTGTCCTCATAGGCCGGGCCGATGCCGCGCCCGGTGGTGCCGATCTTACCCTTGCCCGCCGCCGCCTCGCGCATCCCATCCAGCTCGCGGTGAAGCGGCAGGATCAGCGGGCAATTGTCCGCCACCATCAGGTTCTCAGGCGTGACGGAGATGCCCTGCCCCTCCAGGCGCGCGATCTCCTCGCGCAGCGCCCACGGGTCGAGCACCACGCCATTGCCGATGATCGAAAGTGTGCCGGTGACGATGCCGCTGGGCAGCAGGCTGAGCTTGTAGGTGGTGCCTCCCACCACCAGAGTGTGCCCGGCATTGTGCCCGCCCTGGAAGCGCACCACCACATCGGCCCGGGCGGCCAGCCAGTCGACGATCTTGCCCTTGCCCTCGTCCCCCCACTGGGCGCCGATCACGGTGACGTTGGGCATGGAGCACGATCCTGCAAGCTTGGGAAAAGGGATGCGCGCGAGGCGTTAGGGATGGGACGGGCCCCCGTCCAGCCTCCGTGCCGGACGCATGGGCCCCGCCGAACACCTTGCTAGGACGACAGACATGAGCCGCTTCACCACCCCCACGCTGACCCTTAACGACGGCAAGACCATGCCGCAGCTGGGCTTCGGCACCTGGCAGATCGAGGAAAGCGCCGCCTCGGGCGTGGTCGCCATGGCGCTGGACGCCGGATATGAGCTGATCGACACCGCCCGCATCTACGACAACGAGGCGGGCGTGGGTCAAGGCCTGCAAGGGCGCGAGAACTTCTTTCTCACCACCAAGGTGTGGAACGATGACCAAGGCTACCGCGAGGCGCGCGAGGCCTTCCAGCGTGCGCTGGAACGGCTAGAGCGCGAGAGCATCGACCTGGTGCTGATCCATTGGCCCTGCCCCGGAATGGAGAAGGCGGTGGACACCTGGAAAGCGCTGATCGACCTGCGCGAGCTAGGCAAGGTCGCCAGCATCGGCGTTTCGAACTTCCGCCAGCAGGATCTCGAGCGGATCATTACCGAAACCGGGGTGAAGCCGGTGCTCAACCAGATCGAGCTGCATCCCGGCTTCCAGCAACGCGAATTGCGCGAGCTGCACGACAGCCAGGGGATCGTCACCCAGAGTTGGTCGCCACTGGGCCAGGGGCAGGCGCTGGCGGAAGGGCCGATCGCACAGATCGCCGAAGAACTTGGCCAGAGCCCCGCCGCGGTGGTGCTGGCCTGGCACCTGCATCACGGCCTCGCGCCGATCCCCAAAGCCAGCTCGCGCGGGCACATCGAGGCGAACTTCACCGCGCTGCAGCTGAAGCTGAGCGAGGAGCAGGTGGCGGCGATCGACGCGCTCGATTCGCCCGACGGCCGCCTCGGCTCCGATCCCGCGACGCTCTGCTGAGGCTTGGACTGGAGCGGTAGCTGCCGCCGCTGCTTTGCCTCCCGGGCGCGGTTGCGTCGAACGGGAGGGGCAAGGGTGGGTAAAGGCGTCAGACAGGGCGCTCGCCTGCGCTTCAGTGAAGCTCGCGCCACAGCCGCAGATGGTGCCCATCGCATTTTAGAGCCCATCCGCCGTTGCCCGCGGGTTTGACGCCTGTCCGGTCAGCAGCGACGGGTCGGCTTACTCCTTCAGGGGCCCGGCGAATTTCCTTAGAGCGGCGTTGCCTCTTGGCCCTCCAGCATATGGCTGCAACCGAGCGCCTGTGGCTCATCGACCTTGGACAGCGCCGCCACTGTACGCCAGCCCTCGGCCCGAAGGCGGGCAGCGGCGGCAGGCTCGTGGCCGAGCGGGAGAAACAGTGCAGCGCGGCGTGGCTCAGCCGCCTTCACCGCCTCGACCCATTCTTCGGGGTAGAGAGAGAAGCCAGTCGCCGCCTCCTCGCTACCGCGGATCAGATAGGTGCCGCCGCGTCCCAGCGCGGTGCGCACGCCGCCGGCATAGAGGGTGAACCCGAACCAGCTCTGGTACTCGAAGCCGTGCCGCTCCGATGGATCGAGCGTCAGTCGGGCGCGGCCCGCCACCCGCGCGGCGATCTGCCGCAGCCCCTGGATCCGGCTCGCGAGCACCCCGCCCCGGTCGATCGCCGCCAGTCGCCCGATCGCCTGCTCGAACGGCCCGCTGGCATAGAGCAGCGGCACGAAAGCCTCGCCGCCCGCCGCCACCAGCGCGCCAGCATCCTTGGCGTCGAGCTCGCGCCGCACCGCCAACACCTGTACGGGCGAGAGCCCCGCACCCTGCGCCGCCAGGGTGTCGACCAGATCGGGCAGCGTGAAATCGACCGAGACATCGCCCGCGCCGGCCGCCTCCAGCGCCGCGATTGCCAGCTCGACGATCTCGGCCGCGGCCGCCACCGAATCGCTGCCGACCAGCTCGGCGCCCAGCTGCAGGCTCTCGCGCCGCGGGTTGAGCATATCGCCGATCATGCGCGCCACCTGCCCGGCATAGCACAGCCGCAGCGGCCTGGGCCGGCCGGCGAGGCCATTGGCGGCGATGCGGCCGATCTGCGGGGTGATGTCCGATCGCAAAGCCAGCATCCGCAGGCTCTTGGGATCGACAAAGCGGAAGAGGTGCCGGCTGCGCACGCCCGCCATCCGCCGCACGATTGATTTCTCGAACTCGATCAGCGGCGGGCGCACCCGGTCGTAGCCATGCGCATCGAGCACCGCCAGCACCGCCCGTTCGATCCTTTCGGCAGCGGCGGTGCTTTGCGGCAGTCGGTCTTCCAGCCCCTCGGGCAGCAGGTCGGCGCCGGGATCGTCGGCTCGGTCGGTCATTGGCGCTGGGCTCCCTTACCCTCCACCTCGCTTTCGCCGAGGCGCTGCTGCGGCGGCGCTAGAGGAACTGAAGGCGGTTCGACAAGCTCCGGCGGAGCACGGGCACGCTCGGGCGCGCCTTAGAACGCCAGCGCCTTGACCGTCTTCACCCCCTCCAGCCCGGCGGCGCGGGCGATCACCGCCTCGGGGATCGGCTGGTCGACCGAAAGCAGCAGCACCGCTTCGCCAGCGGCCTGACGGCGGCCAAGATGGAATGTGCCGATGTTGATGCCCGCTTCGCCCAGCAGCGTGCCAATCCGGCCGATAAAGCCGGGAGCATCCTCGTTGACGATGTAGAGCATATGGCCCTCCAAATCGGCTTCGACGCCAATACCGAAAATCTCCACCAGCCGCGGCGCGCCGCCGCTGCCCCCGCCGAACAGCGAGCCCGCTACCGAGCGATCGCCCTGGCTGGTGGCCACCGTCACACGCACCAGCGTGTGGTACACGCCCTCGCGCTCGTTGCGGATCTCGCGCACCTCGATGCCCCGCTCGCGGGCGAGGAACGGCGCGTTCACCATGTTCACGCTTTGCGAATAGCGCCGCATCAGCCCCGCCAGCACCGCGCCCACGATCGGCTTCTGGTTCAACCCGGCGGCCGCTCCCTCGGTCTCGATGCTGATCTTGGGCAGGTTACCGTGGGCCAGCTGGCCGATCAGCGAGCCCAGCTTCTCCGCCAGCGCCATGTAGGGCCGCAGCCGCGGCGCCTCCTCGGCCGAGAGGCTGGGCATGTTGAGCGCATTGGTGACGCCGCCATTCAACAGGAAATCGGCCATCTGCTCGGCCACCTGCAGCGCCACGTTGACCTGTGCCTCGGTGGTGGAGGCGCCCAGATGCGGGGTGCAGATGAAGTTGGGCGTCCCGAACAGCGGGCTCTGCTTGGCCGGCTCCTCCACGAACACGTCGAGCGCGGCGCCGCCGATATGGCCGCTATCGAGCAGCTCCTTCAGCGCCGCCTCGTCAATCAGCCCGCCACGCGCGCAATTGACGATGCGCACGCCCTTCTTCGCCTTGGCCAGCCGTTCGCGGCTGAGGATGTTGCGGGTCTCGTCGGTCAGCGGCGTGTGGAGGGTGATGAAATCGGCCCGCTCCAGCAGCGTCTCGAGATCCACCTTCTCGATGCCGATCTCCACGGCGCGCTCCGGGGTGAGGAACGGATCGTAGGCGACCACCTTCATTTTTAGGCCCAGTGCTCGGCTGGCGACGATCGAGCCGATATTGCCCGCTCCGATCAGACCCAGCGTCTTGCCGGTCACCTCCACGCCCATGAAGCGGTTCTTCTCCCACTTGCCGGCCTGGGTCGAGGCATCGGCCTCGGGCAGCTGGCGGGCGAGCGCGAACATCAGCGCGATGGCATGCTCCGCAGTGGTGATCGAATTGCCGAATGGCGTGTTCATCACCACCACGCCCTTCGACGAGGCATAGGGGATGTCGACATTGTCGACACCGATGCCGGCGCGGCCGATCACCTTGAGGTTGGTCGCTGCATCGAGGATTGCGGGAGTCACCTTGGTGGCCGAGCGGATCGCGAGGCCATCGTACTCGCCGATAATGGCGGCCAGCTCGTCCGGGCTCAGGCCGGTCTTCACGTCGACGTCGCAGCCGCGCTCGGTGAAGATCCGGGCGGCGTTGGGGTCCATCTTGTCGGAAATCAGGACGCGGGGCTTGGTCATGGCGTAGGTCCTTTGATTGGTCAGTCTCGCGGTGCGGGCGGTCAGCGCGGCGGCTGCCGATTGTTCAGGCCGGGCCCGCTTTCGTGGTAGGCCCGAAGGGAGCGTCAGGACTGGAGCTGCGCCCAGGCCCAGTCGAACCAAGGGCCAAGCGCGGCGATATCGGCGGAATCCACCGTGGCACCGCACCATATGCGCAGGCCTGGCGGGGCATCGCGGTAGCCGGCGATATCGTAGGCGGCATCCTGCTCCTCCAGCAGCTTGGCGAAACGCTTGATGAGGTCCGCATCGGCGCCCGCCACCGTCAGGCAGACGCTGGTGTTGGAGCGGATCGCCGGATCGGCCGCGAGATGGCCGAGCCAGTCGCGGTCCTGTACCAGCCTGTCGAGCGCGGCGGCATTGGCATCGGCGCGCGCCTGCATCGCCTGCAGGCCACCAATCGACTTGCCCCATTCGAGGCAGGCGATCGCATCCTCCACCGCCAGCATCGAGGGGGTGTTGATCGTCTCGCCCCTGAAGATCCCCTCGATGAGCTTGCCCTTACTCGTCAGGCGGAACACCTTGGGTAGCGGCCATGCGGGGGTGTGGCTCTCCAGCCGCTCGACAGCGCGGGGACCGAGGATCAGCACGCCATGGGCGCCCTCGCCGCCAAGCGCCTTCTGCCAGGAGAAGGTGACAACATCGCATTTGTCCCACGCGATGTCCTGAGCGAAGACCGCGCTGGTGGCATCGGCGATGGCGAGGCCCTGCCGGTCGGCCGCGATCCACTCGCCATCCGGCACCCGCACGCCGGAAGTGGTGCCGTTCCAGGTGAACACCACATCGTGGCTCCAGTCCACCGCGCCCAGATCGGGCAGCCGGCCGTAATCGGCGCGCAGCACGGTGGGGTCGATCTTGAGCTGCTTGACCGCATCGGTGACCCAGCCCTCGCCGAAGCTTTCCCACGCCAGCGTGGTGACGGGGCGGGCGCCGAGCATGGTCCACATCGCCATCTCGACTGCGCCGGTATCCGAGCCGGGGACGATGCCGATCAGGTGGGTTTCCGGAACCTCCAGACCCTCGCGGATCAGCTCGATGCAATGCGCAAGGCGCGCCTTGCCGATCTTCGAGCGATGCGAGCGGCCGAGCGAACCAAGCGCGAGGTGATCGGGCGACCAGCCGGGCGGCTTGGCGCAGGGGCCAGAGGAGAAGAAAGGTCGGGCAGGCTTGGCTGCCGGCAGATCATGGCGCGATTCGGCACCAGACGGAGCATTATCAGTCATGTCAGTCTCTCCTTGCAGAGAGCTCGCGCGGCGTTGGGACCGCGTGGCCCATCGCGGGGTCTAGAGAGCTGCAAGGGCAGGTCAAGCGGTTTTGCGGCCGAGCCTGCGCTTGCTCAAATTGCGGGGGGTGGCTCACACCAACGGGCCGAGAGTGCAGCTGATCGCTCTCTCCCGGCCGCCACGCGGATCGCCGGGATCCTGTGGAGCGCTCGATAAAAACATCTGGTCCGGCAACACGGCGGCCGGGCGCACAGGCGGCTTGGCGGCGGGCGCAACTGTGCTACCCCCCGCCCCTTCGACCATGCGACCGATCGCCTCCCCCGCCCTTCCGCTCCTCGCCCTAGTGCTGCTCGCCGGCTGTTCGGCACTGCCCGGGATTCCAGGTCGAGACGCGCCGTTGGGAGAGCAGCGACGCGAGCCGCCACCAACTGCGGAGAGCCGCGAGGGGCGCCAGTGCCTCGCCCGGCTTTCCGCCAGTGGCGCGGCCTTCACGCCGCTGCCCGATCGGATCGCGGAGGGCGGATGCAGCGCGTTCAACACGGTGCAGCTGACCAGCGTGACGGGTGACGAGGGCCGGTTGATGATCGGCAATCTCGGCCCGGCGACCTGCGAGATGAGCGCCGCATTCGCCGCGTGGGCCCGCTTCGGCGTCGACCGGGCGGCACGGCATTTTCTGGGGACGCGCTTGCGTTCGATCGAGACCTTCGGCTCCTATTCCTGTCGCGATGTCTCGGGGAGCAACCGCCGGTCGGCCCATGCCAGCGCGGAGGCGATTGATGTGTCCGCATTTGTGCTCAGCGATGGGCGGCGGATCACGGTGGTCGACGGCTGGAATGGCGACAGCGAGGCGGAACGGGCGTTCCTGCGCTCCGTCCAGAGCAGCGCCTGCCGGCGTTTCGCCACCGTGCTGGGCCCCGAATACAATGCCGCGCATCGCGACCACTTCCACCTTGAACGGGTGGCGCAAGGCCGTTCGTTTTGCCGTTGAGGCGTTTGCTGCGCGGGTGACCCCCCCATCACGGCTAGGCCTGGCGACGGCAGGACGATCCACCCTGGTGGTCCTCGCACGGGTCGACCGTCTCGATGGCAAGGTCGCTGGCGTTGTGCTGGCTGGGCGCGGTGGCCTCGAGCCGGGCATCGAGCCAGAGCCGGACCGCATCGGCCGGGTGGCTGGCGCACAGCTTGGCCATCATGTTGGAGCGATGGATCTCTACCGTGCGCGGGCTGATCCCGAGATCGCGCGCGATCAGCTTGTTCGAGCGGCCCGCCGCGAGCGCTTCCAGGACCTGCCGTTCGCGCCGGCTGAGCGCCTCGATCAGGCGGCGTGCGTCCTGTTGGCGGCGGCGGCGCTCGAGCAGCGGCCCGGCATCCGCCACGATCCGGGTGAGGCGGCGGGCGAAGCTGCCCATCTCCAGCGGCAGCGCAAGCGCATCGATCGCCCCGCCGCGCACCGCGTCGACCACCGCGTCGATCGTCCAGCGCTCGGCGGTGACCGCCACCGGCAGGCCGATCCCGGCGGCCTCCAGCCGGCGCAGGAGCATCGCCACGCCGCCCGGCACCAGGCCCTCGGCGGCGAGGATGACCCCATCCGCCGGGGGCCGTTCGAGGATCTCGTCGAGCCCGCCATAGATTTCGGCATGATGGCCCAGGGCAAAGGCGATGCGGGCCTGTTCCGCCCGTGACCGGCTGCCGCCGCCCAGGATGTGGAGGTGTGTGCGTTCCATGCCCTGCACGCTGCCCTGTTTGCCCCCGGAGCGCACGCCAAGGCGGCTCCGCTTTGAAGGAATTTTCTCGCTATAGCAGCAAGAGCGGCGGAAATCCGCCACATCCTTTCCTCCGATACGGAGCTTTCCTTTCAGTAATTCCCCCGATCCGCAGAACTGCGTAATTCTGCCGCCGCTCCCTCGGGGAATCGGGCCGGGCTTTATTCGTGGGGCTGGTAGAAGCTGTAGTCCGGCAGGGAGTGGAAGGCGTTGCGCAGCGCATCGCTCCAGCTGGAGGAGATCGCTTCGAAATAGCGATCGCTGGCATCGATTCGCCGCTTGTGCAGCGGGGCGAAGCCGTCGCGCGCCACCACCAGCAGATCGAGCGGGAGGCCGACCGAGAGATTGGCCTTGAGCGTGGAATCGAAGCTGACAGTGAGCAGCTTGACCGCATCCTCGAAGCTCATCGTGCGGTCGTAGCCACGCAGCAGGATCGGGCGGCCGTACTTGGTCTCGCCGATCTGGAAAAAGGGCGTGTCGAAGCTGGCCTCGATGAAATTGCCTTCGGGATAAACGAGGAACAGGCGCGGCTCCATGCCCTTGATCTGGCCAGCCAGGATGATCGAAGCGGTGAAGCGGCCCTTGCCGGCTGGGCCGTTTTCGGCCTGCGTCTCGCGCACGGTCTCGCGCAGCAGCTTGCCGGTTTCCATCGCCACCTGGAACATGGTGGGCAGTTCGAGCAACGAATTATGACGATCGATAGGCGCCTTGGTGCGTTCTTCCAGCCGGCTGATCACCGCCTGGGTGCTGGCCAGATTGCCCGCGGTCATCATCGCGATCAGCCGCTCGCCCGGCACCGTCCAGTGGAACATCTTGCGGAACACCGAGATGTTGTCGACGCCCGAATTGGTGCGGGTGTCGCTCATCAACACCAGCCCCTTGTCGAGCACCATGCCCACGCAATAGGTCATTCAATCACTCGCTGTGCTGCTTCGCTATCGTTAACCCCGCAAAGGGTAGGCGCGGGTTCCGGGAACCGCAACTCGCGGGGGGAAACAATCGGGGAGGGTGTGGTACGGCTGTCCGATCCGGCCGGCCGGGGCAGGTTGGTTGAAGGCCGTCAGACGGGCGGGCGAATTGTGGGGCCCTGCTGCTGCTGCATGCTGTGCTGCTGGTTCTTTCTGCCGTTGGCTTTTTCCGGACCCTGACGCTGGCTTTGGCGCTGGCTCTGCTCGCCGCCCCCGCTCTGACTCTGGCTTTGGCTCTGGAAGGCGGGCTGCTGCTCGACCGCGATATCGACCGTCAGCGCCTCGGTCACCGCGCCCGAACTGATCCCGGTGACCGGCGCCGCATCGGCGTAGTCGCGCCCCGTTGCGACGCGCACGTAGCGGGGATCGGGGCTGATCCCGTTCGACACGTCGAACCCGACCCATCCGAGACCGTGCACGTAAGCCTCGGCCCATGCGTGGGTGGCTTCCTGGTCCACCCGATCGTCCATCATGAGATAGCCGCTGACGTAGCGCGCGGGGATCTCCAGCGCACGCGCGGCTGCGATGAAGATATGCGCATGATCCTGGCACACCCCCTTGCCCGCAACGACCGCCTCTTCGGCACTGGTGCGCACGGTGGTGCTGCCGGTAACATATTCCACCCGGTCGCGGATCGTCGACGAGAGGTTGTGGAGCGTGGCCACCATGCCCTCCCCGCTGCGCTCGACCGAGGCGATCAGCTGGCGCACCTTCGGCCCCGGCCTGGTCAGCGGCGTGCGACCGAGGAAGGCCCATAGCGGCAGAAGGCCCGAGTGCTGGCCGATGACGCCCGAGCGGTCTTCGGTCTTCACCTCGCCATGGCAGGTGACGGATACCTCCTTCACTCCCTCCTCGACGCCGAGCAGGGTAACGTGGTTGAAGTTCTGATCGTCGTAAGTGAGCTCTTCGCGGGCGCCTTCATAGTCCATCGCCCATGACAGCACCGCCTGGCCCTGAGTCGCCTTGGGGGTCAGCCGCAGGCGCTGGATACCGTGGCGGACCGGCCCCGCGAAGCGATATCGGGTGGTGTGGCGGATGGCGAGGCGCACTGGCGTTGCTCCGGTGTTGCGGGGGCCTGAAAAGGGCCGGATCAGGTAGTAAAACGGTATTGCTGGGCGATGGCATTGGCCACTGCCTGGTTGCGGCTGATGAATTCGGTGAGGAACTGGTGCAGCCCCTGGTCGAAGATGTCGTCCACGCTCTTGCCGGTCAACCGCAGGTCGGCCTCGCGCATCAGCGCGTGCGCCGGCCCCTCATGCCCGTGCAGCCGGGCGAGCCAGGCCAGATTCTCTCGCATCGCAGCATAGCAGAAGACGAGGCTGCGGGGGAATTGTTCGTCGAGGATCAGCAGTTGTGCGATCGAGCGCGCATCCATCCGCCCGGCATTGAGCCAGCGATAGGCCCGTTCGCCCGAGAGCGAGCGAAGCACATTGTCCCATTGCCCAGTATCGAGCGGCGTGCCCACGTAGGAGAGCGAGGGGAGCAGCAGGTAATACTTAACGTCGAGGATCCGCGCGGTGTTGTCCGCCCGTTCCATGAAGGTGCCTGCGCGGACGAAGGAATAGACCTCGTTGCGCATCATCGAGCCGTGGGTGGCGCCACGCGCGAGGGTGGAGCCGCTGCGCACCGCGCTGAGCGCCACGTTGAGGCTGGTATCGCGCACCGGGCGGGCGAGCAGGTCCCTAAGGGTCATCCAGCCCTCGTTGACCGCCTCCCACACCTCGGCGGTGATGGCCGAGCGGCAGGCGCGGGCATTGGTACGCGCGTTTTCGAACATACACAGGACCGATTGCTGGTTGCCCTTTCCGCGCAGCACGAAATCGCACACGTGGCTGCCGCTGAAATCGTCATGCGCCTGGGTGTATTGCTGGAGCTGGCCGAGCGTGGTGAGGACCGATTTCCATTCCTCGTCGGCAATATCGGCCCCGCGGGTGAGCGCCATGCGGTGCCCGGCGGCGAGCAGGCGCGCGGTGTTTTCCGCCCGTTCGAGATAGCGGTACATCCAGAACATGCCGTTGGCGACGCGGCCTAGCATGGCAAGTTCGCTGCCGGTGGGGGCTGGAGCCGTAGGGGAGTGGTTGACGCGCGCATCAATCGTCGAGCACCCAGCTGTCCTTCGTGCCGCCGCCCTGGCTGGAATTGACCACCAGCGAGCCCTTCTTCAGCGCCACCCGGGTGAGGCCGCCAGGCGTGATGTCGCACCCATCGGGCGAGACCAGCACGTAAGGGCGTAGATCGACGTGGCGGGGGGCGAGGCCGCTCTTGGTAAAGATGGGGCAGGTGGACAGCGCGAGGGTGGGCTGGGCGATGTATTTATCGGGGTTGGCGCGCAGCTTGGCACGGAACTCGTTCAGCTCTTTGCGGCTGGCGGCGGGGCCGATCAGCATGCCGTAGCCGCCCGAACCGTGCACCTCCTTCACCACCAGTTCGTGCAGATGTTCAATAACGTATTTCAGGCTGTCCGGATCGGCGCAGCGCCAGGTATCTACGTTGGACAGCAGCGGCTTTTCGCCGGTGTAGAACTCCACGATCTCGGGCATGAAGGAATAGATCGCCTTGTCGTCCGCCACCCCGGTGCCGGGCGCGTTGGCGATGGTGATGTTGCCGGCACGGTAGACATCGAAGATGCCCGGCACGCCGAGCACGCTTTCGGGATTAAAGGTGAGCGGATCGAGGAATTCATCGTCCACCCGGCGGTAGAGCACGTCGATCGGCTGGAAGCCTTGGGTGGTGCGCATCTGGACGCGCCCCTCGATCACCCTGAGGTCGCTGCCCTCCACCAGTTCGGCGCCCATCTGGTCGGCCAGGAAGGCGTGTTCGAAATAGGCGGAATTGTAGATGCCCGGGGTCAGCACCGCCAGCGTGGGGTTCTCGGGCGCGCCTTGGGGGGCGCAGGCGGAGAGGCTCTTGTTGAGCCGGCGCGGATAGTTGCTGACCGGCTGCACCTTCACCCGGGTGAACAGCTCGGGAAACATTGCCATCATGGTTTCGCGGTTTTCCAGCATGTAGCTGACGCCCGACGGCGTGCGGGCATTGTCTTCCAGCACCAGGAACTCGTCGGGCCCGGTGCGGACCAGATCGATACCGACGATGTGGGTGTAGACCCCGCCGGGCGGGGTGAAGCCGACCATCTGCGGCAGCCAGGCGATGTTGTTGCGGAACAGGCGTTCCGGCAGGCGGCCGCAGCGGATGATCTCCTGCCGGTGATAGAGATCGTGCATGAAGGCGTTGAGCGCCCGCACCCGCTGCTCGATGCCCTTGGACAGGCGGCGCCACTCGGTGCCGGTGATGATGCGTGGCACCATATCGAACGGGATCAGCCGCTCTTCCGCGTCTTCCTCGCCATAGACGTTGAAGGTGATGCCGGTGCGGCGGAAGAAGCTCTCCGCCTCGAAGTGTTTACGCCGCATCCAGGCGCTGTTCTGCTCGGCGAGCCACTTGTCATACTGACGGTATGCGTCGCGCACCGATCCATCGGGCGCATGCATCTCGTCGAATGGGCCCTCTGCCGTGCTCATGGTATCCTTGTATGCTGCGATTGGACCATGGCATGCTTCGCCAGCGCCGCCAAGGCGGGCTGCGCGGGGAGACAAACGTCAATCCCGCCGATCGAGTTCCTGGGCCACCGCGCGGATCGCCTCGGGCGAATTGGCAAAGCCGATATGCGTGCAGCGCAGCGCAATTGCGCGGTCCCGCTCGTCGGGCCAGCCGGAGGCGCAGCGGGGCGAGATGACGCCGTCGCGCGGGCTCCACAGGGCGATGGTTTCCACCGGCGGCTTGACCGACACCTGCGCCTCCACCGGCGGCTGGACCACCGAATGGCCGGTGACTAGCTGGTACAGCCGCCAGGCATTGTTGCCATAGGGCGTGCCCGAAAACGGCGTGCCCATGGTGATGACCTTGCTGATCATCTCCGGGTGCCGCTTGGCCACCTCTCGCCCGAAGATGCCGCCCAGGCTCCAGCCGACCAGCACCACGTCCTGCCCGTAACGTTCGCGCACCTGCGCCACGCGAAGGGCCAGCTGGTCGAAATTGGCCTGCGTGGGGCCGAGGTTGAAGCCCATGCCCCAACGCTTGACCTTGTGCCCCGCCGCTTCCAGCTTGCGCGCCATGTAGCGCATGCGCAGCGGGTGCGTACCGAAGCCGGGGAGCAGGATGACCACCTGCGGGTTTTGCGCCCGCGGCAGAGTGAGCGATGGGCGGAACCAGCGCCGCAACGGCTCGGCGAAGGCATCCGCTTCGCCCAGCAGCAGCTTGAGGCCAGGGCCGCCCGCTTCCTCCGGCGCCTTCTCGCGCAGCATGACCGCACGGCGGGTGACGCCCTGGCGGAACGTGACCGGCAGGGAAGCCTGTGAGGTCGGCGAATGAGGGGTCGCAAGGGCGAGGCGGTGGGACATTACTGACCCTGTAACATAACTGACATTTCGTACAATGAACGAGGGATTCACCCAAGGTTTCCGCTCTTCGAAGCGGTTTGCACGGGTGGCGATTGCACCGGCGGGGCGCGCGGGCCATATCAGCGCGCATGGCCGAACTCGTGATCCGCCGCGGACTGGAGGAGCCGGATACCTCCGCCAGCTTCACCCCGCACAAGCCGAACCGCCCGCAGAAGGGCGATGGCGGCAAGGCGTTCGAGCTGGTCTCCGAATACCAGCCCGCAGGCGACCAGCCGACCGCGATTACCGAACTGGTCGAGGCGGCGGCCGAGGGCGAGCGCACGCAGGTGCTGCTGGGGGTGACCGGCAGCGGCAAGACCTTCACCATGGCCAAGGTGATCGAGCATCTGCAGCGGCCTGCGCTGGTGCTGGCGCCCAACAAGATCCTCGCGGCGCAGCTCTATGGCGAGTTCAAGAGCTTTTTCCCGAACAACGCGGTGGAGTACTTCGTCAGCTATTACGATTATTACCAGCCCGAGGCTTATGTGCCCCGCTCTGACACCTACATCGAGAAGGAAAGCTCGGTAAACGAGGCGATCGACCGGATGCGCCATTCGGCCACCCGCGCGCTGCTGGAGCGGGACGACGTGATCATCGTCGCCTCGGTCAGCTGCCTCTACGGCATCGGCTCGGTCGAGACCTATTCCGCGATGGTGTTCGACCTTAAAGCCGGCGAGAGCCAGGACCAGCGCGAGATCATCCGCAAGCTGGTGGCGCTGCAATACAAGCGCAACGACGTGGCCTTTGCGCGCGGCTGCTTCCGCGTACGGGGCGATTCGTTGGAGCTGTTCCCGAGCCATCTGGAAGACACCGCCTGGCGGATCAGCTTCTTCGGCGACGACGTCGAAGAGATCGCCGAGTTCGACCCGCTCACCGGCGCCAAGGGCACCGTGCTGCCGCGCGTGCGGGTCTACGCCAATTCGCACTACGTCACCCCCGGGCCGACGATGAGGCAGGCAGCCGAAGCGATCCGCTTCGAGCTGGTGGAGCGGCTCAAGGAGCTAAACGAGGAGGGCCGGCTGCTGGAGGCGCAGCGGCTGGAGCAGCGGACCAATTTCGACTTGGAAATGATCGCCGCCACCGGCAGCTGCAACGGCATCGAGAACTACAGCCGCTTCCTCACCGGGCGCCTGCCCGGCGAGCCGCCGCCGACGTTGTTCGAATATTTGCCCGAGAACGCGCTGTTGTTCGTGGACGAGAGCCACCAGACCGTGCCGCAAGTGGGCGCGATGGCGCGGGGGGATCACCGGCGCAAGATCACGCTGGCGGAATATGGCTTTCGCCTGCCCAGCTGCATCGACAACCGCCCGCTGCGGTTCAACGAGTGGGATGCGATGCGGCCGCAGACCTTCTGCGTTTCGGCCACGCCCGGCAGCTGGGAGATGGAGCAGACCGGCGGCGTGTTCGCCGAGCAGGTGATCCGCCCGACCGGGCTGATCGACCCGCCGGTGGAGGTGCGCCCGGTGGAGGACCAGGTGCAGGATTGCATCAACGAATGCCGCCTGACCGCGCAGGCCGGCTATCGTACGCTGGTGACCACGCTCACCAAGCGCATGGCCGAGGATTTGACCGAGTTCATGCACGAGGCCGGGGTGAAGGTGCGCTACATGCACTCCGACGTGGAGACGCTGGAGCGCATCGAGCTGATCCGCGATTTGCGGCTGGGCGTCTATGACGTGCTGATCGGGATCAACTTGCTGCGCGAGGGGCTCGACATTCCCGAATGTGGGCTGGTCGCGATTCTGGATGCGGACAAGGAGGGCTTCTTGCGCTCCGAGACCTCGCTGATCCAGACGATCGGCCGCGCGGCGCGCAACGTGGACGGGCGGGTGATCCTCTATGCCGACCGCATCACCGGCAGCATGGAACGGGCGATGGCGGAGACCGGGCGGCGGCGAGAGCGGCAGCATGCGTTCAACGAGGCGAACGGCATCACTCCAACCACAATCCGCCGCGGGATCGCCGATATCGTGGCGCACACTGCCAGCCGCGACGGGGTGCTGATCGGCACCGGCGATGATGAGCGCAACAACCTCGTGGGGCACAATTTGCGCGCCTACATCCAGGACCTCGAAAAACGCATGCGCGCCGCTGCGGCCGACCTCGAATTCGAGACCGCGGGCCGGCTGCGCGACGAGATCCGTCGGCTGGAGGCGGACGAGCTGGGGCTGCCCGATGGGCAGAAAGCAGCGCCGCTGGTGGGCCGCTCGAACGAGGGTCGGCCGGGGACGCGCAAGATGCGCTATGGCAAGACGCAGCGGAAGTTCGGGAAATAGGTCTCTGCCCTCCGCGACATGAAGGGTTGGACAGTGAGTACGACTTTTTGACGCGACGCCGAATCCGCCACTATTAGCTCGGCTGCACCTTTTCAGAGGCAGCCATGACCCGCATCGACAAGCTCTACGCCAACCTGCTCGCGAACCCTGCACAGTCAGTTGCGTTTCGTGACTTCGTCCGGATCATTGAGGCGTTCGGTTTTCGCCCCGCCCGCGCGAAGGGGAGCCACCAGTCCTTCGTGCACCCTGCTTGCCCCAGACTGCTGGTGATCCAGCCGAAGGGGAAGGAAGCCAAGCGCTACCAGCTGCGCGAGTTCCTTGAAATGGTGGAGGAGTACGGCCTAGATCGTGAGCCATGACCCAGCACCGCTATCACATCAACCTGTTCTGGTCGGCCGAGGACGAGTGCTGGATTGCCGACGTTCCTGATTTGCGGCCCTGCTCCGCGCATGGCGACACGCCGACAGAGGCTATCGCCGAGGCGGAGATTGCCATCGCACTGTGGCTGGAGACCGCCCGCGAACACGACCGGCCCGTGCCCGAGGCGCGCTATCGGCCGGCGATCTACGCTGCCGGATAGGCTCCCGCTTGTAAGCCGGGGATGGCGCGGCCATCAGGCGGCATGATTCCCCGCCGCATCGCTCTGAGCCTCGCCCCTGCCCTTGCTCTCCTTGCGCTCGGGGGGTGCGAGCGGGAGGCCGAGGCGCCGGAGGGGGCTTCGCAGCGGATCTCGCTCGATGCAGCGCGGGCGCGGCCGGTGGCGCCGCTGGCCTCGCCCGATACGACCGGGGCGATCTGGCTGGTTTCAGCCGATGGGCAGGCGATCCGCTTCGGGCGTCCCGGCGAGCCGCCGATGCTCACTCTTGCCTGCGCTTTGCGCGAGCAGCCGCCGCGCATCGAGATCGTGCGGCATGTGCGGGCGCGGCCCGGGCAGCAGGCGCTGTTCCCGGTGCTGGGCAATGGCATGGTGTCGCGGTTCAAGGTGGATGCCGCGCTGGTGGCGGGCGAATGGCGCTGGCAGGGGGCGGTGGCGGCGAGCGACCCGCAGCTCGACGTGTTCACCGGCCCGCGCGAGATCGAGGCGACGCTGCCGGGCGGCGGATCGCTGCTGATCGCCGGCAGCCGGGTGCCGGGCGAGTTCGTCGACTGGTGCCGGGCCAGCGGGCGGGTGCAGCGGGCCGAAGCGCGCGAGCAGGCCGAGGCAGCGGAAGGGGGCTCTCCGCCGCCCGAGCCGATCTCTACCCCTGCTCCGCCAGAGCGGTGAGCATGGAGGGGGTGAGCACCTGCGGCAGCACCTCGCCCGCATCGCCCGGGGCATACCACAGGTAGAGCGGGACGCCGGCGGCACCCTGATCCGTGAGAAAGCGGGTGATCGCCGGATCGCGGCTGGTCCAGTCGCCGCGGAACGCCACCACGCCGGCCTGCTCGAAGGCGGCGCGGGTTGCCTCGCGTTCGATGGCCACGCTCTCGTTCACCTTGCAGGTGAGGCACCAATCGGCGGTGAACCAGACGAACACCGGCTGGCCGGATGCGCGCGCCCGTGCCAGCGCCGTTTCGTTGAACGGGGCGGCGGCGAGGATGCCGGCTTCGCTCTCCGAAGCGCGCGGCTCGAACCAGCGCGCGGTGCTCACGACGAGTACTATCGCGGCGAGCCCCGAGGCGGCGGCCGCCCAGCGCAGCTGCGGGGCTGGCTGGTGCCGGCGGCCCCACAGCAAGGCCAGTACCGCCAGCACGGCGAGGGCGATGCCAGCCGCTCCAAGCGCGAACTCCGCCCCGCCCAGACGCCAGGCGAGCCATAGCAGTGCCAGTGCGGTGAGCCCCATCGGTACCGCCAACACGCGGCGGAATTTGTCCATCCACGGCCCGGGGCGCGGAATGAGCCGTCGCAGCGCGGGCACAAAGCCGAGTGCCAGGAACGGCAGCGCCAACCCCAGCCCCAGCGCGGCGAACAGCAGCAGCGCCTGCTCCGGCGGCAACAGCAGGGCCGCGCCGATCGCCGCGGCCATGAACGGGCCGGTGCAAGGCGTGGCGACGAAGGCGGCCAGCAGCCCGGTGGCAAAGGCGCTCGATCGGCCGCCAGCGCGGGTGATCGAGAGCGAGGGCAGTTCGTACAGCCCGGCGAAATTGGCGGTGATCGCCACGGCCAGCACGAGAAGCGAGACCACCACGCCCGGCTCCTGCAGCTGGAACGCCCATCCAATCTCGGTGCCGCCCGCGCGCAGGGCGAGCAGCAGCCCGCCGAGCGCCAGGCAGGCGAGCACCACTCCGGCGGTGTAGGCCAGCGCCTCGGCACGCGCCTTGCCCGCGCTTTCGCCCGAGCGCGCGAGGGTGAGCGCCTTGAGGCTGAGGATCGGGAATACGCAGGGCATCAGGTTGAGCAGCAGCCCGCCCAGCAGCGCGCCGCCGAGCAGCAGCCATAGCGGCGCGACCGCGCCTGCTGCGGTGCCCACCGGCTCGCCGCCCGCCGGCACCGCGCCTGGCATGGCGGTGAAGCGCAGGCCCTCGCCCTCGCTGAGCTGGAGGATGCCTTCCAGCTGCGCGGCATCGCTCGCCAGCCCCTTGCGGGGGATTTCGGCGACCAGCCAGGCGCCCGCCCGGCGGAAGCGCTGTGGGGCGGCGTAATCGACCAGCTGCGAGGTGGCGAGGTAGAGGTGCGGATCGGCCAACTCGAGCGACGGCGGCAGCGGGATCGCCACGCTGAGCGCCTGCGGGCCCAGAGCGAAACGTGCTGGCTGGTCGAGCAGCGGGGGGATGGCGGCGAGCCAGTTGTCGAAGCGCGGGTCTTGCGCGCCCTGTTGAGCCACGGGGACGCGGAGGGTGAGCGTGGCGCTTTCGGGCACGCAAATCTCGTCGGTGCAGGCGAGCCATTCGGCCTCCACCTGCAGCGGGGCGATGCCGCTGGCGCTGGCTGGTACCCGAAGCGGCACCAACACGGCATATTGACCCTCGTACACATGGTTCATCAGGCCCGAGATCAGCAGGCGCTCGGGCACGGGGTAGAGCGGTTCGCCCGCTTGCCAGCCTTCCGGCAGGCTCCATTCGAGCGTCATGCCGTACCCCGCATCGCCCGGGTTCAGCCAATAGCCATGCCACCGCGGCTCCGGCGTGAACAGGATGGCTAGCGTCAACTCCTCGCCGGGGCGAGCGGGGGCCTGCGCCACCAGCTCGGCGGCGATGTTGTTGGCCCGGGCGGGCATGGAAACGGGCAGCTGCGCCGCTGCCGGGGCCGTGCCCAGCAAGGCAAGCAGCAGGGCCATCAGCGTCGCCAGAAGCGCGGGGAGCAGCTGCCCAAAAGGGAAACGGGACGGGACTGGGCTTGCGTGCATGGTGTCCGGCGATCTAGGGCTGGGCTCGATGGCGGACAAGCGCGAACTCCTGATTATCGGCGGCGGGCTCGTCGGCATGACGCTGGCGCTGGCGGCGGCACGCAAGGGCTTTTCCAGCCACGTGGTCGACCGGGCGGACCCGGCCGAGTTGACCGCCGAAGGGTTCGACGGGCGGGCCAGCGCGATCTCCACAGCCAGCTGGAACCTGTTTGCCAATATCGGCCTGGTGGAGCAGCTGGAGCCGCTTGGCTGCCCGATCAGCTCCATTGCGGTGAGCGATGCGATGCGGCCGGGGCGGATCGACTTCCAGCCCGAGCCGGGCGACGGTTCGCTGGGGCGGATGTTTGCCAATCGCACCTTGCGGCTGGCGCTGTTCGAGGCTGCGCGGGCTGAGCCGTTGATCGCCTGGCACTCAAGCGCCGAGATCGTTGCGCGCGAGCGGGGCGAACACTCCGCTGCCGTCACGCTGGCCGATGGCGCGCGGCTGGAGGGTGCGCTGCTGGTAGGCGCGGAGGGGCGCGGCTCGCCCACGCGCGAGGATGCGGGAATTGCGGTGGCCCGCTGGGAATACCGCCACCGCGCGGTGATCGCCGGCCTTAGCCATTCGCGCCCGCATGATGGCGTGGCGTGGGAGGTCTTTTATCCTGCAGGGCCGTTCGCGCTGCTGCCGCTGCGCGACGACGAACAGGGCCGCCACCGCAGCGCGCTGGTATGGACCGTGAACGAGCGCGAGGCCGAGGGGGTGCTCGCGCTGGGGCCGCGCGCCTTTGCGGCCGAGGCGGAGAAGCGGATGCACGGCATTCTGGGCACCGTGACGGTGGAGGGGCCGCGTTCGTCCTGGCCGCTCGGCTTCCACCACACAGCGCGGATCACCGCGCCGCGGCTGGCGCTGGTGGGCGATGCGGCGCATGGGATCCACCCAATTGCCGGGCAGGGCTTCAATTTGGGGCTGCGCGACGTGGGCGCGCTGGTGGAGGTGCTGGCCGAAGGGCGGCGGCTCGGGCTGGAGCCGGGCGATGCGCAGGGCCTTACCCGCTACGAGACCTGGCGCGGGCTCGACAGTTTCATGGTGGCGCTGGCGACCGATGGGCTGACCCGCCTGTTCGGCATTCCCGGCCGTGCGCCGAGCGCGGTGCGGCGGCTGGGCATGGCCGGGGTGCAGCGGATGCCGGCGCTGAAGCGCTGGTTCATGAACGAGGCGCGCGGCGTCTCGGGCGATCTGCCGGAACTGCTGCGGGGCTGAATACGGGACCCGAAGCCTGAGCAGGTTTCGCTACTGCCTCGCGCTAGGGCGTAGCTACCGCTTCGAGCGGGCTCGGTTGTTCCACCCGCACTCCGCCGCCGTCTCGTAGCTCGCGCTGTTCGAGGATGGCGGTGGTTTCGAGCAGCTCCAGTGCGCGCTGCGCATTGGCATAGCGCTGCGCGTCCTCAATCCAGGCACGGGCGCGGGTGGCGCCGGGCAGCAGCCGCACCTCGGCAATGGCAGGGCGGACGCGGCCGCTTTCGAGGAAGAAGCGCGCCCGCTCCAGCCGCCGGTCGGCCGCGGGCGAGGGCGTGTCCTCGCGTCGGATCACGAACAGCCCGCCCAATTCGCGCGAGAGCCGATTGAAGGCGCCCTCACCCTCGGGCGGCTGCGCCAGCGATTGCGAGAGTCCGTCAAGCTGGGCGATCAGCTGGTCGAGCGTGACCGGGTTCTGCGCCGCGTCGATCACTGTCTGCACCGCATTGGGCCGCGAATCGCCGAAGCGCAGGCGCAGCTGGTCTGCCAGATAGCCGAGCGGCGCACCGCGTTCGATCGAGCGGCGGGCGGCGAAGGTGATCAGCAGCGCCTCCGCGCGCGCGGCATTGCCGGCCGCCGCCTGCGCCTGCAGATCGAGCCGGGCGAGCCGCTGCTCCATCCCGGCCAGCCGGCTGTCGAGCCCGCCCTGCTGTACGGCCACTTGCTCCACGCGGCGAGCCGCCTGGCGCGCTTCGGTTTCGACGATGGGGGAGGCGGTGGGCGAGGCGATCGTGAGCGGCCCGGCGGAAGGCGCGGCTTCGGCCAACGGCTGCTGCTCGGGCGGGAACAGCGCGGATTGCTCGAATGTGTCGCTGCGGGTGAGCAGGAAAGTGGCTGCGGCGCCGAGCAGGAAGGCGGCGATCGCGGCCCCGGCGATCGCCTGCACCTGCGTACGGCGGCGGCTGGCGCTCCGGGCGCGCAGGGTGAAATCCTCGTCCATGGCGATCCTTGGCCCAGTGCGCTGCTGCGCGGCGGGCGGTGTCAAACGTTCGCTTCGTCTCGACCATGGCACAGGTGGGCGGCCAACGCCAACAGGGCGGCTTCGCTGGGTTCAGCCGCCACCAGCACCCTGCGCCAGCCTTCCCCGGCCGCTGCGGCGATACGCGGCCCCAAAGCAGCGAGGGCAACTTGTGCGCGGGGCACGGCGAGGCGCCGGCACTCGGCCGCTAAGCGGCGCGCGGCGGCGGCCGAGTGCAGCAGCACCCCCCCGCCCTGCGCGAGCCGGGCGGCCAAAGCGGGGGGCAGCAGCAGCGGCGCGCTCTCGTAGGCGATCTGGGTCTCGATGGAGCTGCCTGGCGGCGGTTGCAACGCCACATGCTCGGCTCCGGTGATGCGCAGCAGGCGGGGCGGCAGGCGGCCGCTTGCGGCAAGCGCATCGAGCAGCACCTGTAGACCGCCGCTGCCGGTGGCGATGATCGCCAGCCCGAACTCGCGCGCGGCCTCGGCCGTCGTTGCCCCCACTGCGAGGGAGGGCTTGCCTTGGTAGTTCGCTAGCGCGGGACCGGCGTGGCGCAGCGCATTGGCGCTGCCGAGCAGGAGCGCATCGAAGCTTTCGGCAGGCGGCGGCTCCCAAGCGAGCGGGCGGATTTCGGAAAGCGGGCAGCCCTCCAGCTCCAGCGCCAGCCCCGCGTGGCGCCCTGCGGCGAGGGTCGCCGCGCAGCCGGGCTCGGGTCGGATCACCAGGATCATCGCGACCGCGACAAATGCAGCGGGATCATCGCGGGCCGGAGAAATGCGCTGCGATACCCGGGGTAGCGCGGGCCAGCAGGTTGTGGGCCAGCCGGATCGGGCCGGCGGGATCGGCGGCGGCGAAGGTGGCGCTGGCCTCCACGCGCTCGGCACCATCGGGACTGAACAGCGCGGCGCGCATCGCCAGCATTGCGTTTGCCCTCTGCCCCTCGCCCCCGCCGGAACACAGCGCCGCGATGGGCGAGTGGCAATTGCCGCCCAGCGCGGCCAGCAATGCTCGCTCCGCCAGCACCTCGGTGTGGCTGGGCGCGTGGTCGATCGCGGCGAGCCATTCGCGCGCTCGCGCATCGTCGGTGCGGCACTCGATGGCAATGGCGCCCTGGGCTGGTGCGGGAAGCCATTCGGTAGGGTCGAGCGGATGGCCGACGCCGCTCTCGCCGAGCCGCTCCAAGCCCGCGGCGGCGAGGAAGGTGGCATCGGCCTCGCCGGCCGCCAGCCGGGCGATGCGCGTGGCGACATTCCCGCGGAACATCACCACCGTGCAATCGGGCCGGGCATGCAGCAACTGGGCGGCCCGGCGCGGGGCGCTGGTGCCCACGGTGGCGCCCTGCGGCAGCGCGGCGATGGTGGTGGCGCCCAGCAGCACGTCGCGCTTGTCGGCCCGCGGCAGCACCGCCGCCAGCACGAGGCTTGCGGGCCGCCAGGTCTCGACGTCCTTCAGCGAATGGACCGCGCAATCGATTCGGCCTTCGGCCAGCCAGGCGTCGAGTTCCTTGGTCCACAGCGCCTTGCCGCCGATCTCCGACAGCGGGCGATCCTGCACCTTGTCGCCGCTGGCCACCACGGGCACCAGCTCGACCTGCGCCTCCGCCCAGCCGTGCGCCGCGCACAGCCGCGCGCGGGTCTCATTCGCCTGCGCCAGCGCGAGGGGGGAGCGGCGGGTGCCGAGCTTGAGGAGGGGTGCGGATGCCATCTGGTGTGCTTGCCCTAAAGCGCAATTGCGTCCAGTGGAAATTCCATGCTGGTTTTGGGGATCGAGAGCAGCTGCGACGAGACCGCCGCGGCGCTGGTCGCGGGTGACCGGCGCATCCTCGCGCAGGCGATCGCCACCCAGGACGCGGAGCACGCGCCGTATGGCGGCGTGGTGCCCGAAATCGCCGCCCGCGCCCATGCCGAGCGGCTGACTCCCCTGATCGAGCGTGTTCTGCGCGAAGCCGGCTTGGGCTTGGCCGATTGCAATGCAATTGCCGCCACTGCCGGGCCGGGGCTGATCGGCGGGGTGATGGTTGGCCTCGTCACCGCCAAGGCGCTGGCGATGGCAGGCGAGCTTCCGCTGCTGGCCATCAACCACCTCGAAGGCCATGCGCTGAGCCCGCGACTGGTCGATCCGCAGCTGACCTTTCCCTATGCGCTGCTGCTGGTTTCGGGTGGGCATTGCCAGCTGCTGGAGGTGCAGGGCGTGGGCCGGTATCGCCGGCTGGCGACGACGATCGACGATGCCTTGGGCGAGGCGTTCGACAAGACCGCCAAGATTCTCGGGCTCGGCTTTCCCGGCGGCCCGGCGGTGGAGCGGCTGGCGACCGAGGGCGATTCGCGGGCGGTGCCCCTGCCCCGCCCGCTCGTGGGAAGCACCGAGCCGCATTTCTCCTTTGCCGGGCTGAAGAGCGCGGTGCTGCGCGCGAGCCAGAGTGGAACGTTCCGCCCGGCCGATATTGCCGCGAGCTTCCAGCAGGCGGCGATCGACTGCCTGCTCGATCGTACCCGGCGGGCGCTGGGCGCGATGGGCGCGGTCTCGGCGCTGGTGCTGGCCGGCGGGGTCGCCGCCAACCGGCAGGTGCGCGGTGCGCTGGAGGGTCTCGCCACCGAGCGGGGCCTGCGCTTCGTGGCCCCGCCGCCGCTGCTGTGCACCGACAATGCGGCGATGATCGCCTGGGCGGGAATCGAGCGGCTGGAAGCGGGCTTTGCGCCCGACCCGCTCGACATTGCCGCCCGCCCCCGCTGGCCGCTCGACCCCGCCGCCGAGCCGGTGCGCGGGGCCGGGGTCAAGGCGTGAGCGAGCCGGGCATCGCCGTGATCGGCGCCGGCGCCTGGGGCACCGCGCTGGCGCAGATGCTGGGCGCCGATGGCACGCCGGTGCTGCTGTGGGCACGCGACGCTGCGCTCGCGCAGGCCATCAATGCCGGGCATTCTAACGAAATCTACCTGCCTTCTGCCACGCTTTCGCCCTCGATCCGCGCCACCAGCACGCTGGCTGAAGTAGAGGAACGCCCCATTGCGCTGCTGGTCACGCCGGCGCAGGCGCTCGGCGGGGTGCTCGGGGCGATGGCCGCTCCCCCGCGGGATCTGGTGCTGTGCGCCAAGGGGATCGAGGCGGGCAGCGGGCGATTGATGAACGAGGTCGCGCGGGCGGCCGCTCCCGGCAGCGCCATCGCGGTACTCTCCGGCCCGAACTTTGCGCATGAGGTCGCCGCCGGGCTGCCCACTGCCGCGACGCTTGCCTGCCACGGGGGCGAGGCGCAGTGGCAGCGGCTGGCTCCCGCCATCGCTCGCCCGGCCTTTCGCCCCTATTACAGCGACGATGTCACCGGGGCCGAGATCGGCGGGGCGGTGAAGAACGTGCTCGCCATCGCCTGCGGGGTCGTCGAGGGGCTCGGCCTCGGGCTCAATGCCCGCAGCGCGCTGATCGCCCGCGGCTATGCCGAGATGCTGCGCTTCGGCGAGGCGCTGGGCGCGCGTACGGCCACGCTGGCGGGATTGTGCGGGCTGGGCGATTTGGTGCTGACCTGCACCTCCACCGCCAGCCGCAACTTCTCGCTCGGCAAGGCGCTGGGCGAGGGGCAGCTCGCGGCGGACCTGTTGCGCGACCGGCGGACGGTGGCAGAAGGCGCGTATACTGCGCCGGTGCTGTGCCGACTAGCCGCGCGGCATGGCGTGACCATGCCGATCGTCAATGCGGTCAACCGGCTGCTGGCCGGAACGCCGGCGCGGGCGGTCGCGCATGACCTGCTGGCCCGCCCGCTCGCCGCCGAGGCGCAGGATTGAGCGAGCCGCCCTCCGGCGGTGGGGCCGGCGGTAAGGCCGGGGGCGCAGGGGGCGAAACCGCTGGTGGCGAGCCCGCTGGCGGCGATTTGGCCGCGCTGGCGAAGGGCGGACGGACCAATTTCATGGGCTTTCTGCTGCGCCTCGTGGCGCGGCTGCCGTTCCTGTTTCTCGCCGGCCGGCTGTATGGCCCGGCCGAACTGGGTCGCTTTGCCTCCGCGCTGGTGATCGTGGAACTGGTCGCGATGCTGTGCACGATGGGCGAGAAGCGCGGCCTCGCCCAGCGGCTAGCGGACGGCGGGAGCGAGCCGGCGCATCTGGTGGCGGACGGACTGCTGATGGCGCTGCTGGCCGGTTCGGTAGGGGCGGCGCTGCTATGGCTGATCCCCGCGCCGATGTTTCCTAGCGGCCAATTCAACGAGCTCGACCGGCTGATCGTGCTGGCCATCCCGGCGCTGGCACTGACCGAGATCGTGCTCGCCGCGCAGGCCTACCGGTTCGATATTGCCGCCACCGTGCGATCGCGCGCGATCGTGGAGCCGTGGACGATCTCGCTGATGACCGGCGTGCTCTACTTCGTGGTCCCGGAGAGCGGGCTGATGCTCGCTTACCTAATCTCGATCTATGCCGCGCTGCTGACCGCGCTGGTTCCCTATGCCCGCAGCTATGGACGGCCGCACGGCTGGCGGCCGTCGTTGCGCCGGATGGGCCGGCTGGCTTGGCGCGGCTCGCCGCTGGCGGGCGCCGATGCGATCGAATGGGGCACGCGCCGGCTGGATATCTTCATCCTCGGCCTGTTCGCCGCACCCGCAGCGGTGGGGGTCTATTACGTGGCGCAGCAGGTCGCCAGCCTGCCGGGGAAGCTCAAGACCAGCTTCGAGCCGATCCTCGGCCCCGTCCTCACCCGCAAGCTGGCCGAGCGCGACTATGCGGCGATTGCCCGGCAGGTGTGCCAGGTCGGCTTCTGGATCACCGCCGCGCAGGCCGGCGTGGGGCTGGCGCTGGGTATTCCGGGCGAGGCGCTGATGGGGCTGATGGGCCCCACCTTCGTCGCCGGCACCGCCGCGCTCGCCTTCCTGCTCGCGGCCGAGGTGGTGGCGGCCACCGCGGTCGTTTCCGAAGCGGCGCTGGTCTATGTGGCGCGGCTGAAGAACCTTTACCTGTCCATCGCCACCATCGCGCTGCAGGCAGTACTGACGGTGGGTGCGATGCTGCTGGCCGACCGGCTCGGCCTTAGCGAGTTCTACCGGGCGGCGCTGGCGGCGGCCGCGCTGATGCTGGCGCTGGCCGCGGCCTCTGTGGCCAAGGCTCTGTTGCTGAGCCGCATTCTCGGGCAGACGGTGAACAACTGGCGCTGGCCCCTGCTGTGGGCGGCCGCCGGGGCGATTGCGGTGGGGCAGCTGGTGGTGATGCTGCCCGAATGGGCCGAGCTGGCTTTCGGCATGCCGCTGATCCTGCTGGTCTATGGCTGGATCGTGTGGACCAAGGGCTTTGGGCCGGAAGACCGCGTGCTGTTCCGTCGCAAGCTGACCGAGGAGGAGCCGGTCGGGGCCAAGCCGGACGGGGTTGCAGCAGAGGGGGCGGCAGCGGCCGGCCCCTCGACCTCCGCGCCTCCCGAGCGCTAGAGGACGAGCGCATGAGCCTGCTTCACCGCCCTGCCCTTTGCGTTGCGATCGGCGCCTTTCTCGTTGCCATGCTGGCCATTCTCGGCGGGCGGATCAGCGGGCCGGGCTTTGCCACGCAGCTTTCGGTCAAGGCGGTGCGGGCGATCGAGCGGGTGGGCGCCCAACCGGTCTCCGCGCGCTTTGCCACGAAAGGCGGTTCGCCCAGCCGCCATCCGGTGCTCTCAGGCGGGGAGGGACTGGCCGAGGACCTGCGCGACCGGGCGGCGAAGGCCGTGGCTGCGGCGCCGGGCGTGGGCGGGGTGCGCTGGGCGGACGGCCGCTTGCTGGTGGAAAGCGCGGCTGTGATCCTGTCACCCACCCATTGCGAGGAGGATGTCGAGGCGCTGTTGCGCGCCCGCTCGATCCGGTTCGAGGAAAGCTCGTCGCGGATCGACGCGCCCAGCCGGACGCTGGTGGCCGAGGTGGCCGCAGCGCTGCGGCCGTGCCTGGGCAGCATCATCGCGATCAGCGGGCATACCGATGCTACTGGGCCGGAGCCAGGCAATCTGGCATTGTCGCTGGAGCGGGCGCAGGCGGTGCGCCAGCTGCTGGTCGCGCGTGGTATCCCGCACGATGGGCTGCGAGTGCAGGGGCTGGGCTCGCGCGCTCCGGTGGAGGGGCTCGACCCCGGGGACCCGGCCAACCGGCGGATCGAGTTCGCGGTGCTGGCGACCCAGCCGATCACCCCCACCGCAGTGGATACACCGGGCCCGCGCTGATCCGGTCGATGGAGGTTGCGGGGACGTTGCTGCTCCCTGTGCTTACGAGTGACCGCCCGATGCGCGGCCATGCCGACAATGCCAGCGTGCGCGGGTGCGTGGTGGGCGTGCTTGCAGCGACGAGAGCGACCGCCAAGCGGTCGAGCCAGAACGCCCCGGCCGCACCGCGGCGGGCTTGCGTGCGCGAGCCGCCCCGCCGACAAACTGGGCTGTCGCAGCTGACGGGCATCAGCACGGCCCTGCGTCGATTGCCAAGCGGCGCACCGCTCCCCTAGGACGGGCGCCATGCCCATCTGGCTTGAACTGCTGGTCCTGCTGCTGGTCGCCTATGCGGGCGGGCTGGCGATCGGCTGGGCGGTCTGGAACCGGCATGATCCGGGCGAGGCTGGTACGGACCAGCCTGATACGGGCAAGCCTGATACGGGAGAACTTCATGGTTGAGTTGATCGCAGACAATTGGCTGCTGTTCCTGATTGCCTTCGTGGTCGGGCTGCTGGTGGCGTGGTGGATCTTCGTCGCCTCGCGCCGCACGAAGGTCGAGATCGAGCAGCGGGAGGACCAGGCGTCCGCGACGCCCAAGCGCAACCAGGCGCTGATCGACTCGCCACCGGTGGCAGCCAGCACGACACCGCCGCCAACGCCTCAGGGTCTGGCCGGGTCTGGAGCCGCGGTGACCGCTGCCGTGATCGGGCCAGCGACAGGGCCGGCGACTGCCCCGCCGCGCGAGCACGCTGCGGGTACCGGCGAGGCGCCTCTCCCCGTGGCGAGCCCCCCTGCGCCCGACAGCGCCCCTCGGGCAGAAGCTCCACCCCAGGCGCGTGCCGAGCCGGATCCCTTTCAATCTGCCGAGCCACCCCCGCCAGCCGCCGAGCGAGGCCAGGGCGCACTCGCTTTCCCGCCGTTGAACCCTGCCGCAGCGCCGCCGGGCCTGCGGGCAGCCGAGCCGCCCTCTATCGCGCGGGAACAGCCCGCCGCCGCCCTACCCGCTCCCGAACCGGCACGGGCACCCACATCGGCACTGGCACCGGCCGGAGGGGACGAGCTGCTGCGGATCAAGGGGCTCGGGCCGAAGCTGGCACAGCAATTGCGCACGCTTGGCGTCGATTCGCTGGCGCAAATCGCCGCCTGGGACGATGCGCAGATCGAGCTGATCGATGCGCAGCTCGGCCGGTTCCAGGGCCGCATCCGGCGCGACGATTGGCCCGAGCAGGCGCGGCTGCTCACCGCCGGCGACACCGCCGCCTATGAGTCCCGCTTTGGCAAAGTGTGAATGGGTTGGGAACCATGCGCCCACACGGCCTGTTGGATTTCGCGAGTAGACCCCGCGAGGGCTCGTTTGGAGTTTGAAGGCAATGTCAGCGACCCAACATGATGAGCGGCCTGTGGTGCTCGTCGTCGAGGACGAGTTCATCATCGCGCTCGACCTGTCGGAAACTGTCAAGGACCTCGGCTATGCGCTCGACGGCCCTTATGCCGACAAAGAGCACGCGTTCATCGCAGTCGACCAGCGACTGCCCGATTGCGCCATCCTCGATGTCTATACCGGCGATGGCGAGGTGTTTCCGCTGGCCGATGCGCTGACGGATGCCGGCGTCCCGATCATCTTCCATTCGGGCCATGTCACCCCTGATCAGGTGCATCAGCGCTATCCGGATGCGCTCGCCTGCACCAAGCCCTGCCCGCCCGATCTCTTGATCGGCTTGCTCAACGAAGCGGTGGATCGCGCTCGCTCGGAGCACTGACACGCATCTCACCATTACTGAGCGAGCAAAGTCGCTGGTTCCGCCGGTGACCGTCTAGGGCGGTTGCACTTCGCACGCTTATTCCATCGACAGAAGCGGCGAGGTGATCGGTAGCCTTCGCGCATTATAGCGTTGCCTCTCTACGGCGGCTATGCTCGGTGGCGGAAGAGGAGCCACCATGAGCCAGATGATTTATCCGGTGCCGGAGGAATGGGCGACCGGAGCCCTGATTGACGCCGAAAGCTATGGGGATAAGTACCGCCGCTCTGTCGCGGATCCGGATGGCTTCTGGCGCGAGGAGGCCCAGCGGATTGACTGGATGCGCCCATTCACCCGGGTGAAAGACACCAGCTTCTCGGCCGATGATTTCCGCATCGAATGGTTCGCGGACGGCACGCTCAACCTTTCCGCCAATTGCCTCGACCGGCATCTGGCGGAGCGCGGCGACGAACTGGCAATCATCTGGGAACCGGATGACCCCGCCGATCCGGTGCGCCGCTTCACCTATCGCGAGTTGCACGCCGAGACCTGCCGATTTGCCAATGCACTGAAGGCGCAAGGCGTGGCGCGCGGCGACCGGGTGACGATCTACCTGCCGATGGTGCCCGAGGCGGCCATCGCCATGCTTGCCTGCGCGCGGATCGGCGCGGTGCATTCGATCGTCTTCGCCGGCTTCTCGCCCGAGGCGCTGGCCGGCCGGATTAAGGATTGTGCCAGCCGCATCGTCCTTACCTCCGACGAAGGCCTGCGTGGCGGCAAGCGCGTGCCGCTGAAGGCCAATGTCGATGCCGCGCTGGAGAAGGCCTCGGTCGACCGGGTGATCGTGCTGGCGCACACGGGCGCGGAAGTTCCGATGGTGGGGGGTCGCGACCTGTGGTGGCACGAGGCCATCGTCGGCCAGCCTGCCGAGTGCGAACCCGAGGAGATAAACGCGGAAGACCCGCTATTCATCCTCTACACCTCGGGCTCCACGGGCAAGCCCAAGGGCGTGCTGCACACCACCGGCGGCTATTCCGTGTGGGTAGGCATGACTCACGAATACACCTTCGATTACCGCCCCGGGCAGATCTACTGGTGCGCGGCCGATATCGGCTGGGTCACCGGGCACAGCTATGTCGTGTACGGCCCGCTGCTGAACGGCGCGACCACGCTGATGTTCGAGGGCGTTCCCAACTACCCCGATTTCAGCCGCTTCTGGCAGGTGGTGGACAAGCATCAGGTCGAGCAGTTTTACACCGCCCCCACCGCCCTGCGCGCGCTGATGCGCGAGGGCGACGATTGGGTCACGCGCACCGATCGCTCGTCGCTGCGGGTCCTCGGCACGGTGGGCGAGCCGATCAATCCCGAGGCTTGGGAATGGTATCATCACGTGGTCGGCGATGGACGCTGCCCGATCGTCGACACTTGGTGGCAGACCGAGACCGGCGGGCACATGATCACCCCCCTGCCCGGCGCCACCGCGCTCAAGCCTGGCAGCGCGACCAAGCCGATGTTCGGGGTGCAGCCAGCGCTCGTCGATCCTGAGAAGGGCACGCTGCTGGAGGGCGCGGCGGAGGGTGCGCTGGTGATCACCGATAGCTGGCCTGGGCAGATGCGCGGCGTCTACGGCGATCCAGATCGATTCTTCCAGACCTATTTCAGCGCCTATCCGGGCTGCTATTTTACTGGCGACGGCTGCCGGCGGGACGAGGATGGCGATTACTGGATTACAGGGCGGATCGATGACGTCATTAATGTTTCGGGTCACCGCATGGGCACCGCCGAAATCGAGAGCGCGCTGGTCGAGCATGCCAAGGTAGCCGAGGCGGCGGTCGTCGGGATGCCGCACAATATCAAGGGCCAGGGTATTTACGCCTATGTCACCACCACCGCTGGAACGGAGGACAGCGACGATTTGCGCCGCGAGCTGGTGCAATGGGTGCGGCGCGAGATCGGCCCCATCGCCACTCCCGACGTGATCCAGTTCGCCCCTGCCCTGCCCAAGACCCGCAGCGGCAAGATCATGCGCCGCATCCTGCGCAAGATCGCCGAGAACGACACCGGTAATCTGGGGGACACCTCCACGCTGGCGGACCCGCAGGTGGTTGACGACCTGTTGGCGAACCGTCCGCCGGCCTAAACGGCGGGGCACCAGAACAGGGCAGCGGGGTTGTTCGCCCATGAGCACACCCAGCCGCCTGCCCTGCCCTTCCCCAAACGAGCCGTTTAAGGCGCTGTTCGCCTTCGATGGGAGGGTGCGCGAACTGTTTGCGCCCTATCGCTCCACCGCCGGGATGAAGGCACTCGACTGGTGCGGCAAGATTGGCGACCAGCCGCAGCTGCGTATACTATCAGCAGGCCTGTTCCTGCTCGGGGCGGCGCGATCGGACGGGCAGATGATTCGGGCCGGTGCGCGGATGCTGTTGGCGCACGAACTCGCCACCTTTATTAAGAACCGGGTGAAGGACGCGATCGACCGCCCGCGTCCCCGCAGTGCCGCTCACCGGGATGAACAGGAGCCACGGCCCGGCAACAAAAGCGGCAAGGAGGAGACCAGCTTTCCCTCCGGCCATAGCGCCGGCTCGATGGCGGTCGCCTGCGCCTTTGCCGCCGAATATCCGCACCACCGCATTGCGGCGCTCGCCGCCTCCGGCGCAGCAGGCGCCGCCCGGGTGCCGACCTGCGCGCACTATCCGAGCGACGTCGCCGCCGGCTGGGCCATCGGCGCCGTGGCCGATGTGCTGATCGGGCTCGTCTGGCGCGCGGTTGCAGACCGGAGGGGGTAACGCGCCCGACGCAAACAGCTGCGCGCAAACTGTTGGCCAGTTGGCCACGAAAGCCAACAAGCGGAACGGGCGATGGCAGGTCGGCAGTGGCCGCCGCCTCGCTCGCGGGGCGCCGACGACTTAAACAGGGCGTCTTCGAGCACAGTGTCGTTGCGCATGGTCTGGGTCTGGATGCACCCTTCCGCTTCCATCTTTGTTCCCGCCTTGTCCAAGGCTGGTTCGGGCCTTCCCAATCGGACGGTGTGGTACTGCGCGAAGGCCTGCGGCTCGCCCAAAACATCGGGGATTCGCCTCGATGAGGTTGAGTGCCCGTTGGATTGGGTTTGATGGCGCTCCGTCTTCCAGCAGATCGCGTAAGTTGCTGCCGTTCGCTTTTACCGGAAAGCCGTCTCCGCCGTTGGCGGTGAGGTTTGGCGTCACGAGGCTGATCATCTCCGGGGCCCCTGGCAGCACACGACGATCTCGGCAAGCGCGGTCTTGCCGCCATTCGCATCGACCAGCGCGACATCACGGTCGCAGCTGACCGGCCGGCTCGGATTGTAACTTATTCCGAACTGCATGAAGCTGTCATTGGGGCAGTTGGTCGCCGCCGGATTAATGAGGATGGCGAGCAGCCCTTGGGCGTGCTTCGAACATGATCAGCGAGTTGTCGAACCACAGTCTGTTCTCGACATCCAGGTGGCTGACGATCCCGTCTCCGTGGCCACGAGCCGAACGTCGGACCGGTACCCGCAATCGTGCCGATCTGCGC
>LXQI01000043.1:9195-22878 GCA_001683845.1 Erythrobacter sp. ANT-B3C2 | reverse complement strand
GGGGGGGGGGGGGGGGGGGGGGGGGGGGGGGGGGGGGAGGAGGCGCAGCGCCTTGCGCGTCGGCGCCAGCACCGCACCGATTGAGGGATCGGCACCGGCGGCGAAGAGCGGACCGGCATGAAATGGTCGCCGCCCACAAGCTTGATTGAGTTGGCGTATCGTCCTCGGACGCATCGACCAGCGCTGCGGGATGGCGCGCAGTCTGCGAAGCAGTAGGCCCGCCTCGGCATGGGCGAAGTGGAGCAGCTGCTGCGTAAACCATTCGCGCGGATCGATCTCGAACGCGTCAGCATGTTCGAGCCCTCATTGGCGAGCACCAGCAGCGCCTTGCCGGACGGGCTATCCACCACCGGCAAATAAAGCACTCCCTCGGGGCTGACTTCGCGGCTGTCGCGGATGTGGGTCACGAATTGCCCAGTCCTGGGATCGTGACGTCGTAGATCATCGCCCCGCCGCCGCCGCGCTCGATCTTCACAAGGGCCAGCGCCGCATATCCGTAATGTCAGTGGTGACGCCCTCGGGCTCCGGCCTTTTGTCGTCCGAGCGGCGCTCGTCGAACAGGCCCTTCCCCGTGAAAGGGTGGAACGGGCCGCCCCGGGCGATGAACCGCTCCATGTGCGACCCGGTGTCGAACATTATCAGCCGCGCAAATCGAGGGTCGCGAAGGAGCGGTCGCCGTAGGTGAGGATCAGGTTTGCGAGGAGGATTCGTCCCTTCGCGCCGTTGCCGATCGCGCCGTTGCCTTCGAGCTTGAGCCGGTTCCCGATAGGCGAAACCGGGCGCGGCCAAGGCGGGGTTGTGGGCAAGGTCGCGCAGCCCGGCACCGGCCGCGAGCGTAACCGATCCAAACTCGCCCGGTTTGATCGCGCGCGAAAGCTGCAGCGGCGCGCCGTTGCCGGTGATCTGGGCGCTCTCGACCGTGATCGCCGCCGGTGCCGTGCCGGCGGGGGCGTTGAAAGGGATCGCCTCACCATCGAGCGGTGAGCCTTCATCGAGCACTGTGTCGAAATACAGCGTGACCACGTCACCCTCACTGTTAGTGCTGACGTTGCGCAGCAGCGGTCCGTGACCTGCCTCCGTGGCGAACGGTTGGCCATTCGCAGCCATGGGAGGTGTCCGTCTGGGCTGGATACTCCCGCTGCGGAGCGGTGACTGCTCACACGCCGCAATGGTCTCCACGCTCCCAGCAACCGAGCGCCTTCCGGTGGATTTAGCGCATCGCCACGTGTGAGTCTCGTCGCATCCCACTCGCCGCCGGGCAGCGCACGCGCACCGCCGGCCGTGGTGCCCACCCTCGACCTATAGGATCCATAACACGCTATTCTGGCGCGTCACGATTCTATGCTCGTGGGTGCGGATTAAATGCTTTCCTACAGACTGTCGCCTGGCTCAATCGGTTTGCCTCTGTTCCAGCTGTGAGATGCCCGATGACTCAGCCAGTTCCAATAACCACGGTCGGACGCTACGTGGCGCCCACCGCCGTCGGCTTCGCCGATGCAAGCGGCGACCTCGCACTGGTGACCGCCCTGGCGCCGCTCCCTGTCTCACTGGTAGATACCCAGGGCCTACCTCCCCCATCGCCGCCACCGCCGCCGCTTTCGGGCACGAGCACGGAATCGTTGATTGCGGGCCCTTACGTGCCGAAGCGGAGCATGCCGATGCACCTGCAACTGAGCGGCAACTGGCAGGGCACTGTCTCCCTCCAGCGGTCCACAGATAGCGGCGCAACGCGACAGGGGCTGACTGTGGGCGGCACACCTTGGGCCAGCTTTAGCGGCAATGCCAATGAGCCGGTCTGGCAGGAAACCGAAGCGGACACGTCCTTTTGGCTGGCGATCACTCTCACGAGCGGCACATTGAGCTATCGCTTGTCGCAATAGGCCCAGCAAGGATCGGTCTCGACGGGGGCGCCTGCCGATTGACCGACGGTCGGGTTAGGCAGACCGTACCGGGGAAAGCGCTCCCGCTCCATCATTCTTGCGCTCGCTTAAGGTAGTCGCGATCGCCGGAATGCTCCGGCCGTGGGCACACGCAATGCTCGGTGGGACTACGAGCGCAGGCTAGCTGAGAAAGCAGGCGCATCGGGTGTTCCGCGCCTGCCCGTTGGGGATGCCGAAGCAAGCAACGATGCGCGGCTTCCCCGCTTTTGCGCTCAAGCCGCGGCGGTGTCCCCGCCCGTGGGCTCGGTCCAGACGAGGCGCGGCTTCCTGGCGGCTGCGGTCTCGTCCACCCGCCGGCGGGGGGCGAGCAGCGGAGCCTGCGTCAGCAGGGGGTCGCCCGCATTGGCCCGTTCCGCGACGGCGCGCAGCGAGGCGATGAACTGGTCCAGGCTGGCCCGGCTTTCGCATTCGGTCGGCTCGATCAGCATCGCCCCATGCACCACCAGCGGGAAGTACATCGTCATCGGGTGGAACCCTTCATCAATTAGCGCCTTCGCAACGTCCAGGGTGGCGATCCCCTCGGCAAAGCCGGCATCACCGAACAGCGCCTCGTGCATGCACGGGCCGCTGTGGGCGAAGGGTGCGTCGAGCACGTCTTCGAGGCTGCGCAGCACATAATTTGCGTTCAGCACCGCATCCCCCGAGACCTGCCGCAGCCCGTCGGCACCGTGGCTGAGGATGTAGGCCAGCGCGCGGGTGAACATGCCCATCTGGCCGTGAAACGCGCTCATCCGGCCGAACGCCTGGCCGTGCTCCTCCCCGGCGTTCTCCTCTTCGATCAGGTGCAGATGCCCATCCGGTTGGCGCGACACGAAGGGCAGCGGCGCGAACGGAGCCAGCGCTTCCGACAGCACGACCGGGCCCGAGCCCGGGCCGCCGCCGCCATGGGGAGTAGAGAAAGTCTTGTGCAGGTTGATGTGCATCGCATCTATGCCGAGATCGCCTGGGCGCACGCGGCCGACAATGGCGTTAAAATTGGCGCCATCGCAATAGACCAATCCGCCCGCCGCATGGACTGCGTCCGAGATCGCGATCATGTCGGGCTCGAACAGGCCGCAGGTGTTGGGGTTGGTGATCATCACGCCGGCAACATCGGGGCCGAGCCGGGCGGTCAGCGCGGCGAGATCGACCCGCCCTTCGGCCGTGGCGGGAATCCCCTCGACCTGGTACCCGGCAAAGGCGGCGGTGGCGGGGTTGGTGCCGTGTGCGCTTTCCGGCACCAGGATCACAGCGCGCGGATCGCCGCGCGCCTCCAGCGCGGCACGGATGCACAGGATGCCGCACAGCTCGCCATGCGCGCCGGCCTTGGGGCTCATCGCCACCGCCTGCATGCCGGTGAGCGCCAGCAGCCATTCGGCCAACTCGTCGATCACCGCCAGCGCGCCCTGCACCCTTGCCTCGGGCTGAAGCGGGTGGAGGTCGGCGAAGCCGTGCAGCCGCGCTACCTTTTCGTTCAGCCGCGGATTGTGCTTCATCGTGCAGCTGCCAAGCGGGAAAATGCCGCAATCAATGGCATAATTCTGCCGACTGAGGCGCGTGTAGTGGCGCACCGTTTCGGGCTCGGAGAGGCCGGGCAGGCCGATGGCCGCGCTGCGATCCAGCCCGCCGAGCCGGTTGGGCGCCTCGGGCGAAGGTTGCGGCAGGTCGACGCCGGTGGTCTCGCCGGTGCCGATCTCGAAGATCAGCCGCTCCTCAAGCATCAGCCCGCGGTTGCCGCTGACGGTCTGTACTCCGGTCTCGTTCGTCGAAGCCTCAGGAGTGACGGGCTTCGAGCCACTGCGATTGGGCGCGTTCATGCCAAAACATCCTCCAGCCCTGCGGCAAGGGAATCAATATCCTCTTCGTCAGCGGTCTCAGTAACTGCCACGAGCAGCCCTCCGCCAAGTTCGGGCTGATCGGGGTAGAGCCGGCCGAGCGACACGCCCGCGAGCAGGCCGCGATCCGCCAGCGCGCGCACGGCCTTTCGGGCATCGCCGTTCAGGCGGAGCGCGAACTCGTTAAAGAAGCTGGTATTGACCAGCTCCACGCCCGGAACCTTCCCCAGCCGATCGGCGGCGAGGCAGGCGAGGCGGTGGTTCTCGGCAGCGAGCGCGCGCAGCCCTTTCTCGCCCAAAAGCGTGAGGTGGACCGAAAAGGCCAGCGCGCACAGACCCGAGTTAGTGCAGATGTTGCTCGTGGCCCTCTCGCGCCGAATGTGCTGCTCGCGCGTGGAGAGGGTGAGCACGAAGCTGCGCTTGCCCTCTGCATCCACCGTCTCGCCGGTCAGCCTTCCGGGCATCTGACGCACGAACTTCTCGCGCGTGGCGAACAGCCCTAGGTAGGGCCCACCGAATTGCAGCCCCACCCCCAGCGCCTGCCCCTCGCCCACCACCACGTCGGCGCCGAGCTCGCCGGGGCTGCGGATCGCGCCAAGGGAAACGGGCTCGGTAACGACTGCGATCAGCAATGCACCGGACTGGTGCGCGGCCTCGGCGATGGCCTCCAGATCGGGCAGGCGGCCGAGAATATCGGGATATTGCACCACCACACAGCTCGTGTCCTCGTCGATCCGAACGACCAGCGCGTCCTCGTCGCAGCTAGCTGCCAGCTTCGGCGGGGCATATACAATCGCATCGCCGGTGAAGCGCGCCATCGTGGCCATCGTCGAGACGTAATGCGGGTGTAGCCCGTCTGCCAGCAAGACCCGGCTGCGCTTGGTGATGCGCCGCGCCATCACCACCGCCTCCCACGCAGCGGTCGAGCCGTCATACATCGAGGCATTCGCGACATCGCAGCCGAACAACCGGGCGACCTGCGTCTGGAACTCGAACAGCATCTGCAGCGTGCCCTGCGCGATTTCGGGCTGGTACGGCGTGTAGGCTGTGAGGAACTCGCCGCGCTGGATCAGGTGATCAACGCTGGCGGGAATGTGGTGGCGATAGGCCCCCGCCCCCAGGAAGAACGGCGCCTCGGCGGCCGAAAGGTTGCGCGCGGCCAACCGGGCCATGTGCCGCTCCACCGCCGCTTCGCCCGCATGCACGGGCAGGCCCTCGATTGGGCCGGTAAGCCGCGCTGCCTCAGGCACATCAGCGAACAGCGCGTCGATCGACGAGGCGCCGATCACCTCAAGCATGGCTGTGCGGTCGGGGTCGGTCAGGGGTAGGTAGCGCATCGGTTGATCCGTTCAGGTGGCGACGTCAAAGGGGCCCAAGCAGTCCGATCAGTCGAGCCCGGCCACGAAGTCCTTGTAGGCGCCCTCGTCCATCAGCCCGTCGAGTTCGCCTTCATCGGCGATGGTCAGCCGGTAGAACCAGCCCTCCCCTTCCGCGGCCGAATTGACCAGCGCGGGATCGTCTTCCAGCGCGCCATTCGCCTCGGTGACGGTGCCCGAGACGGGCGAATAGACATCGCTGGCGGCCTTGACCGATTCGACGACCGCGGCCTCCTTGCCTTTCGCCAAAGCGGTTCCCACAGCCGGCACCTCGACGAACACCAGATCGCCGAGCTGGGCCTGTGCGTAATCGGTGATTCCAACGGTGGCGCTGTCGCCATCGACTTCGATCCACTCGTGCTCAGCCGTGAAAAAACGGGCCATCAGGCGTCTCCCTTGCGGTGGTATTTGTGCGGAACGAACGGCATCTTCACCACGCGAGCCGGCAGGCGCCTGCCGCGCACCTCGGCCTCCAGCACGGTGCCCTCGGCCCCATGCTCAGCGTCGACATAGGCCATCGCTATTGAGCAACCCAAGGTTGGCGAGAAACCACCGGAAGTCACCTTACCGGCCTCATGTGTCCCGGCAAACACCAGGCTGCCCTCGCGCGCGGCGGCGCTGCCTTCCAGAAGCAGCCCCACGCGGCGCCGCTGCGGCCCGTCAGCCAGCAGCCCGGCGATCCTCCCGGCTCCGGGGAAGCCCCCGTCTGCCCGCCGTGCCTTGCTGATGGCGAAGGCAAGCCCGGCGCTGACCGGGTCAGTGTTGGTGTCCAGATCATGGCCGTAGAGCGGCAGGCCGGCTTCTAGCCTCAGCGAGTCGCGCGCGCCTAGGCCAACCGGCTGGACCTCAGCCTCGGCGCACAGCAAATTGACGAGGCGCTTGGCGTGTTCGGCCGGGATGGAGAGTTCGAACCCGTCCTCGCCCGTGTAGCCGGAGCGGCCGATGCCCACTGTTGCCGCACCGAAAGCTCGCGAGGTGCCCTGCATGAACCCTAATTCGCCCGCGATCCCGGGAAACAGCCGCTCGAGCACCGCCGCCGATTCCGGCCCCTGCAGCGCGAGCAGCGCGTGACCGGCAAGGTGGTCCAGCCGGACGCCGGCGGGCAGGCGCGCCTCGATATGGGCGATGTCGGCCTGCTTGGTGGCACCGTTGACCACCACATAGAAGGCCGGACCCTCATCGCCGGTAATGTTGCTGACGATCAGATCGTCCAAAATGCCGCCGTTCTCGTCCAGCAGCAGCGAATAGCGCATCCGCCCGAGTGGCAACGAGGAAAGGTCCGCCGGTAGCAGCGCCTGCAAGGCCTCCAAAGCGACCTCGCCGGATACGATCAGCTGCCCCATGTGGCTGACATCGAAAAGCCCAGCGTGGCTGCGGGTCCACTCATGTTCGGCAATGATGCCCCCGGAATATTGGATCGGCATCCAATAGCCGGCGAAACCCACCATCCTTGCTCCGCGAGCACGGTGCCAGTCATCGAGCGGCAGCGTCTGGGGCTCGGGCTGAGGCTGAGGCTGGGCGGAGAGTTCGGTTGCTTGGGTCATAATCTCGCTTCGGAGCGGCTAGTAGCACCCCTGCGCTTGCATATCCCGGCGAATACGAGATGAGTTCGCCCGCGCCCTGATGGATTCAAGCGTGAAAGGATGCTTTGACAATGGAATCGGGTGACGATGGCCTCGATCGAGCCGATATGCGCATCCTGCGGGCGCTCGTCGAGGATGGCCGCGCCTCCGACGTGGCACTGGGCGAGCGCGCCAACCTCTCAAGCACGGCCGTGGCACGCCGGCGCAAGCTGCTCGAGGAGCGGGGGATCATCTCCGGCTACGGTGCGATCGTGGACGAGAAGAAGCTCGGTTACGCGATTACGGTGCTGGTGCTGATCGAATTGAGCTCTCAGGCCGAAAGCCGGCTTAAGGAGTTCGAGGAAGCAGCAATGCGCTGCCCTTCAATGTCGTTCTGCAGCTTCATTTCGGGCGAGAATGATTTCCTGATGCTGATCCAGGTCCGCTCGTTCGACCATTATGATAGCGTCTACCGCAGGGAACTTTCAAACCTGCCGCATGTCGCCAAAATCAGGAGCAGCTTCCTGCTCCACGAAGTCACCCGAAGGCGAGTCGCCCCGGCAGTGCTCGAACCGTCAGGGTGAGCCCAAAGCGGAAATCCTCCCCCTCACTTCTTGCTCCGCTGTTTCCTGATGTACCGCTGCAAGGCGCGGCGTTCGGTCTTCTGCAGCCATTGCTCCATCGTCAGGCCACCCTCGGCAATATTCGCAAGCACCGCACCGCGCTCGCCCATCGGGCGCTCGGGCCCGGTGGTGGTGTCGACCGTGGTTTGCCTTTCGATTTCCGCATTGAGCAGCGCGCCCGCCAGGATACCGAAGGCCGAGAGAAACAGCCACATCAGGAACACCACGATGGCTGAAAGCGAGCCGTAGGTCGCATTGTAATCGCTGATGTAGGCGACATAGAACGAGAAGCCGAAGGAGATCAGCAGCCAGAGCAACGTCGCCAGCAGCGCGCCCGGCGCCAGCCAGCGCCACCGCGCCGGGCGGCGATCGGGGCCGTGGCGCATGATGAGGGCGAAGCCCGCGCTGCCCAGCAGGATGGCCGCCGTCCAGGTGGCGATCTTGAACGCCAGCGCCGTGCCCTCCCCCAGCAGGCCCTGCGCCATTAAGTCCTGCGTCTGCGTCTGAAGCCAGGCGAACGCGCCGCCGCTGATAAGGCCGGTAAGCGCGATGAATATCGCCGCCAACGTCAGCCCGAAGGCCCGCAAAGTGAGCGTGACAATGCCGCGGCTCTCATGCTCCTCGTTGATGATATTGAGCGCGCCGATCATGCCGTTGGCCGCGCGCGTGCCGCCATAAATCGCGAAGAACAGCGCAATGGCAAGCGCCAGGCCGGTGACGCCCTGATTGGCACTCACCGCACCCAGCAATTGCTCCTCGATGAGGCTCGCGGCCTCCGTCGGGACCACCTCGACAATGGCGAGCATCTGCCGCTGCACCGTCTGGGGGTCCCCAATCAGGCCATACAGCATCACCGTGGCAGCCAGCAGGGGGGTGAGCGCGAGGAAGGTGAAAAACGCCAGCCCCGCGCCCAATAGGCTGAGGTTGTGAAACCCCCACATGGTGTACATGCGTTTGAAAATAAGCTTCCAGGCCCCTTTCGGCATCTCTAGGGGCGAGTTGGCGGTTGCACCGGGCGGAAGTTTGGTGAATGCGTCATTTTCAGAGGAACTTGCCCTGATTTCGGGCAGTTCGGTGCCGGCGGCGTGATCCTGTATCGCATCGTCGAGTGCCAAGGGAAAGTTTTCCTAGGTGAATGCGTAAGCTGCGGGCGGTTGCCCCATCAACCGGTAAGAAAGCGAAATGTGCCGGTCAGTATCGTTTCGGCACAACGCTGGCGCTTGCCGCCGCGATAGCTGGCGTGCCGGCTGGCGCGCAGGTGCAGCCGGCCGAACTCCCCGTGGAACTGCCGCCGGCAGTGAGCGAGTTGCCCGTGCCCGCCCCGCCCCCCGGCGTTCCCCTGCCGGAGGTGGTGCCGGTGATCTCAGAGGAGGAGTTCGAGGAGGCGGTGCCGCCGCTCGAGGCGGCTGAGGATGTGGAGTTGCTCGGCCCGCTCGAATCGATCGAGGAGTTCGAGCGCCGCCTCGCCGCAGTCGAGGAAGATGCCGCTATTACTGAGGTTCAAATCGACGAGCCGGCTCTCGCCGATGGTGACCTGTTCGAACCCGGGGGCGACGCACCGATCCGGGACGCCGAGCTGACCGCTCCGCTGCCGCCGCTCTCCGAGTTCGAGGTGCAGGCGGTCGAGTTCCTCGAGGAGGAAGACACGGAAGGGCCCGTCGAGATCGACTACCGGATCGTCGTCAACGGCCTCGAAGCGGCGGACGATGAGACCGAGATCGACCTTGCGGGCATGTTCCGCGACCTTTCCGCGCTGCACGAGGGCGGCGCGGAGGCCGAGAATGTTGCGCAGGTCGCCGCCCGGCTGACCGAGGACAGCGAGCTGCTCAAGCGCATCCTCGCCACCGAGGGCTGGTTTGCGGCCGAGGCGCAGACGCGGATCGACCGCACCGACGTTCCCGACGGGCAGCCGCTGACCGCCGTGATCGATGTCGCGCCCGGCCCGCGCTACACTTTCGCGGCGATCAACGTCGATGCGCCGCCGACCCAACCGCCCGAGCTGATCGCCGAGCACCTGCCGCTCGCGGTGGGCGAGCCGATCGTCACAGAGCGCGTGCTCGCGGCCGAGGCGCTGCTGGCGATCACCTTGCCCGAGCGCGGCTATCCCTTCGCCGAGCTGGGCCAGCGCGATATCCTGCTCGATCCCGAGACGGAAGACGGGGTCTACACCCTGCCCGTCGTCACCGGCCCCCGTGCGGTGTTCGGCAACATCCGCACAAGCGGCGAGCTCGCTTTCGACGAGGAGCATATCGCGGTGCTCTCCCGCTTCGAGCGCGGCGAGCTGTACAATGCCAGCATGGTGGACGATCTGCGGCAAGCGCTGGTGGCCACCGGACTGTTCCAGTCGATCGCCGTGACGCCTGAACGCAGCGGCGTACCGGCCCTCGAAGCCGGCGAAGACACCGAATATGCGGACATCCTGGTGGTCCAGGATGCCGGCCCGCCCCGCACCATCGCCGGCAGCGCGGGCTTCGGCACCGGCCAGGGCCTGCGGCTGGAGGCCAGCTGGACGCATCGCAACCTGTTCCCGCCCGAAGGCGCGCTGATCGCGCGCGGTGTCGCCGGCACCCGCGAACAGGGCGCAGGCGTCACCTTCCGCCGTTCGAACTGGAAGCAGCGCGACCGGGCGCTGCTGCTGGTCGCCGAAGCGCTGCACAGCGATTTCGATGCCTTCGAAGCCTTCACTGGTCGGCTGGCCGGCATCGTCACCTATGAATCGACGCCGATCTGGCAGAAGCGCCTGACGTACGCTTACGGGCTGGAACTGCTCGGCACGATCGAGGAGGATTTCAACGCCGAACTCGGCGATGTCGAACGGCGCACCTTCTTCATCGGCGGCGCCAGCGGGCAGATCGGCTTCGACACCACGAACAGCCTGCTGGACCCGGTCAGCGGCTTCCGGCTGACCGCATTGTTGCAGCCAGAAGGCTCGCTCGAGAGCGGCTTTACGCCCTACGCCCGTGCGCAGATCGATGGCTCGACCTATTTCACGGCAACCGATTCGATCGTACTCGCAGGCCGCGTCCGCTTCGGCACGATCCAGGGGATCGAACGGTTCCAGCTCGCTCCCTCACGGCGGTTCTATGCCGGCGGTGGCGGATCGGTGCGCGGCTTCGGCTACCAGCAACTCGGCCCCAAGGTCGTGGCGCCCAACCCCAAATTCCCCGATCCCGAAGACATCGACCCCGAGGATGATCCGGAGGATCTGCCCGATCCCACCTTGCTGCGCCCAATCGGCGGCCGCAGCCTGTTCGAGGCCGCGGCCGAGGTGCGCTATCGGTTCGGCAATTTCGGCGTGGTCGGCTTCGTGGATGCCGGGCAGGTCTATGAAGAGACCTACCCCACCTTCGAGGACATCCGCTTCGGCGCGGGCATCGGCGGGCGCTATTATACCAACTTCGGCCCGCTCCGGCTCGATGTGGCCACGCCGATCGGTCGGCGTGAGGGAGAAAGCTGGATCACCGTCTACGTCTCGATCGGTCAGGCCTTCTGATGGCCGAGGTGGACAGCATGGCGCCCGAAACAGTGCACGAAGAAGAGCCGGTGGCGCAGGAGCACCGTCGGCCGCTGGGCTGGCGCATCCTGAAGTGGCTCGGCATCGCCCTGCTCGCTCTGGCGGTGCTGATCGCGGCGCTGCTGCTGTTTCTCAACACCGGCCCTGGTAAGCGCCTGATCGTCGATCAGATCGAAGCATTCGAATTCGAGACCGGGTTGCAGATCGGCATCGGCGAGATCGAGGGCTCGATCTACGGCGAGATGGTGCTGCGCAATGTTCGCGTCGCCGATCCGCAGGGGGTGTTTCTCTCCTCGCCAGAGATCACGGTGGGCTGGAGCCCCTTCGCCTATCTGCGCAACCACGTCGACATCACCGCGTTGACGAGCTCGCTGGTCACGCTACACCGCCTGCCCGAGTTCGCCGAAACTCCGCCCGACGATGATCCGCTGCTACCCGATCTCGACATCGATATCGGCACGTTCAGGATTGACCGCTTCGTGGCCGAGGCGCCGGTCACCGGCGTGCGGCAGGTCGCCACCTTGGCGGGCGAGGCGCACATTGCGAAGGGGCGGGCGCAGGTACAGCTTGCCGGCCGCACGCTTGCCGGCGAAGGCCGCGGCGGTGGCGACCGCATCCGGCTGGTCCTCGACGCCGTGCCCGAGGCGAACCGCCTGGCGCTGGCACTCGAACTCAACGCCCCCCAGGGTGGTGTCGTCGCGGCGCTGGCTGGGCTGGACGAGGCGTTGCGCGTGCAGCTGCAGGGTCGCGGCAGCTGGGCCGAATGGGACGGACGCCTTGCCGCCGATCTTGCCGGCACGCCCTTTGCGCGGCTCGGAGTCGCGGCGCGCGATGGCACCTTCACCGTGCGCGGGCCCACCCGTGTCTCGCGGCTGTTCGAAGGGCAGACCGCCGCGCTGCTTGGGCCGATCCTCAACGTCGACATGACCGGCACGCTGGCCGAGCGCGCGGTGGACCTTACCGGCAATCTGGCCTCCGACGCCTTCCGGCTCAACGCGAACGGCGTAGTCGACCTGTCGGACAACAGCTTCGAAGAGATGCGCCTCGGTTTCGTGCTACTGCGCCCCTCGGCGCTGGCCGAGAACCTTTCGGGCAGCGGCCTGCGCGCGCAGCTGGTGCTCGATGGCGCGTTCGCCACCCCCACGGTGCAATATGCGTTCAATGCCAACCGCTTGTTCATGAACGACATGGGCATCGAGAACCTCGCCGCCACCGGCGCCGCTCGGATCGATGCCGAGCAGATCATGATCCCGGTCGCCGCGCGCGCCAGCCGCATCGTCGGCCTCGACACGGTCGCGGGCGGCACACTCACCAATGTCCGGCTCGACGGCACCTTGGCAATCGACGGCCCGCGCATCCTCTCGGACGACATGCGCATCCGTTCCGACCGGATCGACGCCAATTTGATCCTCCTCGCCGATATGTCGACCGGGCTCTACACCGGCGCGGTCGATGGGCGAATCGACAATTACCGGATCGAGAGCGTCGGCATCTTTAACATCGAGACCGACATCGATCTGGAGACGGTTCCCAGCGGCGGCTTCGCGCTGAATGGCCGCGTGAGCGCTCGCTCAACGGCGCTGTTCAACGAGGGCGTGCAGGACTTTCTCGGCGGCAATGCCGTCGCGGCCGCCAACGTGCGCTATGGCCCTGATGGCACCATCCGCTTCTCCGCCCTGCGGCTCGACGCTCCGGCGGCGCGGATCACCGGTGGAAGCGGCTTCTATTCGCCCGACGGGCGCATCCAGTTCGCAGCCCAAGGGGTCACTAACGCCTACGGGCCGGTCGGCGTCGAGGTGGCGGGCACGATCAGCAACCCCGATGCCATCGTCACCGCCGAGCGGCCGGACCTCGGCGTGGGCCTCGCCAATCTGCGCGCCCGGATCACGGGGAGCGGCGCCGGCTACCGCCTCGATGCCACCGCCGATACCGATTATGGTCCGCTCACCGCCGATGTGGTGCTGGGCACCAGCGGCCCGCTGACGCTCGACATCAACAGCGCCAACCTCGCCGGCATCGATTTCACCGGCTCGCTCCGCCAGACTCCGGCCGGCCCCTTCGCCGGGCAGTTGGTGGCCGATGGGCAGGGCCTCGGCGCGATCGTGCGGCTGGGTTCGGCAGACGGCTACCAGGAAGCGCTGCTCAATCTGCGCGCGCGCGACACTGTGCTGCCTGGCCCCGGCAATCTGGCGGTTGGCGCGGCACTCGTCGATGCGCGGGTTGTGCTGTACGACCAGCCCTTGGTGGTGGCCGATGCCTCGCTCCAGCAGACGCAGATCGGCGGATTGTTCCTGAACGCCGCGCGCGCCAAGATCGATTACCAGGGCGGGCGCGGCACCGCGCGGCTGCTGGCGGAGGGAGACAGCGGCGTGCCCTTCCGCATCGCCGCCAATGCCGAGCTCGAGCCCGAATTATGGCGCGCTGCCGTGCGCGGCCGGGTGCGCGGAATCGAGTTCGCCACTGTCAACCCCGCCAGGATCATCCCGCGCGAGAACGAATACGAGCTGCTGCCCACGCAGATCGATTTCGGCCGCGGCAACATCCGCCTCGCCGGCACCTATGGCGAGGGCCTCGTGCTGCAGAGCCGGCTGGATGCGCTCGACCTGGCGCTGTTCAATGCCTTCGTTCCGGATCTCGGCCTTGGCGGGCGTGCCACCGGCAGCCTCGATTTTGCGCAGCCGAGCAGCACCGCCTTTCCCCGTGCCGATGCGCGGTTAACGATCGTCAATTTCACTCGCACCACGGCGATTTCCGTCAGCCAGCCGGTGAACATCAATTTCGTCGGCCGGCTGCTGCCCAATGGCGGCGAAGCGCGCGCGGTGATGCGCCGCCGTGGTGCGGTGATTGGGCGAAT
>LXQI01000043.1:0-9128 GCA_001683845.1 Erythrobacter sp. ANT-B3C2 | reverse complement strand
TCGCCTCGCTCAGCCCGCTCGGCCCCGGGGCCGGGCCGTGGACTGAGCGGCTGGCGCAGGCGCCGCTGAGCGGCGGCATTCGCTACAACGGCCCGGCCGATACGCTGTTCTCCTTCGCCGGCCAGTCCGACCAGCGGCTGGCAGGCGCGATCGGCGTCGCCGCCGACTTCTCGGGCCGGGTCTCCGATCCGCAGCTCGCCGGTATCGTGCGTGCCAATAGCCTGACCTACGAGAACATCACCTACGGCACGCGCCTCACCAACATGGCGTTGGCGGGGCGCTTCAACGGCAGCCGGCTGCAGATCGAGCAGCTCGAGGCGCAGGCGGGCGACGGCACGGTAAGCGCTCAGGGCTTCATCAGCCTCGCGGCCGAGCAGGGCTATCCCATGAACCTCGTCGCGACGCTCAATAATGCGCAGCTGGCCGAGGGCGAGGCCATCGAGACGAGCGCCACCGGCACGCTGCGGCTCACCAAGACTGCCGGCGAAACCGCGCTTGTCTCCGGCCAGTTGCGCCTGCCCGAAACGCGCTACCAGATCATCACCCAAGGGGCCGCGGAACTGCTCGTGCTCACCGGCGTGCGCTTCAAGCCGCCGCGAGGGCCCGCGCGGATCACCGGCGACGAGCCGGCGCTTCCGTCTGCCGGCGTGTTCGATTTTGTCCGCCTTGATATCGACCTTACGGCCGACGAGCGGCTCTACGTTTCGGGCATGGGCCTCGAATCCGAATGGAGCGCAAACCTCTCTCTCGTCGGCACCAGCGCCGATCCGCGGATGACCGGCGAGGTCGAGCTGCTGCGCGGCACGCTGGGGTTTGCCGGCCGCTCGTTCGAACTGACCCGGGGCAACGTCTCGTTCACCGGCGGGCCGGTGATCGACCCGACCATCGATCTGGTCGCGACCGAGGACATCGAGGATGTCGTCGTCAGTGTGGTCGTCGGCGGCCGCGCCTATGATCCGCAGATCGAGTTTACCAGCGTGCCCGGGTTGCCGCAGGACGAGATCGTTGCGCGGATCCTGTTCGGCAGCTCCATCGGCAACCTCTCGCCGATCCAGGCGGCGCAGCTCGCCTATTCGCTGAACTCGCTGCGGGGCTCGGGCGGCGGAGGGCTGAACCCACTTGGCACCTTGCGCTCGGCCACCGGGATCGACCGCCTGCGCATCCTGGGCAGCGACGAGCAGACCGGGCGTGGCACCGCGCTCGCGGCCGGGCAGTACCTGACCGACGATATTTACATCGAGTTCATCACCGATGCGCGCGGCTTCACCGCCACCCAGATCGAGGTCAGTCTGACCCCGGCGCTCTCGATCCTGAGCCAGGCGGGTGGCTCGGGAGCGACAAACGTGAACGTTCGCTACCGGAAGAACTATTGATGCGCGCGGCCCCGGGAGTGATCTTCCTTGCCGCCGCTTACCTCGCAGGCTGCGGGAGCGAGCCAACGTTCGACGAGCGCTATGTTGCAGCCGAGGACAAGATCCGGAGCAAAGCCGCCAGCATCGATAGCGAACTGAGCGCCGCCGAGCGGACGCCCCAACCGGCGGGTGCCGCCGCCGATCGGGTGGCCGCGCGCCCGAGTTCACCGCAACAGATCGAATGACCCCTAATCATGCGCGCATCTTACCGGATTGATTTGGACCTCAGTGAAGTGGTGAACCGATCTTGAGTGCATTTTCGGGACAGTTGCGGAAATCGATCCAAGACGGATGCAGCTCAGCTTGCTCACCATGCAGTAACCGCTACTTGCTCACTCCATCTACCCGGGAGTGTGATGGGAATGCCTGGCGGACGACGTTTGACGATCGTACAATACGCGGGCGACATGCGCGAAGCCGCCCTGCGCCTGAGCTCGGGGGGGCAGGAAACCTATCGCGGCCAGAACTACACGGTTTCCCATGTCGAGGGGCTTGCCAGAAGACTGGAAAGCGTCACGACCATTACGCTCAGGACCGAAGAACGCTTCGACACCGTCCTGCCCAGCGGCATGCGGGCGATCGGAGCAGGGTTCAACGAGGAGTTCGATGCTGGCGCGGCCATTCCGCTGGTGGAGGTGACCAAGCCCGACCTGCTGATTTTGCACCTGCCCTCGACCCCGCTGATCCACTGGGCCAGGCGAAAGCGAGTGCGCACGCTCATGCTGCTGGCAGATTCCTTCAGCCGGTCTTCGCTCAGGCGCTGGGCGGCGAACATGCTGCTTGCGAGACAGCTGAACTCCCAATCGTTCGATGTGGTGGCCAATCATGGCCGACGCGCCTCGCAACAGCTGGTGGCAATGGGCGTTGATCCGGCGAAGGTCATCGCATGGGATTATCCGCCCTTTCATTCACCAGCGCAGCGCCCCGCCAAGAGCGCGCCGGGTGATCCTGCGCACCTGCTGTATGTCGGCCTGCTGATCCCCGCAAAGGGCATCGACGACCTGATCGGCGCGGTGAAGCGACTTCACCAGCGCGGCAGTCGCGTCACGCTGGACATCATCGGCGGCGGCGGCGGCGGGGAACGCTTGACAGGGCTGATCCAGCACGCCGGCCTTGACGGCCATGTCCGGCTGGTCGGGCAGGTGCCCAATAAAGAGATCATCGACCGGATGGCACAGGCCGATTTGGTGGTGGTGCCCAGCCGGCACGAATATTCCGAAGGCATGCCGCTGACCATCTATGAAGCCTATTGCTCGCGCACGCCGCTGATCGCCTCGGATCACCCGATGTTCCGCGGCAACGTGGTCGATGGCGAAAGCGGGCTGGTGTTCCCCGCGGGCGACAGCCACGCCTTGGCAGACAAGATCTCCCGTGCACTCGGCGATCATCGGCTCTACGCGGCGCTGTCCGAGAATGGCGCTGCTGCCTGGGAAAAGCTGCAGTTGCCCGTCAAGTGGCACGAATTGGTTGACCGCTGGATCTCCGGCGATGCGGAGTCGCGCGCTTGGCTGAGGGCGCATTCAATGGCTCCGGAGAGGGCCGCTGCCTGACGATCAGCACGGGGCGCTCCGCAGGCCCCACGATATCACCACCAACGCGGTGGGTGTAGTTCTGCTCGCCGCTCGCCATCTCCGCGTCGCTCGCCTAAAGCACCGCGATGGAAATTGCCGAGCTGCGCGTCGCCCTGTTCAGCGGCAACTACAACTACGTACGGGATGGTGCCAATCAGGCGCTGAACCGGCTGGTCGAATATCTGCTCCGCCAGGGTGCCGCGGTGCGGGTCTATTCGCCCACGGTGGACGAGCCGGCCTTCGAGCCTGCCGGTGATCTCATAGGCCTCCCACACCTGCCGATCCCGGGCCGCCCGGAGTACCGGGTATCCATCGCCCTTTCGGCCTCGGTGAAGCGGGATCTCGCCGCCTTCGCGCCCAATCTCGTCCACGTCGCCTCGCCCGATCTCGCCTGCCATCGCGCAGTCTCTTGGGCGCGCGCGCGCGGGCTCCCGGTGCTCGCTTCGGTCCACACGCGGTTCGAGACGTACCCGCGCTATTACCGTCTCGGCTTCCTCGAACCGCTGGCCGAGGCGCTTTTACGGCGCTTCTACCGGCGCTGCGACGCGCTGGTCGCCCCATCCGAGAGCATGGCGCAGGTGCTGCGCGAGCAGGGGATGAACGCGGATATCTCGCTGTGGTCCCGCGGGGTCGATCGCACGATCTTCGATCCCTCGCAGCGCAGCCTCGCCTGGCGCCGCTCGCTGGGGATCGATGATGCGGATGTGGCAGTCGGCTTCCTGGGCCGCTTGGTGATGGAGAAGGGGCTCGATGTCTTCGCCGCTACCATCGCCGATCTGCGCGCCCGCGGAGTGCCGCACAAGGTGCTGGTCATCGGAGAGGGCCCCGCGCGTGAATGGTTCGCCGAGCGCCTTCCAGGCGCCGCTTTTGCTGGCTTTGCGCAAGGGGCCGAACTGGGCCGGGCGGTCGCCGGCATGGACCTGCTGCTCAACCCCAGCGTTACCGAAACCTTCGGCAATGTCACGCTGGAAGCGATGGCATCGGCGCTGCCGGTGGTTGCCGCGCGGGCAACCGGCAGCACCAGCCTGATCGAGGATCATTTCACGGGAAGGCTGATCGAGCCGGGCGATATCACCAGCTTTGCCGATGCGATTGCGTCCTATGTGGCCGACCCTACGCTTCGCAGCGCACACGGCGCCAATGGTGAGTTGCGCAGCCGCGATTATGGCTGGGACGCCATCAACCGGACGGTCGCCGTCGCTTACGTCCGGCTGATCGAGCAGTCTGCCGGAGTGGCTCAGCGCAGCGCGCCCGCAGCGACCATCCGCCGCGCATAATACGACTGAGCAACATCAGCAGTAGGACGAGGACCGGCAGGAATGCCAGCGCGCCCTCGGTCTTCGCTGGTGGGAGGTCGAGCGTCAGCCGGTGGGCGAAGCTCGCGGCCGCCCCCGCCAACGAGACGAGAAAGGACGTCGCCGCCCAGCGGGATCGCACGGGCAGCAGCACCGCACCGAGCAAAATGAAACCCACACGCCGATCCCCGCGTGCCGCATTAAGCCCATGCCGGATCAAATCCAGCATGGCGCCCACCCAACCGGCTCCCCCTGCCAGGCGACGTCGATCTCAACGCGCGGATTGCCGACCGCGTCACAGCCGTTCGATCCGCCGGGCCGCTTCGTCGAGAATCTCGGCGATGCGATGCGGCAGTTCCTCGTTGCGCTCTGAGCGCATCCGCTGGGCCACCGCCATGAACAGGCTTGCCGCCGCCCGCTCGATGGAGGGCGCGCTTTGGCGTTCTGCGCGCTCGCCCAAACGAGTGAGGCGCGCCATGGCCGCCTCAGCCTGCTCTGGTTCCGCGTCCAGCTCGTGCCGCCCCGCCTCTGTCAGGGCATAGCTGCGCCGCTGGTCCTCGCTGGCCTGCTCGACGACAAGACCCTCGTCCGCCAGCATCGCCAGCGCTGGATAGATTACGCCCGGGCTCGGCGAGTAATGCCCGCCGGAACGCTCTTCCATCGCCTTGATGAGGTCGTATCCGTGACGCGGCTGCTCGGCGATCAGGCTCAGCAGCACGAGCCGGAACTCGCTGCGGCCGAACATCCGCCGCCGCCCCCGCGGCCCGTGATCGGAAGCGCCACCCTTCCCGTCAGAGCCGCCGCGAAAGCCGCTGCCGCTCCATCCGCTGCCGAAGGGCCCGCCCGGTCCGAAAGGCCCGGAGGCGCCGAACAAACCATCCGCACCAAACATTGTGCTCCACCCGTCCCTTCGCCCGCCCCGCCGCCCGGGGCGATCATTGCACCATCCATCCATCTGCAAAGCTCCTCTTCAAGATGCAACTTAGATATATCGCAATCTATCACCCTTCAAGAGGTCTCGCCCATGTCGCAGCACGGCCCTATGGCCCGCCAGATGGCCGACCTGTTCGCCGAGGATCCTCCCCAGCCGCCCCGCCGCACCGGGCCGCCTTCTGCAGCGCCCATGGCCGGCGAGCCCGGAGCCGATGCCCCACTTGCCGATCGCCTTCGCCCACGTTCGCTGGATGAGGTGATCGGGCAGGAGCACCTCACCGGCCCGGACGGGGCCATCGGTCGAATGGTCGCGGCAGGGCGCCTGCCAAGCATGGTGCTATGGGGGCCGCCCGGCACGGGCAAGACCAGCATCGCCCGTCTGCTCGCCGAAGCGGTGGGCATGCGCTATGTCGCCATCAACGCGGTGTTCTCGGGCGTGGCCGATCTCAAGCGCGCCTTCGCCGAGGCAGAGCGGGCGCGCGAGGCTGGGCCGAAGGGCGCGCGGGGCACGCTGCTGTTCGTGGACGAGATCCACCGCTTCAACCGCGCGCAGCAGGATGGTTTCCTGCCCTTTGTCGAGCGCGGTACGGTCACGCTGGTGGGCGCCACCACCGAGAACCCAAGCTTCGAACTCAATGCCGCGCTGCTCAGCCGCGCGCAGGTGCTGTTCCTGCACCGCCTGGGCGCCGAACCGCTCAGCCGTTTGCTCCAACGGGCCGAGGCGCTCGAGGGGCCGCTGCCGATTACGACGGAGGCCCGCGCCGCGCTCGTGGCCAGTGCCGATGGCGACGGGCGCTTCCTGCTCAACCAGGCCGAAACGCTCTATGCCGCAAAGCTGGCACAGCCGCTGGAACCGGCCGAACTCGGCATCTTCCTCCAGCGCCGCGTGGCGGTGTACGACAAGGATCGCGACGGGCACTACAATCTCATCAGCGCACTGCACAAGGCGATGCGCGGTTCCGACCCGAATGCCGCGCTGTATTATCTCGCAAGGATGCTGGTGGCGGGCGAGGAGCCGCTCTATCTGCTGCGGCGGATCACCCGCTTCGCCAGCGAGGATATCGGCCTCGCCGACCCGCAGGCCCTGCCCCAATGCATCGCCGCCCGCGAGGCGTACCAGTTCCTCGGTTCACCCGAAGGTGAGTTGGCGATCGTGCAGGCGTGCCTCTATTGCGCCACTGCCCCTAAGTCGAACGCCGCCTATCGCGCGCAGAAATCCGCCTGGGCCACTGCGCGTGAGACCGGCAGCCTGATGCCACCCTCGAGCATTCTCAACGCTCCCACGAAACTGATGAAGCAGATCGGCTATGGCGAGGGCTACGAATACGACCATGATGCCGAGGGCGGCTTCTCCGGCGCCGATTACTGGCCGGAGGGGATGGACCCGCAACGCTTCTACCGCCCGCTCGATCGCGGCTTTGAAGCGCGAGTGAAGGAGCGGGTGGACGAATGGGAGCGGCGCCGGCAGGAACGGCGCGGGCGATGATCTTGCAGCGGCAGGCATCCCTAGGAGCCTGGCAACCGGCAGCCACAGCGCAAACTGGCCCGTTGAGTAGCGCGCGCTTCAAGCATTTCGTCGCAATCGACTGGTCGGGCGCCGTGGGAGAGCGGCAGCGCGGCATCGCGGTGGCGCTTTGCGATGCGCGCGGCGACGCCCCGCAAGTCATGCGTCCTGCCCACGTTTGGTCGCGCCAGGAGGTGCTTGGCTGGCTGCTGGACGGCTTGCCGCCCAATACGCTGGTCGGGCTCGATCTGGGCATCGCCTTGCCCCACGCCGATTGCGGCGCCTATTTTCCCGGCTGGAACGAAAGCCCCCACGGTGCCAAGGCCTTGTGGGCGCTGGTGGACTCAATTTGCACCAGCGAGCCGGCTCTCGGCGCCAACGCATTCGTGGATCATCCGGTCGTGGCCGAATATTTCCGGCGCCACGGCCAACGGGAAGGAGCCCGCTTCCATGATCTTGGCGCCGCACACCGGAGAGGCCGCCTTCGGGTCACCGAACAGGCGCAGGCCGAGCGGCTCGGCTGCAGGCCCACTTCCAACTTCAACCTTGTCGGAGCAGCGCAGGTTGGCAAGGCCAGCCTCACGGGTATGCGCGTGCTGCATCGGTTGGACGGGCGTCTCCCCATTTGGCCCTTTGATCCGCTGTCGGGCTCCGGCTCCGCTATCGTGGAGATCTACACCGCCATCCCCGCCATCGCCGGCGGGCGCACCGCGGGCACTGCAAAGATGCGCAGCATCGAGGCGCTGAACACCGCGCTAGCGGTGCTGGGTTGCCCACCGGTCCTCGGCGACGGCCCGCTCGACGACCACCGGGCGGATGCGCTGCTGGGCGCGGCCTGGCTGCGGACGGCAGCGCCGCGGCCCGACCTATGGGAACCCCCCTCCCTAACCCCCGCACTGGCCCGCACGGAAGGGTGGACCTTCGGCGTCGCGTAAGCCAAGGGTGAGAAAGGGCCGGCTTAGCTCAGTTGGTAGAGCACCTGATTTGTAATCATGTTTCCCGATTGGGGATTGTTGCGCGATGTGGAGCGTCTACATCCCGCAACTCCGCGCTTTTCTCTACAGGAAACCACGGCCCCTATCAGGGGGCATCTGAGATGGCCGTGGGGTAAGTCCGCTGGACGCTATTTGCTGCTCGGTGGCGCGCTCGTTTGGTAGTTCAGGCTCCCTGCTGTGGATGCTCACTGTGTTGATTTGCGCTGAGAGTTGACCCGGGAGAGGCATAAATTTTCATTGAGAAGTGACCCATGTTTGAACCTGCCCCTGGCTGACTGGTCGGGGGTATCAGGAGTGATCAACATGGATTTACTGAGCGTGATACGTCGTTGGCGCTTCCGGCAAGGGATGCCGCTCCGGGAGATCGAGCGACGCACGGGACTGTCGCGCAACACGATCCGCAAATACCTGCGCGCCGATACGGTTGAGCCGCAGTTCAAGGTTCCCGACCGACCGAGCAAGCTGGACCCGTTTGCCGAGAAGCTGTCAGGTTGGTTGCGGATCGAGGCCGGCAAGTCGCGCAAGCAGCGGCGCACAGCCCAGCAGATGCATGCCGATCTGGTGTCTTTGGGACATGATGGGTCCTATGGCCGTGTCGCGGCGTTTGTGCGGGCCTGGAAGGCTGGCCGACAGATTGAGCAGCAGACCAGCGGACGCGGAACATTCGTGCCGTTGGTCTTCCAACCCGGCGAGGCCTTCCAGTTCGACTGGAGCGAAGACTGGGCCTTGCTGGGCGGCAAGCAGACCAAGCTGCAGGTGGCGCACGCCAAGCTGTCGCACAGCCGAGCCTTCACCGTCCGGGCTTATCCGCTCCAAACCCATGAGATGCTGTTTGATGCCCTGACCCAGGCGTTCCGGGTGCTGGGCGGCGTGCCGCAGCGCGGGATATTCGACAACATGAAGACCGCTGTCGACCGGATCGGCACGGGCAAGGCTCGGCAGATCAATGCGCGCTTTGCCGCCATGGCCAGTCATTACCTGTTCGAGCCAGAGTTCTGTAACCCGGCCTCGGGATGGGAGAAGGGGCAGGTCGAGAAGAACGTCCAGGACGCGCGCCGCCGGCTGTGGCAGCCGATGCCCAGCTTCCCCGACATCGATGCCCTGAACGCCTGGCTCGAGGCGCAGTGTGTCGCGCAATGGGGGCAGATCCAGCATGGCGTCCTGCCCGGCACCGTTGCTGATGCGCATGCCGCCGAGGTTGCCAGCCTGATGCCGCTGGGGCGCCCGTTCGACGGCTTCGTCGAACACACCAAGCGCGTATCGCCGACCTGCCTGGTGGCTTTTGAGCGCAACCGCTACAGCGTGCCTGCCTCCTTTGCCAACCGGCCAGTAAGCCTGCGGGTCTACCCCGAGCGGCTCGTCATCGCCGCCGAGGGCCGGATCCTGTGCGAGCATGCACGGATCATCGAACGATCCCA
>LXQI01000042.1:71354-71424 GCA_001683845.1 Erythrobacter sp. ANT-B3C2 | reverse complement strand
AGCGCGTTGCGACCGCCGCCGGCGAAGGTGCGATGGCGGTCGCGTTCGTCCACAGATACCTGGAAGAGCC
>LXQI01000042.1:70878-71344 GCA_001683845.1 Erythrobacter sp. ANT-B3C2 | reverse complement strand
GCGATCGGAGGGGTTCCAAACACCGAGTGGGCAGCGGAGACGGCCATCGTCAGGGATCCTGGCGGGTATCTGATCACCGGGCCGGATCTCTTGGAGAACGGCAAGCCGCCATCCTCGTGGACCCTAGACCGGGCACCCTACTATCTCGAGACCGCGGTGCCCGGCTCCTTCGCTGCTGGCGATGTCCGTCATCGCTCGATCAAGCGCGTTGCGACCGCCGCCGGCGAAGGTGCGATGGCGGTCGCGTTCGTCCACAGATACCTGGAAGAGATGGCGTGAGGGAACCGAAATCAGAAACACGGACGACCGATTACGGGCATGAAATGTTGCCCGATGGTCGAGTGCCGGAAATCCTTGACGCCGCTTTCCCCGCGCGCCGTATCCTCAGTCTCGTCGCGGACAAATGGACGACCGTCGTACTCTACTGCTTGTCGGTTCGTGACATTCGCCGATTTAACGAGCTCCG
>LXQI01000042.1:52671-70868 GCA_001683845.1 Erythrobacter sp. ANT-B3C2 | reverse complement strand
GGACAAATGGACGACCGTCGTACTTTACTGCTTGTCGGTTCGGGACATTCGCCGATTTAACGAGCTCCAGCGGCAAATACCCGACATCTCGAAGAAGATGCTGATCCAAACGCTGCGTAACCTCGAGCGCGATGGGCTTGTCGAACGCAGGGTTTACCCCGAGGTACCGCCGAGAACCGACTACAGGCTGACCGACGCCGGTCGGAAGATGCGCGAACCCATCGCATGGCTTTGCGAATGGGCAAGGAGCAACGAGGCATTCCTCGATGATGTCATCGCAAACCGCGCCATTGAATCTGCGGTTCAGTAAATTTTGAAGAAGGTGGTGCGGGTGGCCGGGGTCGAACCGGCACTCCTCTCGGAACTGGATTTTGAATCCCTTCTGCCTACGCTGGGGTAACCGGCAAGGGTTTGGACATACGCAGAAAGTTCGCCTTGGGTGAGTGCTGTGGCTCCCATTCGGCTCCTAGAAACAGACCTGATACTCCATCGAAACATCGCCTTAGCTGCGCACCCATTCCCTCTAAGCGCACCTATGCTGCGCCTCGCCCATCTCGACCCGCGGCGAGCAATTCGGCTTGCGACTGGTCGACCTCTCCCAATCGCCGCCTAGCGCCTGTCTCCACACTACGCATCGCCCGAGGGGCTTCCATGACCGAGCGTGATGGCGATGTTGTCGCCAGGACGAAGCGTGATCGGGAGTCGCGGCGATGGAGCAGCAGAAATTTCTCACGGCGGAGGAGGTTTCCGGCCGCTACCGGGGCGAAGTCAGTACGGGCACCCTCCGGAATTGGCGAGCGATGCGGATCGGCCCAGCCTTTGTGAAGATCGGCAAGGCCGTTCTCTATCCAGTTGACGAGCTCGACGCCTGGGACGAAAAGAATTTGGTGTCTTGTCGTGCGTCGCGGCGACCTACCCTGACGGAACAGGATCGGGCGTGAAGATCACGGGGACGCACTATTCACCGATCCCTAGCGCCGCTCCCAGCGATCAGCCGACTAGACAGACAAGTGTTCTGTTTCAATCAGTTGGCTACTAAGGTGGGGGTCCTCCACAACCACCCCAGCGGCAATCCCGAGCCCAGCCGAGCGGATATCGAACTCACTCACCGCATCGCCGAAGCCGGGCGGCTGCTCGGCATTGCGGTGCACGACCATGTCATCGTGGGCAAGGAGGGCCATGTCTCGCTGCGCGCAAGAGGACTGATCTGAAGCACATCCGCGCACACTCGGCCGGCGGCTGTGCCCGTTCCGACATTGCGGCGCGATGGGCGCAAATGCAGGCCTATTCGCCCGACCCGCCTTGTGCGGGCGGCCAGACAGGACCATGTGCGCGGCTCCATGGACATCACCTCTCTCCCGCCGCTTCTGGCCGAAGCGCTCACCGCGCGCGGCTATACCTCGCTCACCCCCGTGCAGGACGCGGTCATCGCGCAGGAGGCCAACGGGCGCGATCTCGTCGTTTCCGCGCAGACCGGCTCGGGCAAGACGGTCGCCTTCGGGCTCGGCATGGCCGAGCAACTGCTCGAGGATGGCACCTTGCCGATGGCCGGGCTGCCGCTGGCGCTGATCATCGCTCCCACGCGCGAACTGGCGCTGCAGGTCAGCCGCGAGCTCGGCTGGCTGTTCGAAGGCGCCCGCGCGCGGATCGCCACCTGCGTGGGCGGGATGGACGCCTCCAAGGAACGGCGCATGCTCAACCACGGGGCGCATATCGTGGTCGGCACCCCGGGCCGTCTGCGCGATCATCTGGAGCGCGGCCCGCTCGACCTTTCCGCGCTGCGCGTGGTCGTGCTCGACGAGGCGGACGAGATGCTCGACATGGGCTTCCGTGAGGATCTGGAACAGATCCTCGATGCGACCCCCGAGCAGCGGCGCACAATGCTGTTTTCGGCCACGATGCCCAAGCCGATCGAGGCGCTTGCAAGGCGTTATCAACGCAATGCATTGCGCATTTCCACGGTCACCCAGGAACGGGGCCACGGCGATATCGCCTACCAGGCGATTACCGTTTCCCCGTCCGACATCGAACATGCTGCGATTAACCTGCTGCGCCTGCACGAGGCGGAGACCGCGATGCTGTTCTGCGCCACGCGCGACAATGTGCGCCACCTCCACGCCAGCCTGATCGAGCGCGGCTTCGCCGCCGTCGCACTGTCGGGCGAGCACAGCCAAAGCGAGCGCAACGGAGCCCTCCAGGCCTTGCGCGACGGCCGGGCCCGGGTCTGCGTGGCGACCGACGTGGCCGCGCGCGGCATCGACCTGCCCACGCTCAGCCTCGTCGTCCACGTCGAGATCCCGCGCGATGCCGAGACGCTGCAGCACCGCTCCGGCCGCACCGGCCGGGCCGGGCGCAAGGGCACCGCGGTGCTGATCGTGCCCTATCCGCGCCGCCGCCGGGTGGAGGCGATGCTGCGCTCCGCCGGGGTCGCCGCCGAATGGAAGGGCCCGCCCCGCCGCGAGGACATCCGCGCTCGTGATCACGAGCGGATGCTGGCCACGCTGCTCGCCCCGGTGGAGGTGGACGAGGAGGACATCGCGCTCGGCCGCCTGCTGCTGGCGGAGAAGAGCGCCGAGGATATCGCCGCCGCATTCGTGCGCAGCGTGCGCGCCGCGCTGCCCGCGCCCGAGGAGCTGATCGAGGCTACCGCCGATGCCCGGCGCCCGGAGAAGACAGACGGCCACCGCGCCGGCTTCGAGGACGTGGTGTGGTTCCGGATGGATATCGGCCGCCGCCAGAACGCCGATCCGCGCTGGATCCTGCCGCTGCTGTGCCGCCGCGGGCACATCACCAAAAACGAGATCGGCGCCATCCGCATCGCACCCAATGAAACCCGCTTCCAGGTGCCGCGCGCCATCGCCGCCCGGTTCGCCGATGCGGTCGCCCGCACGGCCGATGCGCAGGGCGAGGACGAGAGCGGGGTGCGGATCGAGGCATCCGAAGCGCCCTCGCAACAGGGCCCGCGCGTCCACCGCAAGGGTGGAGCGAACGTGGGCGGCCCGCGCCCGCACCGCCCTGGCGGCGCCAATAAGTCCGGCCCGAAGGGCAAGCGCGCCTGGTGACAGCTCTGCGCATCCTGGTCGATGCCGATGCCTGCCCGGTGAAGGAGGAGATTTACAAGGTCGCCCTGCGCAACGAAGTGGCGGTGACGATCGTCAGCAACAGCCCGATCCGCGTGCCGCAGCACCGGCTGGTCGATCGCGTTGTGGTGGATGACGGCTTCGATGCGGCCGACGACTGGATCGCCGAACGCGCCGGCCCCGCCGCTATTGTGATCACCGCCGATATCCTGCTGGCCGATCGCTGCCTGAAGGCGGGCGCGACGGTGCTCTCGGCCAATGGCAAGCCGTTCACCGCCGGCTCGATCGGCGGCGCCATCGCCACCCGCGCGATCATGGCGGACCTGCGCGCGGGGGGCGATCAGCTCGGCGGACCGCCTCCGTTCACCAAGGTGGACCGCTCCCGCTTCCTGCAAGCGTTGGACGAAGCGCTGGTACGGCTCGCGCGGAGCAGCGCCGCCGCTCGGCAAAGCCGCTAGGCGCACCATGGCCGCGCAGCACCGCCCTGCCGCGCAGCGTGCCGGGCCCGCGAGGCTCCGGTGAACGCGGTCAAGGCAAGTGAGCCATTCGACGCGATCGTGCTGGGCGCGGGCGCGGCCGGGCTCATGTGCGCAGCCTATGCCGGCCAGCGCAGCCGGCGCGTGCTCGTGATCGACCACGCCGACCGGCCGGGCAAGAAGATCCTGATCTCGGGCGGTGGGCGCTGCAACTTCACCAATCTGCACACCGCGCCCGATCGGTTCCTCTCGGCCAACGAGCATTTCGCCCGCTCGGCGCTCGCCCGCTACCAGCCGCACGACTTTCTCGCGCTGGTCGAGCAACACCGGGTCGCCTGGCATGAGAAGACGCTCGGCCAGCTGTTCTGCGATGGCTCCGCCCGGCAGATCGTCAACCTGCTGCTCGATGAGTGCGCGCGCGGGCCGGTCGAACTGGCACTGGGTCGGCCGATCACCGACGTTGCCCATGCCCATGGACAATTCCGCGTCAGCTTCGGCGATCGCGAGGTGATAGCACCGGCGCTGGTGATCGCCACCGGCGGTCCGTCGATCCCTAAGATGGGCGCGACTGGCTTTGCCTACGATCTCGCCCGGCAATTCGGCCTGAAGGTTGTCGAGCCCCGGCCGGCGCTGGTGCCGCTGACGCTCAGCGGAGAGGACCTGCTGTTCCGCTCGCTTTCGGGCATCGCGGCGGAGATCGTCGTGCGAACCGAAGGGCCGAACAAGGCAGATTTTCGCGAGGCTGCGCTGTTCACACATCGCGGGCTCTCGGGCCCGGCGATCCTCCAGATCTCGTCCTACTGGCGCCATGGCGAGGCGGTGATCGTCGACTTTCTCCCGAACCACTCCCCGGGCTGGCTGCGCGAGGCCAAGCGCGCCACGCCGCGGGCGACCCCCGCAAGGCTGCTCGGCACCGCCTTGCCAGCGCGGCTTGCCGAGGCGCTGGGCGAGAGGCTCGGGCTCGGTAGCGCATCGGGCAGCGCCTCGGGCGGCGAACTGGCCAACCTGCCCGATGCTAGGCTCGCGGCGGCCGAACAGGCGCTTGCCGCCTGGCGCTTCGCCCCCAACGGCACCGAAGGCTTCTCCAAAGCCGAGGTCACCGCCGGCGGCATCGGCACGCAGGAGCTGTCGTCGCAAACCATGGAGGCTCGTAAGGTGCCCGGCCTGTTCGTGATCGGCGAGGCGGTCGATGTCACCGGCTGGCTGGGCGGCTACAATTTCCAATGGGCCTGGGCGAGCGGGTGGGCGGCGGCCCAGGCGCTGTGATCGTTGCGCTACAGCATTTGAGCGAACCTCCTGCTAGGGGGCCTGCCGGCGGCCACTCCCGACCGCCTTCGATGGAGTCGATTTCGCATGGCTGGGTACAAGTCCCCGGATTTTAACGAGCGCACGGCAGCGGCCCGCGCGGCCAAACAGGATGCGCTAGAGCAGCTGCGCAACAAGCCCGCGCCCGATCCCGCCGCAATCGCCGAGCGGCAGGCTAAGCTTGCCGAGCGTGAGGCGGCCGCGGCGGAGCGCCGGGCCACGCGGCAGCGCGCTCTCGAGGAGGCCAAGGCCGCCAAGCTGGCCGAGAAGGCCGAGGCCCAGGCGAAGCGCGAGGCCGAGGAGGCCGCGGCGCTGGTCCCGGAAAAGACCGAGGCGGAGCTGAAGGCGGCCCGCGACGCCAAGTACGCTGCCCGCAAGGCCCGCAAAAGGTGATCCCGCGCGAACTCGTCGGCGTGGCGGAAGTGCCGGGCGGCTCACCGCTTCGCCTCTTCCGGCACGACGGCGATTTCATGATCGTGCTCGATCGCGACGAGCTGATGAGCAGCCGCATGAGCGGCTCGGAAGCGGCGCTGGGCGCGATGACCTGCGGGCGCCTGCGCTCTCCCGCAGACGGAAGGCTGCTGATTGGCGGCTACGGCATGGGCTTCACGTTGCGCGCGGTGCTGGCGCAGCTCGGCCCTTCCGCCCGGATCGAGGTGGCAGAGCTGGTGCCCGAGATCATCGAATGGGCGCGCGGCCCGATGCAGGCGCTGGCGGATGGCTGCCTCGACGATCCGCGCGTGGAGGTGGTCATCGACGATGTTGCGGGCGTTATCGCTGCTGCCAAAGCCAGCTACGATGCCATCCTGCTCGACGTGGACAATGGGCCGGACGGCCTGACGATCGCCGCGAACGACCGGCTCTACACCTCAAGGGGACTTCAGGCCGCGCGCGCTGCGCTCCGGCCCGGCGGCATCCTCGCGGTGTGGTCCGCCGGTGCCGATGCCGCGTTTACCAAGCGCCTGAAGGCATGCGGCTTTGCGGTGGAAGAGGTGCGCGTGCGGGCCCGGGAGAACGGCAAGGGCCCCCAGCACACCCTCTGGTTCGCCACCAAAAGCTGAACGCGCAGCACTTACAGCCTCAACAGTGCGGATCGAAAGGCGGTTGTCCTCGCCTGCGCCGGACGCTAGGGTCGCGCGGTGGGCGATCTTCGGGTCGTCGGCAGCGAGCCGGTAACGGGAACGCAGTGGGGCTCTTCACCGGGCCGAATCTGCGGCTGTCCCTGCAACTGTAAGCGGCGAGCGCGGAATGCGGGCGGGATCGGCAACGATGCCCCGCAGCCACTGGGACGATATGGCCCGGGAAGGCGCATTTTGGGCATTGACCCGCGAGCCAGGAGACCGACCGGCGCGTGTCGCTCTTGCCGGGCTCATGGGATTGGCCGGGCGCGAAACGGATTCGTCTGAGCGACGGAATGCGGCTGGGGCCGCATCGGCCGCATGTCGGCGGGCGCAGTGCGTCCGTTCGCCGGCGCGGGGCCGACCGTTCGCGCGGACGCCCCGGCCTTGTCGCTCGGACGCCAGGAATCTGCCTGCCATGCTCAGATTGTCCCATGCCGTCATGCTGGCCGCCTGCTGCACCCCCGCCACCGCCATCGCACAAACCAGCCTCTCCCCGGATGTCCCTCCGACCGGGGCGATCATCGTCACTGGCACCCGCGCCGCCGATCCGCTGCCCGCCGGCCAGTTCGGCGGCTCGGTCACCCTGCTCGATGCGCAGACGCTCGAATGGCGCCAGACCCGTTCGGTCGCCGAAATCCTGCGCGACGTGCCGGGCGTCGCGCTCGGGCAGGTGCCCGGGCAGACGCAGATCCGCCTGCGCGGCAGCGAGGCCAACCATGTGCTGGTGCTGGTCGACGGCATCGAGGTGGCCGATCCGGTGGCCGGCGAGTTCGATTTTACCGCGCTGATCGCCGAGGAGGCAGCGCGGATCGAGGTGCTGCGCGGGCCGCAGAGCGCGATCTACGGATCGGACGCGATCGGCGGCGTGGTGCATTACATTGCGCTCTCCGGTCGCGAAGCACCCGGCGCCAGCGCCCGCGTCGAGGCCGGCTCGTTCGGCACCGTCAATGCCGCCGCCCGCGTGGCGGGTCTCGCCGGCGCGGTGGATTACGCGCTTTCCGGTGCGCTCAACACCAGCGATGGCACGCCGGGTGCGCGGGGAGGCCGTCGCGACCTGGCGAACGACACGGGAGCGCTGTCGCTCAAGACGACATGGTCACCCGAAGCCGATGCGCGGCTCACCGGCGTCGCGCGATATTCGCATTTACGTGCCGATTTCAACGACAGCGATGGCGATTTCACCAGCCCTACCTTCGGCTTCCAGATTGACACGCCCGGCAATTACCTCGTCAACGAGGCCGCCTATGCCCTGCTGCGCGGCGAAATCGATCTGCTTGCCGGCCGCTGGTCGCATGCGCTGAGCGGGCAGGTGGCGGATACCACTCGGGATGGCTTCACCACCGCCGGCCGCTCCTACGGCAGCAAGGGCCAGCGGCTGAAGGGCTCCTATGATAGCACCTTGCGCTTGGGCAGCGGGCCGATCAGGCACGATCTGGTCCTCGCGCTCGATCTGGAGCGCGAGCGCTTCCGCAACACCGATCCCAGCGGTTTCGCCTCCACCGCCCGGCGCCAGTCCGATAATGCCGGGCTGGTCGGCCAGTACCAGCTGTTCCTGGGCGATCGCGCGGGCTTTTCCGCCGCGATCCGCCGCGACTGGAACGATCGCTTCGCCAATAGCACAACCTATCGCCTGCAGGGCAGCTACCGACTGCCGAGCGACACTCGGCTGCGCGCTGCGGCCGGCTCTGGCATCAAGAACCCCTCCTTCTACGAACTGTTCGGCTTTATCGATGGCCGCTTCATCGGCAATCCCGGCTTGCGGCCGGAACGCTCGGAGGGCTGGGAGGTGGGCCTCGAACAGCGCGCCTTTGCCGGCTCCGCCACGCTGGGCCTCACCTGGTTCGACAGCACGCTCTCGGGCGAGATCTTCACCGCCTTCCCACCGCCCACCTTCCTCGCCACGCCGGGCAATCGCGAAAGCCGTTCGCGGCAGCACGGCCTCGAGGCCTTCGCGCAAGCGCGCATCGATGGGGCCTGGCAGCTGGACGCCGCCTACACCTGGCTCGACTCCCGCGAAGAGGGCCAGCCGGAGGTCCGCCGCCCCAATCACACTGGCAGCCTCGCGCTGGGCTGGCGCGCACGGCAGCCATCGGGGGAAGATCGGGGCGGGCTTACCCTCGTCGCCCGCTACGTCGGCGAGAGCCGCGACTTGGCCTTCATCGATCCCTCTTTCGTGCCCGTCCGCGTGCGGCTGGACGACTTCCTCCTCGTCAATTTGAACGCTGACCTGCGGCTCACCGAGCGGCTCGAACTGTTCGGCCGCATCGAAAACCTGACGGGCGAGGTTTACGAGACCGTGTTCAGCTTCCGCAATCCGGGTCGCGCCGTCACCTTCGGCGCCCGCGCCCGCTTGTAGCCGGGCGCTGGCCCGTCCGGCCGGGCAAGCCGCACCCGCTCCCTGTCCGCACGTCCGCGCTGCCCAAGGAGATGTTCCGCCAGACAACACCGCTCTACGTGACCAGAACAGCGCCCATGGCCCGCAGGACATTTCCCCGGTAAGGGCAAGAAAAGGGAGCCCCGGCAAGCATGGCCAGAAGAGCGAAGCTACCGACGATCAACGATGTCGCCCGCACCGCCGGCGTCTCGAAGAAGACCGTCAGTCGGGTGCTGAACCGCTCGACGATGCTGCGGCAGGACACGCGCGAGCGGGTGCAGGCGGTGATTGCCGAGTTGGGCTACGTGCCCAACCCGCAGGCGCGCGCGCTCGCGCTGCGTCACAATTTCCTGATCGGCCTGCTGCACGACAATCCCAATGCGCAAACCGTGCTTAACATCCAGGAAGGCGTGTTGGATGCGATCCGCGACACCGATTTCGCGCTCGTCGTCCGCCCGGTCGATCGCCACTCGCCCGACATGCTGGAGGATATCCGCCGGTTCCTCGAGAAGCAGCGGCTCTACGGCGCGCTGATCCTGCCGCCGATCTCGGAGAACGAAGAATTGGCGGAACTGTGTCGCTCGCTCGGCTGTGGTGGAAGAGGTGGTCGATCGCTTCGGCCGGCTCGATATCCTGGTCAACAACGCCGGGATCATCCGCCGCGCCGATTCGCTCGTTTTCACCGAGGAGGATTGGGACGCGGTGCTCGACACCAACCTCAAGGTGCTGTTCTTCCTCTGCCAGGCCGCCGCGCGCCACATGGTCGGCTGGGCCAGCCAGATGAGCGAGCGCGGCAAGATCGTCAATATCGCCTCGCTGCTGAGCTTTCAGGGCGGCATCCGCGTGCCCAGCTACACCGCCAGCAAGAGCGGGTGGGCGGCCTCACCATGCTGCTGGCCAATGAATGGGCGGCGAAGGGCATCAACGTGAACGCCATCGCCCCGGGCTACATCGCCACCAACAACACCGCCGCGCTGCAGGCAGACGAGACGCGCAACCGCCAGATCTTGGAACGCGTTCCCGAAGGCCGCTGGGGCGAGCCGGAGGATATTGGCGGCGCCGCGGTGTTCCTGGCCAGCAAGGCGGCCGATTACGTGCAGGGCCAGATCCTTGCGGTGGACGGCGGCGGGATGGGCCGATGAGCGAAGGCGCGCGCACATCCGAGCAGGCCCGAGCCCATGCACCGGCCCAGGCACCGGTCGTCTGCTTCGGGGAAATGCTGCTGCGGCTCACCCCCCTGGGCGGCGTCCCGCTGGCGCGCGCTGGCCAGCTCGGCTTGGAGGTCGGCGGGGCCGAGGCCAATGTCGCTGCCGCGCTCGCCAGCCTCGGCCGTCCGACGCGCATGCTCACCGTGCTGCCCGATAATCCGCTCGGCCGCATGGCGTGGATGAAGCTTGCCTCGGCCGGGGTCGATACCAGCCGGATCGCCAGCGCCGATGGCCGCATGGGTCTCTATTTCCTCGAGCCCCCCAGCGGCCCGCTGACCGGCCGCATCACTTACGATCGCGCGCACAGCGCCTTCCTCACCGCCGCGCCCGGCATGCTCGACTGGGCGGGCGCGCTGGACGGGGCCGCGTTGCTGCACATGTCCGGCATCACTCCGGCGCTCGGCCCCAACGGCTTCGGTCTCGCCCGAGCCGCAATGGCCGCGGCGGGCGATGCCGGCGTGCCGGTCTGCTTCGACGGCAATTACCGCGCCAACCTGTGGGGCGCGTGGGACGCCGATCCCCGTTCGATCCTCCACGATCTGGTGGCCGATGCCACGATCATGATCGGCAATCACCGCGACATCTCGCTGCTGCTGGGCGAGACCTTTTCGGACGATGGCCCGGATCGCCGCCGCCAGGCGGCCGAGGCCGCCTTCGCCGCCTTTCCCAAGCTTGAACTGATCGCCTCCACCGCGCGCCACGTGGAAACCGGCGCCATCCATCGCATCGCCGCCCGCGTCGATACGCGCGCCGATCACTGGCAGATCGACGAGGCCCGCGTGGAAGGCATCGTCGACCGGATCGGCACCGGCGATGCTTTCGCCGCCGGCCTGCTGCTGCGCTACCTCGAAGGCGCTTCCCCGCGCGAAATGGCCAAGTCCGCGCTCGCGCTGGCGGTGATGAAGCATGGCCTCCCCGGTGACACCATATTGGCGACACGCGCCGAGCTGGACGAGTTCGATCCGGGCGGGGGCGATGTCCGCCGCTGATCGCTTCACCCGCCGCGGCCTCGTCAAGGCGGCCTCGTGGGCGGCGCACTGCTGGCCGGCAAACCTAGCGCCGCTTCGATCGCGGGATCGAGGTCTCGGGTTACCACCACAGTGTGCGCGGCGGCTTCCTGATGCTGCGGCCCGGCCTCTACGCTGCCGGCCCAGGCGAGGCGCGCTTCGGCGTTTTCCGCTTCACCGCATTCGGAAGCTAGCATGCCGCCGATTTCTCGCCGCCTGCCGCTGGCCGGCACCCCCTTCGGTCGCCGCACCGCGATGAAGGGGGGCTGGCGCTCTCCGCCGGCACGCTGATCGGCGGGTGCGAGCCGCTGCTGGGCAATTTGTTCACCAGTTCGGACACTCACCCGGGCGATTACCCCACGGTGCAGGCAGTCGAGCACATGGGCGCGCTGCTGCAGCGCGAGACCAATGGCCGGCTGGGCATTAAGGTCTATCCCGGCGGCCAGCTGGGCAGCGAGACGGACATGCTGGAGATCACCAGCTTCGGCGCGCTCGATCTCAACCGCGTCAACCTCGCGCCGCCCAATTCGATGGAGCCGGCGACGATCCCCTTCGCGCTCCCCTTCATCTTCGAAACCGTGTCGCACATGCGCCGCGTGGTGGACAGCGCCATCGGCGACGAGGTGCTCGCCTCGCTCGAACGGCACAATCTCATCGGCATGTGCTTTTACGATTCGGGCGATCGCCATTTCTACAATACCCGCCGGCCAATCCGCACGCCGGCGGATATGCGCGGCCTCAAGCTGCGCGTGCCGGCGTCCGATCTCTACGTCGCAATGGTCAATGCGCTGGGCGCCAATGCCGTGCCGATTCCCTTCGGCGAGGTCAACCAGGCGCTCTCGCAAGGGGTGATCGACGGGACGGAGAACAACTGGCCCTCGTTCCTCAGCGCCCGCCATTACGACGTAGCGCGCAATTTCAGCCTCACTGCCCATCTGCTCACGCCCGAGGTGCTGGTGATGAGCAAGGCCACCTGGGACACGCTCTCGCCGTCGGATCGCCTGCTGGTCAAGCAGGCCGCCCGCCAGTCCGTCCCGGTCATGCGCCGCCTGTGGGATGCCCGCGTGAACGAGGCGCGAGAGACGATCAAGGCCGCCGATGTCGCGGTCAACCCGGTCGAGAACGAGGCCTTCGCCGCCTTGATGCGGCCGGTCTGGGCCAATTTCGTCACCTCCCCGCAACAGGCCTCGCTGGTCGAACGGATCCTGGGAGAGAGCGCATGAGCACGGTTTCCGTCTGGCTGATCCGCTTGGGCTCGTTCGGGCTGGTGGCGATGACCGCGACCATCGGCTGGCAGGTGTTCGGCCGCTATGCGCTGGCTTTCAGCCCCTCTTGGACCGAGCAGGCCAGCCTGGTGCTGATGATCTGGTACGTTATGTTCGGCGCCGCCGCCGGGGTCTACGAAGGCTTCCACATCCGCATCGCCATGCTGGAGGAGAAGCTGGGCGAACGCGCCACTCCGGTCCGCCGGGTGGTGGCGGTGATCGTCGGGCTGCTCGGCCTGGTGCTGCTCATCTATGGCGCGCAGCTGTGCTGGCTGGTGCGCGGCAACACCATCCCCTCGCTCGGGATCAGCCGCACCATCGCCTATCTGCCGCTGCCGATCTCGGGCCTGCTGATGCTCGTCTTCGCCGTGCCGCGCAAGATCAGCGGCGCGCCCTGTGCCGATGATGATATCACGCAAGAGGTTGAATAATGGAACTGCTCGTCCTGTTCGGCGTGTTCTTCGTGCTGCTGGCGATCGGCGTGCCGGTCGCTTATGCGCTGCTCGGCTCGTCGCTCGCCTGTTTCGCGGCGATGGGCATCCCGCCCATCGTGGCGGTGCAGCGGGTGGCGGCGGGGATCAGCGTGTTCACGCTGATGGCGATCCCGTTCTTCATCTTCGCTGGAGATTTGATGTACCGCGCGGGCATCGCCGAGCGGCTGGTGCGGGTGGCGGATGCGGCGATGGGGCGGGTGAAAGGGGGTCTTGGCCTCGTCAATGTCGGCGCCTCGATGATGCTCGGCGCGGTCTCGGGCTCGGCCATCGCCAGCGCCTCGGCCATCGGATCGAGCATGATCCCGCTGATGAACGACAAGAAATACCCGACCGACTACTCGGTCAACATTACGCTGACGGCGGCCATCGTCGGCCTGCTGATCCCGCCCTCGCACAACATGATCATCTATTCGGCCGCCTCGGGCATCGGCGTTTCGGTGGGCGATCTGTTCCTCGCGGGTATCGTGCCGGGCCTGCTCACCGGCTTCATGCTGATGGCGATGGTCTACATCATCGCCCGCCGGCGCGATCTGCCGCACGGCAGCTTCCCGGGCTGGCGCGCCTTCATCCGCGCCGCAGTCTATGCGGTGCCGGGCCTGCTAACCGCCTTCATCATCATGGGCGGCATCATCAGCGGCATCTTCACCGCCACGGAAAGCTCGGCCATCGCGGTGATCTACACCATTGCCGTGGGCGTGCTGGTCTATCGCTCGCTGGGCTGGAGCGCCTTCTGGCAGGCCGCGGCGCAATCGGTGCGCACCGCCTCGATGGTGCTGTTCATCATCGCCGCCGCCACCGCCTTCTGCTTCTGCCTGGCGCTGCTGGAGGTGCCCGCCGCGCTGGGCTCGCTGATCGGCGTGATCACCTCCGACCCGCTGCTGACGCTGCTGATCATAAATATCATGCTGCTGGCGCTGGGCACCTTCATGGACATGGCGCCGCTGATCGTCATCACCACGCCCATCTTCCTGCCGGTGGCGATTGGGGGTGGAGGTGGATGCGGTGCATTTCGGCATCATCATGATGCTCAATCTGGGCATCGGGTTGGTGACGCCGCCGGTCGGTTCGGTGCTGTTCGTCGGCTCGGCCATCGGGCGGATCCCGGTGACGACGCTCGTGCGCACGATCGGTCCGTTTTATTTCACCCTCATCGCGCGCTGATGCTGATCACCTACGTGCCCGCGCTCTCGCTCTGGATGTCGCGAGCCTTCGGAGGCTAAAGCGGTTTCGCGCAGGGCAGGGCGCCAGAGCGTTACGCCCCATTTCTGCACCGCGCCGCTTTCCTCCAGCGTGGTGATCCCGTCGGCTATATTTACGGGGGAAGGGGTTCTCCGAAGCCGTCGGGTGAACTGGCGCGCGCGAACGGGCAAATGCGCTGCCACCGGTTACCATGCGGCCCTCTTCCAGCAATATCCTGCCGCCGAGATGGTGCTAGGCCGGGGATACCGCCAGAAGGGCCGGAACGACGGAGAGCCCGATGACCAGACCGCTTGCGCTGCACCCCGACCGTCTGTTCTCGGCAGACCTTGGCACCCGCTCACTGGCCCGCCAACTCCACCTGGTTTGCTGCCAACCAGCCCTTCGGCAATGCCGCCGAGCTGCTGCTGGTGCCGGATCATTACATGTTCCGCATGCTCTATTCGCAGGGCCACAAGCTCGAACAGCTCGGCATCGGCGGGCCCGCCTTCGATCCTCGCGCCGCCTGGCGCACCTTTGCCGAAAACTGCTTCCTGTTCCTCGGCACGCCGTCGCGCCTGTGGCTCAACTGGGTGTTCGCCGAGGCCTTCGGCATGGAGGTGCGGCTCGATGGCAGCACGGCAGACCTCTACTACAACACCATCACGAAGCGCTGGCCAAGAAGGAATTCCGCCCTCGCGCCCTGCTCGACCGCTACAAGATCGAGCTGATCTGCACCACCGAAGGCCCGCTGGATACGCTCGAGCACCACCGCGCGTCGCAGGACACGGCCTACGCGGGCCGGGTGATCACCGCCTATCGGCCCGATGCGGTGGTCGATCCCGAGTTCGACGGCTTTGCCGCCAATCTCGCCCGCTTCTCCGAGCTGACCGGCGAGGATTGCCTCAATTGGCAGGGCTACCTCGCCGCGCACCGCCAGCGGCGCGCCTTCTTCCAGCAGATGGGTGCCACCTCCACCGATCACGGCCACCCCACGCCCGGCACCGCCAACCTCTCCGCGGCCAAGGCCGAAGCGCTGTTCGAGCGGGTGAAGCACGGCACCGCCTCGCCCGCCGATGCCGAGCTGTTCCGCGGCCAGATGCTCACCGAGATGGCAGAGATGAGCCTGGAGGATGGGCTGGTGATGCAGATCCACCCCGGCAGCTTCCGCAACCACAACCGCCAGCTGTTCGAGCGCTTCGGCCGCGATAAGGGCGCGGATATCCCGATGCGCACCGATTACGTCCACCCGCTGAAGCCCCTGCTGGACCGCTTCGGCAACGAGGCCGCGCTTTCGATCATCCTCTTCACGCTGGACGAGAGCAGCTATGCGAGCGAACTTGCGCCGTTGGCGGGCCATTATCCGTGCCTCAAGCTGGGCCCCGCCTGGTGGTTTCACGGTAGCCCCGAGGGCATGCGCCGCTTCCGGCTCAAACACCACGGAAACCGCCGGCTTCCACAATACGGTCGGCTTCAACGACGACACGCGCGCCTTCCTCTCCATCCCCGCGCGGCATGATGTCGCCCGGCGGATCGATTGCGGCTTCCTGGCGCAGCTGGTGGTCGAACACCGGATCGAGGATTGGGAAGTGGCCGAGCTGGCGCAGGATCTCACCTACAATCTCGTCAAGCAGGCCTACCGCCTGTGAGGCTCTCGGCGGAAACCGTCGCTCACCTGCCGCCCGAGGTTGAGCCCTATGGCTACGTTCGGGAAAGTCAGGGCATCGGCATCGTCCATTTCGGGATCGGCGCGTTCCACCGGGCGCACCAGGCTTGGTACACCGATCTTGCGATGGCGGCGGGGGAACGCGACTGGGCGATCTGTGGCGTCTCGCTGCGCTCGGCCAGAGTGGCGCACCAGCTGAGCCCGCAGGACGGACTTTACACGCTCACCGAGCGCTCCGGCGACGACGCGCGCACCCGGCTGATCGGCGCGGTGCGCGAGGTGCTGTTCGCGCCCGAGCAGCGCGAGGCGGTGATCGCCCGCATCGCCGCGTCCGAATGTCGCATCGTCAGCCTCACGATTACCGAAAAGGGCCATGTCCGTGGCAAAGGCGGGGCGCTCGACCAGGAGGCTGCGGCGCTCAGTTTCTACCCCATTCTTGCCGAGGCGCTCGAACAGCGAATGGCCGGCGGGCTGGCCGGGCTGACCCTGCTGCCATGCGATAACCTCGCTGACCACGGCGCCGTGTTGCGGCGCTTGATGGGCGAATGGCTGGCGCGCGATACACCCGAGCTGGCCGACTGATTAGCAGGCCATTGCACGGTCGCCTCGACCATGGTCGACCGGATCGTGCCACGCACCGCGCCCGAGGATCTCGCAGTGCTGGAACGCCGGCTTGGCATGAGTGATGAGGGCGCGGTGTTCACCGAGCGCTTCAGCCAGTGGGTGATCGAAGACAACTTCGTAGGGCCCCGCCCGCTCTGGGAGGCGCATGGCGCGCAGATCGTCAGCGATGTCGCGCCCTACGAGACCGCCAAGCTGCGCATGCTCAACGGCGCCCACTCGCTGCTCGCCTTTTGCGGTCTGCGCGCCGAATACGAGTTCGTGCACGAGGCCGTCGCCGATCCCAGGCTGCGCGCACTGGCCGAGCGGCTGATGCGGAAGGAGGCGGCGCTCACCATCGCCCACGCTCCCGATCAGGATTTGGGCGCCTATGCCGACCAGCTGCTCGCCCGCTTTGCCGATCCGGCGCTGCGCCACCGCCTCGCGCAGATCGCCATGGATGGCAGCCAGAAGATCCCGCAGCGCTGGCTCGATACCCTCGCCTGGCACCGCGCGCGCAGCTCGGCCACGCCGGCACTGGACGAGGCGCTCGAGGCATGGTTGTGGCACCTGGAGGACGGCCGCTTCGTCGACGATCCGCTCGGGGACGAGCTGACCGCGGCACTTTCCGACGGCGGCGCCCCAGGCCTGCGCGATGCCTGCTTCAGCGGGCGCGTAGGGGCAGCCTCCGATATGGCCGGGCTAATAGGCACTCCGCCCGAGAGCCTGAGCGCTCACTATTCCGCCACCCAATCGCGCCGCAGGTGCCTCCCTGCCAGCGCCATTAGCAGCGCGGCGAGTCCGTAGAGCATCAGCGCGAACAGCATCGAATAGCGCAGCGCCTCCTCGCCATAGATCGGCTGCAGGAACTCCGAGAGCGCACCCAGCGCATAGATGCCGCCGCCAAGGCCAATCAGATTGTTGATCAGCAGGAACAGCGCCGAGGCGGTCGAGCGGGCCGGTGGCGCCACGAGGTGCTGCACTGCAGAGAGTACCGGCCCCAACCAGATATAGGCCAGCGCCTGCGGGATCAGGAACAGCAGGAAGGCGAAGGTTGCGCTCGAACTGCTGATGCCCAGCGCGAACAGCGGCGCGGCGGTCACATAGGCCAGCGCCGGGACCCAGGCGTTGAACGCCCGGTCGCGCTTGCCCAGCCGGTCGCCCAGCCATCCGCCGGCGAGGACGCCGACCACGCCGCCCAACAGCAGCAGCGCGCCGAAGAACAGCGAGGCCTCCACCAGCGAGAAGCCGAAGCTGCGCATCAACAGGCTCGGCAGCCAGAAGGCAATGCCATAGCCCAGCATCGAGCCCGAAGCCGCGCCGAAGGAGAGCAGCCAGAACGAGGGCTTGCGCGCCAGGATCGCCGCCGTTTCCCGCACGCTCGGGCTGACGGGCCTCGCCGGCAGCGCTGCCGCTGCGGGCGCGGTGTCCGCACGATCCGCCGCCGAACCGGCAGGCGGAGGAGCAAGCCGAGGCCGATCGTGCACCAGCAGCTTGAACACCGGCGCCACCAGCACGCCGGCGATCCCGACCACGAAGAACGCCAGCCGCCAATCGACCGTCGCAGCGATATAGCCGCCGGCCATCACGCCGGCGGCCGAGCCCAGCGGAATGCCCAGCGAATAGACCGAGAGCGCAAAGGCGCGCTGCTCGCTCGGAAAATAGTCGCCGATCAGCGCATAGGATGGCGCCACGCCGCCCGCCTCGCCGACCCCCACGCCGAGCCGCGCGAGGAAGATCTGCCAGAAGCTGTTCGCCAGGCCGCACAAAGCGGTGAACCCACTCCACACCACCAGTGAAACCGTGATCACCCAGCTGCGGCTCGTCCGGTCTGCTAGCGCCCCCAGCGGCACTGCGAGCGTGGAATAGAGCAAGGCAAAGGCGATGCCGCCCAGCAGGCCCATCTGCGAATCGCTCAATTCCAGGTCGCGCTGGATCGGCACGGCGAGAATGGCCAGGATCTGCCGGTCGAGAAAGTTGAAGATGTACACCAGCAGCAGCATCGCCAGCACGGTGCGCGGGCTGCTGCCGGTGGCGGGCGGGGCGGTCGCAGTCGCCATCTCAGACCGCATGCTTGGCGAGGAAGGGCTTAATCACGGTCAGCGCCTCGGGCTCGTCGAGCAGCGGCGCGTGGCCGCGCTGCGGTACGTCGACATGGGCGAAGGGCCCGGGGTGCAGTTCGACCATGCGCGCCACCGTAGCGGGGCCGAGCAGGTCCGACAAAGCGCCGCGCACCACCAGCACCGGCTTGTCCCCGATCGCCTGCCACAGCGGCCACAGATCGGGCGGGGCGACGCCCTCGGACGTTGCAAAGGCAAACGCAATCGCGGGATCGTAGGCGAAACTCACGCCGTTCTCGCCCGCGCGACAGGTGCGCCGGGCGAAGGCCTGCCAGTCCGCCGGGCCGAAATCGGGGAACGCCTCG
>LXQI01000042.1:22264-52553 GCA_001683845.1 Erythrobacter sp. ANT-B3C2 | reverse complement strand
CAAATCGGCCATCGGCTCGCCCCCGCCGACATAGCCAGCGATGCGCGCCAGCCCTGCCGGCTCTAGCTCGGGCCCGATATCGTTGAGCACGATCGCGCTCACCCGCTCGGGGCTCATCGCCGCCATCACCAGCGCCATCAGCCCGCCCATCGAGGTGCCGATCAGCCCGGCGCGCCCGATCGCGAGCCCGTCGAGCAACGAGAACATGTCCGCCGCATAGACCTCCACCCGGTAGTTCGCGGGATGGGGATCATTGGCGGAAAGCCCGCGCCCGCGCTGGTCGGGCACGATCAGCCGGTAACGCCCGGCCAGCTGCGCCGCCAGCGGCTCAAAATCGGCGCTGTTGCGGGTGAGGCCGTGCATCAGCAGTAGCGGCGCCCTCTCAGCCTGCTCTGAAGGACCGGGATAATCCCGGGCAAACAGCTCCAGCCCGCCGCCCGCGCTGGCAAAGCGATGCTCGCGATAAGCGGTCATGGCGACATCCACATGGCGGGTGCCCTCGAAGGGCGGTCTTAAAAGCGGATCGTGCCAGTCAGGTGAACTTGCCGGGGATTGCCGTAGAAGGCGGTCAGCGTGCCCTCCCGTCCAAGCCCCGATGCCAGCCTCCCCTGCGTATCGAGCAGCAATTCGCCGGTGCGCGGATTGGCGGAGATGAAGGTGTAGCCGGAGGTCTTGTACTCCTTGTCGGTCAGGTTCTTGCCATGCAGGCCCAGGCTCCACCGATCGTCCGGGGCCGTATAGACGATGCTTGCGTCGAGCAGCGCATAGGCATCCTGATCGATAAAGGGATTGGGAACCTCGAACTGATAGGTCTTGCTCTTGTACGAGAGCGTTGAACCCAGATAGAGATTCCCCGCGCCCATCGGCGTCGAATAGGCAAGCGTGGCGCTGCCGCTCCATTCAGGAGTGTTCTGCACTTCGCGGAACTCGGCGACATCGACCGGGCCCTGGCCGACAATGTTGGTGACGTACTCCTTATACTGCGCATCGATGTAGCCGAGCGAGCCGATCAGGTTCAGCCGGTCGCCCGGCCCGAACAGGTTCTCTGCCACCCGGGCGTTGGTCTCCGCCTCGAAGCCCTTGAACTCGGCCTTGCCGGCGTTGGAGATGACGCCGCAGAAGGTCTGCACCGGCTGGCCGTTGACGATGGTGGTGCAGGGGAGCGAGCCCGGGATCTGCACGTCGGTATAGTCCATGTAGAAGCCGGCCAGCGCCACGTAGAGCGCGCCGTCGAGCAGGCTGCCCTTGTAGCCGACTTCGTAGCTCGTCACCGTCTCCGGGTCGAAGCTGAGGAAATCCGCGACCTCCTCGTCGGTCGGGCTGCCCGGCGTGGCCGCAGGCGCATTGGTGCCAACGCCCCGCGGATCGAAGCCGCCGCCCTTGAAGCCCTGCGAATAGCTGGCATAGATGTTCTGGTCTGGCGTCGGCATGAAGCTGAGCGAGATGCGCGGGGTGAACTTTTCGAACTGCGCCCCGCCTTCGAAATTGGTGCCGGGCGAGCCGAAGGCGGTACCCGCACCGCCGAACACCGGCGATCCGCCGCCCAGATAGTTCTGCCGCAGGATCTGCGCCTCGCGCTCGTCCCAGGTGTAGCGCCCGCCGAGCGACAGGCTCAGCTGCTCGGTGAAGTCGTACGTCACATCGGCGAACACCGCATAGGTGATCGTGTCGACATTTGCCTCGGTAAAGGCGGTCAGTCCGGGGAGGGCGGCAGGGTTCGTGGTGAACAGCCGCACGTCGAACTGCGTGTCGGCCTGGGCATCGAGGTAATAGGCGCCAATCAGCGCGGAGAGCGGCCCAGCGTCATACAGCAGCTGCAGCTCCTGGCTGATTTGCTCATTGCGGTAGAAGGCCGGCACGTCGAGATCGACCGCGGGCAGCGCGTCGAAATCGATCGGCGAGGCGCTGTCGTCCTTGCGCCAGCCGGTGATCGACCGCACCGTCAGTGCATCGCTGACATCGAACGAGGCGTTGAGCGCCACGCCATAAGCCTCGACCTCCTGCTCGGGATCGACCAGGCCGCCGCGCGTGTCGAACACATTGTCGAGGATCGGGGCACCGGACAGATAGCCGGGGATCAGCCGGTGGCCGCCGCGCGCATTGCTGTTGTCCTTGCTGTAGTCGCCCGAGAGGCGCAGCGAAAAAGGTGCGCCGTAATCGCCCAGTTCCACCGTGGCACGGGCGGCCCAGACGTCCTTGTTGTAATTGTCCTCGCCGGTGGTGAGGTTCTCGCCGAACCCGCCACGCGAAAGCCGCGCCACCGAGCCGCCAATCCGCAGCAGATCGCCCACCGGGGCGGAGGCGCTGACGATGGCATCGGCATGGCGATAGGTGCCGAACGTGCCCTTCACGGTCAGCGAGAAATCCTGCGGCAGCAGCCGGGTGACGTATTTCACCGCGCCACCGATCGTGTTGCGACCATAGAGCGTGCCCTGCGGCCCGCGCAGCACCTCGATCCGCTCCACGTCGTAAATGTCGAGCACCGCGGCCTGGGGACGGTTGAGGTACACATCGTCGAGATAGATGCCCACGCCCTGCTCGAAGCCCGAGACCGGGTCCTGCTGGCCGATGCCGCGGATGAAGGCGGAAAGCGTCGAATTGGTCCCGCGCGAGACTTCCAGCGTCGTGTTGGGGGTGAGCTGGGCGATTTCGGTCAGATCGGTTGCGCCGCGCTGCTCAAGCTCCTGTGCGCCGAAGCTGCTGACGGCGATCGGCACGTCCACCAGCCGCTCTTCGCGCCGCCGGGCGGTCACGATCAGCTGCCCGCCGGTGTCGCCCTCGGTCAGGCCGTCTTCCTGGCTAGCGGGAACGGTCTGCGCCGCGGCCGGAGCGGTCGGCAACATGGCGAGCGCAACCAGAACGCCGGCACAGGCAGTGGTACGGCTGAAACGAGCCTTCAGCATCAGATCTCTCCCAAACGTCACTTGTTCTCTGGCCAAGGACTATATTGAAACCTGAACCGCCTTTCAACTTTATCTTTTGCCATGTTTGCGCAAGCAGCGTAACTGTTGCCGATGAGCAGCATTGCCGGTGCAGCCGAGGGTTCGTCCGACAAGCGCCCGCGCACCGAGCGGGGTCGCCGCACGCTGCGCCGCCTGCTCGATGCCGCCGCGCTGGAATTCGGAGAGAAGGGCTTCCACGATGGCTCGATCGCCGGGATCACCGGCCGGGCCGGGGTCGCGCTCGGCAGCTTCTACACCTACTTCGAATCGAAGGACGCGATCTTTCGCGCCCTGGTGCACGATCTTAGCGCGCGGGTGGGCGCCGAGGCCCGCCGCGCCCAAGCCGGCACGCTCGATGCGCTCGGCACCGAGCGCGCGGCGCTCGAGGCCTTCCTGAGCTTTGCCCGCGAGCACAAGGAGATCTACCGCATCATCGACGAATCCGAATTCGTCGACGCCGCCAGTTTCCGTAACCATTACGAGACCACCGCGCGCCGCATCCTCGAGCGTCTGCGAGCCGGCGCGAATGCGGGCGAACTGCGCGACGATCTGGAAGAGGCGCATGCCTGGGCGATCATGGGAATGAACGTGTTCCTGGGCCTGCGCTATGCGATCTGGTCCGACGACCAGAATGCCGGGCACATCGCATCGCTGGCCAACACGATCCTGCGGGAAGGGATCGCCAGCAAGCCCCAGGGCGACTGACCCGGCCGAGCGCCGGCGCACTGCGGGAAAGCGGGTCGCAAACGGCTCGAAAGCGCCCCGCTAGCGCCCTGAGAGCGCCATGCACCAAGGGCATACCCGCCATAAAATCGGTTCGGGTTGGTCGGAGTAAACCCGGTCTTAATCCCTTTCCTTCATCGCGTCGTGGCCATGAACCGGTTTCCCAGCCCCGCCTCGCTCGCCGCCTCGGCCCGCGCGCTACTCTCCGCCGCGTGGCAGGGTATGCGCCGCTCCGGCGGTGACATGGCAGGGGCCGATTGCCTGCCCGCTCCACCGGGCGAACAAGGGGCTCGCGCGCTGCGCGCCGATCCGTTCGCGCGGCTGCAGCGGGGTTCCGGGCTGACCTATTTCGCAATGGTCGAGTTCGATCGCTTTCTTGCCACCCGTGCCACGCTGGGGTTCGAAATCGCCAACCTCATCCTCGCCTCGGCCGGCGAGCAGATCGAGGCGAACATGCACGAAGTGCAGCTGGGTCGAACGGGGCAGTGCTCGCTCGAATTCACCTTCACCGCCCCGTCGGATGACGAGGCGAGCGCCGCACTCATGCGCTGCCTCGCCTGTCTGGAGCAGCCGATCACCGTGGCGGGCGTCGCCTTCCGCCTGCGCCCCACCGCGGCCTTTGCGGCGACCGGTCCGGATGCGATCATCTCCGACCCGCTGTTCCACTCCGTGCTGGGCGCGCTCGCACGGGAAGGGGAGGGGCGGGTGCGGCAGGTCGATCCGCTGCCGCGCTTGCTGGCGGGGGTCAGCGACCTGAGCGTTCTGCGCGCGCTGTCGGGCGCGATCGAGGCTGGTGAACTGGCGCTGCACTACCAGCCCAAGCTGGACTGCCGCGCCGGCCTGGTCGCCGGGGCCGAAGGGCTGTTGCGGTGGGATTCGCCCGAGCTCGGCTCGGTGCCAACCCTGCAGATCATCCGCCTTGCCGAACACACCGGAGCGATCCGCGAGCTGACCGTGTGGGCGGCTACACAGGTGGCGCGCGACCAGGCGACGCTGGCGGCGGCGGGATACGATCTCACCCTTTCGATCAACCTGTCGGGCCTGCTCATCCCGGACCGGGCCTTCATGCTCGAACTGCTGGAAACCTTCCGCGCCGCGCCGGGCCGGCTCGGTATCGAGATCACCGAAACCGCGGTGATCGACGATCCGGAAGCGGCGATCGAAAATCTGCGCATTTTCGCAGAGGCCGGCGTGCCGGTGGCGATCGACGATTTCGGCGCCGGCCTTTCCTCGCTCAACTATCTGAAGCGCCTCCCCGCCGACGAGCTGAAGATCGATCGGCAATTCGTCACCGGCCTGACCGGCAGCCACCGCGACCCGCTAATCGTGCGCGCCTCCATCGATCTCGCCCATGCGCTGGAGATGAAGGTCACGGCCGAGGGCGTGGAGGATGCGATGAGCCTCTCGCTGCTGAGGGTGATGGGCTGCGACATGCTGCAGGGCTATCACATTGCCAAGCCGATGCCGCTGGGCGCGCTGATCACCTTCATGGCCGCCCAGCAGCGCCATCTGACCGTGCCTGACATGCCACGGTCTGCGCCGGTCGGCGTGCCGCGGGTGAGATCCAGCTGATTCGCTGACCCACCCGTTAACCAGGCTTCTTAGCCGAATTGTGATGTTCGGGCTTCATGACGGTGCCGGCAGAAACAGGTCGCTGCACATTGGAGAGCCGCCATGACGACTCGAACGAGTAAGCATTTTCGCCGGGTTGCAGCGCTGCTGGCGCTCCCCCTCATCTTCGCGGCTCCGCCCGCCCTCGCGCAGGAGGCGGGGGTAACCCCCGGCGAGGTCACTCTCCCGCAGGAGGCGATCACACTGGATCCCGCGGAGCGGCCGATCAGCACGATGGGCGGGCCGGTGCGCAGCTTCGCCGGAGACGTCCTGCCCGCGGTCGGCCACATCCGCACCTTCGATGGCGAGATCATGCCTTCGGTCGGCCACATCCGCACCTTCGATGGCGAGATCATGCCTTCGGTCGGCCACATCCGTACGTTCACCGGAGAGATCGACCCATCGGTCGGTCACATCCGCACCTTCATCGGCGACCTCACCCCCTACGTGGGCCACATCCGCACCTTCATCGGTACGGTGGACCCGTCGGTGGGCCATATCCGCACCTTCGACGGGGAAATCGATCCCTACGTGGGCCATATCCGCACCTTCGAGGGCGATATCGATCCCTACGTCGGCCATATCCGCACCTTCTGGGGCTCACTGACACCCGAAGCGGGCGAACTCGATCCGCAAGTTGGCCACATCCGCACGTTCTCGAACGCTTTCCTTCCGCGGAGCGGCGAAGTGTTGGCGGCCTGGGCCGCGAGCCAGTCCTCGGGCGACTACGCGGCAATCGCAGGGCAGCTGCGTCAGCTTGAGGCGGATGGTGCTACACTGTGGGGCGATGCCGTTGCCAAGCAGACCGGCACGAATTTCGCGCAAGGCTTTTCCGACGCATTCCTCACCAAGTGGGGTGTCGACCTCTCGAACCCGCAGACGCTCGCTGGATGGGACGTGTTCGAACGCCAGCGCTTCCTGCTCGACTGGCACGATAATCTCATGTTGTTCTCGGGGATGGACAGCCCCGATCACTGGATGAACGCCGTCAACTGGACCCCCCGGCTGACGCAGACCCAAGGTGGCGGCTCCCGCGCGGTCATCGGCCTTGTCGATTTCTTTGCCCCCAGGGATCCCGATGTCGCTTCCAAGGTGATCTATTCTGGCGGTTACCAGAACATCGACCACCCGCACGGCGCGGCGGTGGGCAGCCTGATCGTCGGCTCGCACGACGGACGCGGTGTGATGGGCATCGCGCCGCAGGCGAAGGTCGCCGTCTACAATCCGTTCGACGAGACACTGAGCGCGAGCTGGGAAGACGTGACCCAGGGCATTGCCGCAGTTGGCCGGCAGGGCGCAGGGGTGATCAACCTTTCGCTCGGCGTGCCGGGGAGCACCCTGGCTCCCGAATGGCGCGACGTGTTCATGGCCTCCGCGGTCGATGCGCAGAAGAACTCGGCGCTCTATGTCATTGCCGCCGGTAATGACGGACTGGCGCAAACGCAGAACATCGAGATGAAGGGCGCGCTTGATTCGACCTTCCTGGTGGTCGGCTCGGTCGATCCACTGGGGCGCATCTCGCACTTTTCCAACACGCCCGGCACCGCCTGCCTGACGGAGGGCGGCAAGTGCAAGAACAGCAGCGTCTGGGACGAGAGCTCCAACAAGTTCAGAAAGGCCGACCATTTGTCGGAGGGCGGCCTGTTGATGAACCGCTTCCTGGTCGCGCCGGGCGAACTGATCCTGGTTTCGGATGGCCAGGGCGGGGTGACGCGGATGACCGGCACCTCGTTCGCCGCACCGCTGGTCTCGGGCGCAATCGCGCTGATCCATGACCGCTGGCCGTGGCTCAAGAAGCACCCGCGCGATGTCGCCAAGATCGTGCTGGAAAGCGCGCAGGACCTTGGCGCACCCGGGGTCGACCCGATCTACGGGCACGGTCTGCTCGACGTCGAGGCGTCCCAGTCGCCGCTCGATTTCGGCAAGCTGAAATATTACGAAGTGAGCGGCAACCGGATGCGCGGGATGTCAGTCACATCGCTCCAGCGCACGGGCATAAACCCGCTCTGGTCGACGCGCGATATGTACTTCATTGCCTTCGAAAAGATCGACAGCGCCGAGCGTGACTTCCTGATCCCGCTCTCCAGTCGCCTGTTCGACAGCAGCCTCGGCGGTCAGGCCTTCCAGGATTTCGTCTACCACCGCATGGTCGACTGGCTGGGCAGCGCCTCCTTCACCGGCAGGCTGTCTGACACCCGCCTGGTGCAAGGCGGCACGCTGGCGAACGGCTGGAACTTTGCCATGACCGGCCGCACTGTTCCTGCGATGGGGGAGGGGCGCACCGGTTTGCGCGGCAGCGTCGAGCTGACGAACCCGGCGGGCACCTTCGCGCTCGGTTTCGGCAGCGGTGATGGCGCGCTGGCGCTGGCCGGCGGCAACGCCTTGGCGATGAGCGGCGACTTCGATCCCCACACGGGTGGCGCCAACCCGCTGCTGGGCTTCGCCACGGGCGATGCACATGTCGCGAGCCGGATCGGCGTCGCGCGCGGACTGCAACTGACCATGGGGGTAACGCGGCAGGATCGCTCGATCGATGAGCTGCTGTCGCCCAGCGGCTTGGGCTTTGCGGACTCGCAGGTGCTTCGCTCGGCGGGCGGTACAGATGCGGAGGCGACCATGGCCAGCCTTGCCTGGCAGGCCAACCGGGCACTGAACCTGTCGCTTTCCTATACACGGCTCGCTGAGGAAGGGGCGTTCTTTGGCGTCCGCTCGCTCGCGGTCGGCGATTTCGGCCGCGCGACGGTGTCCGACGGCCTGACGCTGGCGGGCGATGCCAAGATTGGCGGCGGGCTCAGCCTCTTCGCTTCGGGCACAGTCTCGCAGAGCCGCTCGCTGGGAGACGCGGCGCTCGGGATCGACGGAGTGCTGGGCACTGCATTTCAGCTCGGCGTGGCAAAGAGCGGCCTGTTCACGAGTGGCGATCAGCTGAGGCTGAGCATCGCCCAGCCGCTGACTGTCGAGAGTGGCTATGCCGAGATGCGCATGGTGGGCGTGATCGACCGCGAAACTGGCGAGACCGGCCTCATAAGCCAGCGGATTGCGATCGGCGCACCAGAGCAGCGGCGCTACCGGCTCGAGGCGCTCTACGGCACAACGGTGCTGGAAGGAACCGGGACTCTGGGCATCTTCGGAGCGGCCGAACTGCGCGGCGCACCGGCCGGGCTGCCGGCGATGACCGTGGGTGGCAACCTGAAGGTCGCCTTCTGATCGCACGGTGAGCGGTTGCGCCATTCGCAAGTCTTTAACGGTTAACGGGATAGGAGGCATGGGATGATCATCCGATGCCTCCTTTTCCTGTTTGCGGCGCTTCTGCTGCCCGCGGTTTCGCACGCGGCCATTGCGGCGGAACCGCGCGCCGCTTTCGAACAGGCAATCGAGGAAGCGAAGGCCGAAATGATGGCCGATCCGCAGGATGCACTCGCCAAGGGCGATATCGCGCTTGCCCGTGCCGCCGCCCTGCCGCCCGCCGAGGTGGGGCGTGCGCAAGCGACCGCGCTGTGGCTGAAGGCGGAAGCCAACCTCTACCTCAACCGGTTCGATGATGCGGCCGCCCTGCTGGTGGAGGCGCTTGCACTTGCGCGACAATATGCGCGCAACACCAAGCTGCAGGGCGACCTGTTGCGTGCACGCGGCGCGGTGGAGGCCTCGCGGGGGCAGCTACAGCCCGCGCTGCGCAGCTATCTCGCCGCGTACCGCATCTTCCGCGTGGCGGGCGAGAGGCGCAGCCAGGCGATCATGCTGCAGGATCTGGGCCTCGTTTATCTGGACGCCGGCGATTACGAGCGATCCCTGCGCTATTACGCTCAGGCGCTCGAGCTCCATGGCGAAGATCCGTATTTCGCATTGACCATGCGCAACAACACCGGCGAGGTCCTCAAGCTGCTCGGGCGCGAGGAGGAAGCGGAGCGTGAGTACCTGTCGGCCTTGACGCATGCCCGTACGATCCGCAGCCCAATGCTGGAGACACGGATTCTTACCAATCTCGCTTTGGTGCAAGCCGATCTCGGCAAGCTCGAGCCGGCGGAGCGTAACGCACAGATGGCCTTGCGGCTGAGCAGGGGAGCCGAGGGCGCCGACTGGCAGCCCTTCGTCTACGGCGCACTGGCCAAGGTCGCCGCCCTGCGCGGAAACCACCAACGCGCGGCTGAGTTGCTTGAGCGCCTGTTCGCCGGGGTTGACCTGAACAAGACGGAGCTGGTTTTTCGCGAGTTCCACCAGATCGGGTTCGACATTTACAAGCAGCTGGGTCGGCCCGAAGCCGCGCTTGCTCACTTGCAGGCCTATCAGCGGCTGGACAGCGAAGCGCGCGACCTGATCGCCTCGGCCAGTTCCCAGCTGCTGACTGCCCAATTCGATTTCACCAATCAGAACCTGAGGATCGCGCAGCTGAAGCAAGGTCAGCTGGAGCGCGATGTGAAGATGGAGCGGCAGCGTGTCACCTTTCGCACCACGCTCTTTACGGGCCTCGCGATCGCGGGCGCCATCGTGCTGGCGCTCATGACCTTCGCCTTTCTGTCCATTCGCCGCAGCCGCAACAAGGTGCACGCCGCCAACGAGGTGCTGACCGGGGTCAATGCGGAGCTGGAGAAAGCGCTGAAAGCCAAGACAGATTTCCTGGCGATGACCAGCCACGAGATCCGCACGCCGCTCAACGGCATTCTGGGCATGACGCAGGTGATGCTGGCCAACGCGCGGCTCTGCGGCGAGGAGCGGGAACAGGTCCAGCTGGTTCACGGCGCCGGCCAGGCCATGCGCGCGCTGGTGGACGATATTCTCGACGTCGCAAAGATGGAGACGGGGCAGGTCAGCGTCGAGTTGGCGCCCACCTATCTGCGCCCGGTGCTGGAGGATGCCATTGCCCTGTGGCGGGGGCAGGCAGTAGCCAAGGGGCTCGTCCTCGAAGCGGAGCTGGAGGCAGCGCCGGACCTCGTCGAGACCGACGGTGGCAAGGTGCGCCAGATCGTCTTCAACCTGCTCTCCAACGCGATCAAGTTCACTCCTGCCGGTCAGGTGCGCCTCGTCGCGGGGTGCGACCGCGCTGAGGGCACCCTTTGGCTCTCGGTGGAAGATAGCGGTATCGGTATCCCCGAGGAGCAGCAGGCGAAGATCTTCGAGGCGTTCCACCAGGTCGACAGCGCCATGACTCGCCAGTTCAGCGGCACCGGCCTGGGGCTCGCAATCTGTCGTAACCTGGCTGTGGCGCTCGGCGGTACCATTGCGCTCGCTAGCGAGCCAGGTCGCGGCTCGCGGTTTACGGTGACGTTGCCGCTGCGCGAAGTCGCTGCCACCCCGGCGGCTGCGCGGCCGCTCTCGCTCGGCGATGCCCGCATGGGCGTGGTCGAGGCCAACGAGATGAAACGGGGCATGATCCGGGGCCTGATCGGCCCACACATCGCCGCCGCCCTCGATGCTTCCAATGCACAGGACGCGCTCAACCTGCTGGCGGCGGGCGCGGTCGATCACCTTCTGCTCGATGCTGCCAGCCTTGGCGAGGAAAAGATCCCGGCACTCTCCGCCATCATCAGCCGCGCGCGCGAGCAGGGCGTGCTGACAAGCGTGCTGCTCGCGCCAGAGGGCGCGCCGACACTCGAAGACGTTTCCGCGCTCGAACCGACCGTGATTTTGCTAAAGCCCATCAAGGGCGCCGAACTGCTACGTTCCCTGCGCGGCGCTTATAGCGAGCGAGAGCCAAGCGCCTTGAAACGCGTGGCATAGGAATCTCTTAGCTCTCCGTTAACCTTGGCAAGCTAGGAACAAGGGGCAACGGAGTCGAAAGAATGCAGATTCTCTTTGTCGAAGATGATGCGATGAACCGGCGGGTCGTGCGGGACATGCTGCGTGTCGTTGGCAACGACATGGAGGAGGCGGCGGACGCCGAAACCGGCCTCAGAATGCTCGACGAGCGGCCCTTCGATATCGTGCTCATGGACCTGCGCATGCCCGGTATGGACGGGCTGACCGCGATCGAGCTGCTGCGCCGGGGAGAAACCTGCAATCGCGACGTGCCGGTGATCGTGGTCACCGCCGACACCGCGCCCGATCTGTGCGATCGCTGCATCGAGGCCGGGGCGGACGAGGTGATCGTCAAGCCCGTCTCCATGGCCGCGCTGCTGGAGGCTGTTGGCCGCCTTTCAACGCGTCAGAACGAGGAAGATTTCGTCCTCGATTGAGAGTGAACGTACCGCCCCTTCGTGTCCGATCCGGAATTCGGATGTGCTGCTCCTTGCCAGATCGAAGCCCGCCATCCGTCGCACGCACCAACCCAGGCCTTGGTCGGGGCGCGCGGGTCCCCGGCCAGATTAAGCCCCTAACCGGGCCATCTCAGGCGGCTGCAAAGCGCCGCCGCCCATGCGGTGCCACCATGCGGTGGCGGCCCGCCCCGGCAGCTCGGCCGAACGATGGTATGGAGGAACGTCCATTCGCCCGTCGCCTGCTCGTGAGTGAGCTCGACGGTGAGGTAGCCGCGGCGGTAGGTATTGGCCCACAGCAGCTGACGGTTGTGCGCGACGATTGCGCCTGCGACCTGCTCGGGCGGGGCGGAAAGGTAATTCTCCAAGCGGGGCGAGGTGACGCTGTGCCCGGCGAACTCGACCCCCACCGGCGTGGTGCCGCTGCCGCTATCGAGGTCGAACGCCCAGCCATTGTGACTGTCGCCCGAGAGCACCACCAAGTTCGCATCCGCTTCGCGAGCGGCGTCCAGCAACAGCGCGCGCGCCGCCGGATAGCCGTCCCATCTGTCGAAATAGAACGGCAGCCCCGCCTGCGCAGCCGTCAGCCCCACCTGCGCGCGCCTCCGCGCTTCCTCGTTTGCGATGCTGCCACGAAGGCCGCCATCTGGGAACTCAGCGAGAGCGAGCCCATGATCAATTGCTGCTCAAACACCTGCCAGCGCACGCGCTCGGCAGCTGAAAGGCGCAGCTGCTCATACACCCAGCGCTCCTGCTCCATGCCCAGGATCGTACGCTTGGGCGCCTGGGATATCCTGCCGCGCGGCCGCATGGGGATAGGCGTTGAAATGGCCGAACGGCAGGTTCGAGCAGCTGAACACCGCGATGGAAAACCGGCCGACCGATCCGTTGGGCAAGGTGCGCGTCCGCCCCACCGGCGAGCTGCGGCCGCTCTCGTCGAGGAAGCGGTAGTAATACCAGGCCCCGGGCGCCAAGCCCTCGGCCACCGGCTTCACGCAGAAGTCGCGCTCGGGCGTGGCGAGCGCCTCGCCCTCGGCCACGCGGCGAGCGAAATCGGGGCTGGTCGCCACCTCCCAGCGCAGGCGCCCACTGCTGCCGGCCGCGGGCACGTAGCGGGTCCAGAGCACCACCTTGTAGTGCCCCGGCTCGCCGCTCGCCACATTATGCGTAAAGCCGCGTGCGCAAGCCATCTGCGCGAACGCCGGAAACGCCAGCGCCCCCGTGCCCAGCACCGCGCCCTTGATCAGCAGCCGCCGGTCGATCCGCATCGCATAAGTCGTCCAGAACCGTCCGCCGCCTGCCCGGTCAGAACCGCGCCGTCGCCTCCACCCCGTAAATCCGCGGCTCGCCCGCGATTAAGGTGGGCAGGGCCAGCGCATCGCCGGTGTTGCCCGCATCCTTCAATAGCGCTCGTCAAACAGATTGGTGACGTAGGCATCGATGCGCAGCCCGCCATCCCACGCATAGCCGAGCCGCGCATTGGCCAGCGCAGAGCCGCCCTGCAGCTCGTCCTGCACCAGATCGGCGACCAGCGCGCGCGGCGGCTGCTGCAGATCGGGCCGATCGTTGTCGTCGTCGAAGAACATCTCGGATTGGTAAGTGACGGTCGGCACGAACTCCAGCCGCCCCGGCCCGATCGGCAGCCCCAGCGAAGCGCCCAAAGATGCGCTGTGATCGGGCGAGAGGCGGAAGCGGTTGCCCTCGCGGATGCCCGCCTCGAACCGGCTGCGGTTCCAGGCATAGGTGCCGAACAGCGCCAGCGCCTCGCTCGGCGCCCAGCGCGCCTGCAGCTCCACGCCGTAGCTCTTGGCCTCGCCGGCAGTGGTGGTGACGAATAGCGTGCCCTCCTGCACCGTCGTCCGGAAATTGTCGTAGAGGTAGTAGAACAGCGCCGCATCGAGGAACAGCGTGCGGCCCAGCGTCTCGGTGCGCGCGCCGATCTCGAAGCTGTCGACCCGCTCCTTCTCCACCGGCTCGAAGCGCGGGGCGCCGAACGGTGGCGCCGGCGTGGCGGCGGAGAGCAGCTGCGGGCGGCGGCCGCGCGCATAGCTGGCATAGAGGCTGCTTACAGCGCCGAGCGCATCACGCGCGTTCAGCCGCCAGGTGAAACCATCGTCCTTGATCTGGGCAGACACGATGTTGCCATTGCCCGCAGAGGGCTGCAGGCCAAGCCCGAACAGCGGCACGGGAAAAGCGGCCGAAGGCGAAATGCTCGCCGCCCCCGGAACCGAGAGCGCGCCCAGCAGCGCATTGCGCACGGGCGCCGGCTGGCTCAGCGCGCCGATGAAGGCGCCCAGGATCGAGCGCCCGTTCAGCACCGCGCCGGTGATCGCCGAGCGCTTGTCATCGCTCGTGTAGCGCAGGCCCGCACCCAGTTCGAGCGCATCGGTCAGCTGGAAGGTGGCATCGGCGAACAGGTCGATCGCCTCGGTGCGGCCGAAATTGGTCGCACTTTCCAGATGCCCCGGCTTGAGGTTCGCGGCAATCGCCTGGGCTTGCGCGGCGGACAAAGCCACTCCGCTGGCCTGCGCCACGCCCCGCAGCAGCGCGCCGGTAATTGCGGTGTTGGCGAACACGCCCAGCGGCGCCGGCTGGTTGGCCGGAGTGCCGGGGATCGGCCCGTTCAGCGCCCCCGCGAGGCTAGCCAGCACCGCCCGCTCGTCGAATTGCGCGGGCGTGCGCTGGAAGCCGTCCTCGCAGAAATAGGGCGCGCCGATAAAGGCGTTGACCCGCTCCCCCTCGAAGCTCAGCCGCATTTCCTGGCTGAACTGCTCGCCGAAGGCGTTCTCGGCGGCGGTGAGCACCGGCAGCGAGATGCCGTCCGCATCGAAGATCTCGAGGCTGTCGAACTCGCGATAGGCGGTGATCGAGGTCAGCCGCACGCTGTCGTTCAGCCCCGCATTGATGATGACGGTCACGCCCCACACCTTGCGGTCGAGACCGAGCCCGCGCCCGCATTCGAACCCGTCGGGCGCCGCCAGCGCCGCGCCCGTGGAAGGGTCGCTCGGGCCCAGCGCTGCGCCGGTCACCGGGTCGGTCGGCAGGAAGCCGAGCGATTTGAACGAGGTGCCGCTCGCGCGATCCTCCTGGTAATTGCCGATTACGTCCACGCTGAAGCCGGCTACCGGCTCCAGCCGCAGCGCCGCGCGTCCCGCGCCGAATTGAAATCCTCGCCCCCGAGCAGGCTCTCGACATAGCCGTCACGCTCGCGGTGGCGCCCGGCCACGCGCACCGCAGCCACGTCCGAAACCAGCGGCAGGTTCACCATGCCTTCCGCCATCCGCTAATCCAAATTGCCGATCGCCCCGCGCAGCAGCAGCCGCGCGACTTCGAGATCGAAACGCCATCCTGATACACCGAGATACGCGGCTCGCCGAAGGCCGTGCCGGTGTCCGAGGTGATGCCGCGCATCACGAAGCCGGGTTGTTGGGCGACTGGTTCTGCACCTGGAAGCCCGGCACGAAGCGCGAAACCTCCTCCAAATCGCGGATGCCAAACCGGTCGAGGAACTCACCCTCGCAAGCGGTGATCGCCAGCGGCACCTCCAGCAGCGTCTGCTCGCGCAATTGCGCGGTCACGATGATCGGCGGCGCCATGCTCTCGCCCGCACCCGCCTCGGGCACCGGCCTGCGAACCCGCCTGCGCTTGAGCCGGAGCCGCAATTCCGAGCGCCAGCAGGCTGGCGGCGGTGAGGCGGGTCGAACGGATCATACGTGCGCTCCAGGAAGGATGATCCTGGCCGCCCCTCTTTCCATGGACCGTTACTGGTCGATGACAATGTTGCCATGAAGCCAGAGCTGCGGCTTCGATGCAACAGTACGCTCTATCACGCCGGGGCGGAACGCCGCGCCGCCTGTGCCATTCCCTTAAACATGAGCGATTTCAAACGGGCCAGCCGCTGGTGGCGTAGCGAGACGATCTACCAGATCTATCCGCGCTCCTTCTCCGATCATTCCGGCGATGGCGTGGGCGACCTCGAGGGCATCCGTGCCCGCCTGCCCTATCTGCGCGACCTCGGCGTGGACGCGCTCTGGCTCTCGCCGATCTTCGCCTCGCCGATGAAGGATTTCGGCTACGACATCGCCGATTACCGCGCCATTGATCCATTGTTCGGCACCATGGCCGATTTCGACCGCCTGCTAGCCGAGGCGCATGAGGCAGGCCTCAAGCTGCTGCTCGACCTCGTGCCCAACCACAGTTCGGACCAGCACGCATGGTTCAAGGCCAGCCGCTCCAGCCGCGAAGACCCCAAGCGCGACTGGTACATCTGGAAAGACGCCGCCCCCGATGGCGGCCCGCCCAACAACTGGATCAGCAATTTCGGCGGCCCCGCATGGGCGTGGGACGAAGCCACCGGGCAGTACTATCACCACGCCTTCCTCGCCTCTCAGCCCGATCTCGACTGGCGCAACCCCGAAGTGCGCGCCGCCATGTTTGATGCGATGCGCTTCTGGCTCGACAAGGGTGTGGACGGCTTCCGGGTCGACGTGATCTGGCACCTCGCGAAGGACGAGCACTTCCGCGACAATCCGCCCAATCCCGATTACACGCCCAGCCAGCCCGAGATCGAGCGCAACCTACAGGTCCACTCGGCCGACCAGCCCGAGATCCACCGGATCGTCGCCGATATGCGCAGCGTGATGGAGGAATATGACGAGCGGCTGCTGATCGGCGAGATCTACCTGCCACTCGAACGGCTGATGGACTATTACGGCGAGGGCGGGAGCGGGGTGCACCTGCCCTTCAATTTCCAGCTGATCCAGACCGACTGGCACGCCCAAAAAGTCGCCGCACTGGTCGCCGAATACGAAGCAGCCATACCTGAGGACGGCTGGCCCAACTGGGTGCTAAGCAATCACGATCAGCCGCGCATCGCCGCCCGCACCGGCGAGCGGCAGGCGCGCAACGCCGCGTTGCTGCTGCTCACCCTGCGCGGCACCCCGACGCTCTATTATGGCGAGGAGATCGGCATCGGCGACGTGGAAATCCCACCCGGTCGCATCCAGGACCCGTGGGCGAAACAGGAGCCCGAAACCAGCCGCAACCGCGACAAGGCCCGCACCCCGATGCAATGGTCGAGCAAGCCCCACGCCGGCTTCTCCACCACCGAACCCTGGCTGCCGCTGAGCGCAGACTGGCAGCGCCGCAACGTCGCCGCGATGACAGGGGAGGGCAGCTCGATGCTCGAACTTCACCGCTCGCTGTTGCACCTGCGGCGCCAACACACCGCCCTCAGCACCGGCGACTACCGCCAGCTCTCCGTGGCCGACGACACCTTCACCTTCGAACGCTGCGACGCACAAGCGCGATTTGCGGTGCTGCTGAACTTCGCTTCCGAACCGCGTGAGGTGGCCTTGCACCCGGCTTACGAGGGCGGTGCGATCCTGTTTTCGACCGATGCAAAACGCACCGGCGCGGCCAACGCGCCGTTCACGCTCGGCCCCGATGAAGGGGTCATCATCCAGGGAGATCCGCCATCATGATCGAGCAGCGCTGGTACAAGAACACAATCATCTACTCCCTCGCGCTCGACAGCTTCCTCGATTCCAACGGCGACGGGATCGGCGATTTCGGCGGCCTTTTGAAGCGGCTCGACTATCTGCAAGGCCTCGGCGTCGGTGCCGTATGGGTGATGCCGTTCCACCCTTCGCCCCGGCGCGATCATGGCTACGACGTGGCCGATTATTACGGCATCGATCCGCGCTACGGCACACTGGGTGATTTCGTCGAGTTCACCCACGCCTGCCGCACTCGCGGGATGCGGGTGATGATGGACCTGGTGCTCAACCACACGTCAGACCAGCACCCCTGGTTTCAAGCGGCCATCGAAGACCCCGAAAGCCGCTACCGCGAATTCTACATCTGGGCCGACAAGAAGCCTAAGAACGCGCACGAAGGCATGGTATTCCCGGGCGTGCAGGACAGCACCTGGACCTTCAGCAAAAAGGCCAAGGCGTGGTATTACCACAAGTTCTTCGAGTTCCAGCCCGATCTCAACATCGCCAACCCGCAGGTCCAGTCCGAACTGCTCAAGATCGTCGGGTTTTGGCTGGAGGCAGGGGTCTCCGGCTTTCGGCTGGACGCGGTGCCGTTTCTGATCGCCGCCGACGAAAAGCATCCGAGCGATGCCGAGCCGGCCTTCGATTTCCTGCGCCGCATCCGCGAACTGGCGCAATGGCGTAAGGGCGATGCGGTGTTCCTGGCCGAGGCCAATATCCCGCCCGAGGATTGCATCAAATATTTCGGCGAGTCGGGCGATCGGCTGCACATGATGTTCAACTTCCCCGTCAACCAGACGCTGTTCTACGCGCTTGCCAGCAACGACACCGGTCCGCTGCGCGAGAAGCTGGAGGCCAGCCGTGATCTGCCGCAGACCGCGCAATGGGCGCATTTCCTGCGCAACCACGACGAGCTGGATATCGGCCGCCTACCCGACGATCAGCGCGCGGCGGTGTTCGCCGCCTTCGGCCCGGAGGAGCACATGCAGCTTTACGATCGCGGCATCCGCCGCCGGCTGGCGCCGATGCTGGGCGGCGACCGGCGCCGGCTGGAACTGGCCTACAGCCTGATGCTGACCATGCCCGGAACCCCGGTGATCCGCTATGGCGACGAAATCGGCATGGGCGACGATCTCGACCTGCCCGAGCGCGAGGCCGGCCGCACCCCGATGCAATGGTCGGGCGAGCGCAACGGCGGCTTCTCCCCGAGCGATGATCCGGTGCGCCCGCCGATTGCGGAGGGGCCCTACGGCTTCCAGACGGTCAACGTCGCCCGCCAGCGCGCCCAGGAAGGGTCGCTGCTCAATTGGACCGAGCGGATGCTGCGGATGCGCAAGGAACTGCCCGAACTCGGCCACGGCAGCTTCACCATCTTGCCCGCCCCGGCGCACGTCCTCGCCATGTGCTATGAATTCGAGGACAACCTCTCCGTTTTTGTCCACAATCTGGCGGAAGAGCGGATCGACCTCAAGATCGAGCAGCTGCCGCAGGATTGCGCGCAACGCCCCCTCGTCTGCCTGCAGACCGATCACGAGATCCGCCCCGATGCGGAGGGCTGTTACGATCTGGTGCTGGAGCCCAGCGGCTACAAATGGTTCCGCCTGGGCGGGCTGGAAGACATGATCGAGGGCGATGAGCCGCAAGCGGATCGGCCGCGTAAAGGCTAGCCGCCGGTCGCCTTGTGTGGCTCGTAGTACCGCCCCATGAGCGCCGAAAGCACATCCCGCGAGCCGCAGGGGCAGGGCGATAGAGACAGGTCCACAGCGCCTGCGACATCATCCCCGCAGGCTGCGCGTTCTGGCCGCGCGGCAGAAGCGGGTACAGATCGTGGGTGCGGTGCTGGCGATCGGCAAACGCAGCTTGGGCCTCTAGCTGCTGCTCCCCGCACTGCTGGAGATCAGTCCGCTCGGCGCGGCGGTGGTGCGCCGCCGCCCGCGACCGGCAGAAAACATTTGACCGCCGCGCCTCTCCCAGCGACCTGCACAGCCGATGGCTCCGCTCACACCGATCCCGCTTTCCAGCCCGCCGGCGCAACTCGGCGCCCAATTGGGTGCCGCCTTCGAGGAGCATGGCTTCGCGGTGGTCAGCGAGCACGGCATCCCTCCCGAACTGATCGCGGAGGCCGATAAGCAGGCGAGGGCGCTGTTCGCGCTGCCGGAGCCGGTGCGGCGAAGCTACCACCAGCCCGGCGGCGGCGGCGCGCGCGGCTACACGCCGTTCGGGGCGGAGCGGGCCAAGGGCGCGCAGGTGCATGATCTCAAGGAGTTCTGGCACATCGGCCGCGATCTGCCCCCGGGTGATCCGCTCGAGCCCTTCATGGCGCCCAACGTCTGGCCCGCCGAGCTGCCCGCTTTCCACGAGACCTTCACACGCCTCTTCGCCGCCTTCGATGAATGCGGGGGGCAGATCCTTTCGGCCATCGCGCTGCATCTGGGCCTCGCGCCCGATCATTTCGACGCCAGCGTGGAGCAGGGCAATTCGGTGCTGCGGCTACTGCATTACCCCCCGGTGGAAGGCGCCGCCGAGGGGGCGGTGCGCGCCGCCCCGCATGAGGATATCAACACCATCACCCTGCTGCTCGGCGCGGAGGAGGCGGGCCTGGAGCTGCTGACCCGCGATGGGCGCTGGCTGGCGATCACCCCGCCGCCCGGCGCGCTGGTGGTGAATATCGGCGACATGCTCCAGCGCCTCACCGCGGGCCGCCTGCGCTCAACCACGCACCGCGTCGTCAATCCGGCCGGCCCGGCGGCGCAGCGCTCGCGCTACTCGCTGCCCTTCTTCCTGCACTTCCGCCCGGATTTCATGATCGTGCCAATCGGAGAGGGTGGGGAGCCGCCGATCACCGCGCACGATTACCTGATGCAGCGCCTGCGCGAGATCAACCTCGCCTAGCGCGATCCGCCGCTATTGCGCCGGCTCGTCCAGATAGCCGCCGCCCAGCAGCAGCAGGATCTTCACGTCGATCCCGTGCCCCTGCGCGCGGTGCTCGGCCACCACTTCGACGACGCGCGCCAGCGGCACGCGGTGCACGGTAATCGACTCGCTCTCGGTGCCGCCGCCGTCGCTGACGCGGGTGAGCCCGGTCGCCTTCACCAGCGTGAAGCTTTCGGAAAGCATGCCGGGGGAGGAGAGGAATTCACCCAGCACCTCCCATTGCGCGGCGCGATAGCCGGTCTCCTCCTCCAGTTCACGCCGCGCGCTTTCCAGAGCGCCCTCGCCATCGGTCTCGTCGCCGATCAGCCCGGCGGGCAGCTCCAGGCACCAGCGCTGCGAGGGCACGCGATATTGCTCCACCAGGATCACCGTGCCGGCATCCAGCGCCAGGATCACCGCCGCATGGATGCCGCGCGTGCGCCCCGCATATTCCCACCGGCCGCGCCGCCGGGCGGTGACGAACTCACCGCTCCACTCGATGATCTCCGGCGCATTCGCCTCGGGCGGGAGCGGGCGCCCGGCATCGCCCGGCTTCACAGGTGGGCTCACAATTCGATCAAGCGATCGGGCAATTCGTTGCGCTCGCCGTCCTGTCGCGGCAGGTGCTCGGCCAGCACCGCACCCACGCGCTCGATCGCGGCGATCATCCCCTCGGTGATGCGCCCCTGCTTCAGCTCGGCCAGCATCGCCACCATCGCCTCGCCCCAGGTCTCGTCGGGCACCAGGCTGGCAATCGCCTCATCGGCCACGATCTCGGCCCGGTGCTCCTGCATCGACAGGTAGATCAGAATGCCGGTGTGGCCCTCGGTGCGCCGCTCGGCGCCTACCTTGAACAGGTCGATCGCGCGGTTCTCCGCCCGGTCGGTCTTGATCCGAGCAGGGACGAGGGCGAAACGGATCGCCGGCACCATCTGCACCGCCAGCACCAGCAGGAAGGTGGCGATGCCGATCGCCGCCGCAGCCGCGAAGATGCCCGGCGCCTCCCATGCCACGTTCCAGCCCCCGTGCAGCGGCGCCAGCGCGTTCAGCACCGGATCCGCCACGAAGGGTAACAGCGCTAGCACCAGAAAGGCCAGCAGCGCGGCCCAGGCCAGCGCCACGTCGGTATAGCCGTCAGAGCGATCGGCGATGATGGTCACGATCTCGCCCGAGCTGCGCCCCTCGGCTGCGGCCACCGCCGCGCTGATGCGAGCGTGTTCCTCTGCGTTGAGATAGGCCATCGCGCCCGAGCGCCTACCAGCTGCCCGAGGCGCCACCGCCGCCGGACATGCCCCCGCCAAAGCCGCCGAAGCCGCCCCCGCCGCCACCTCCGAAGCCGCCACCGCCACCTCCGAAGCCGCCCCCGCGAGAAGCCGCACCCACCGCGCTGCCGATCGCATGCCACAGCAGCACATTACCCACCGTGCGCGCCGCGCCATAGCGGCGATGCGGCCGCCCGCCACGCCCGCGCCCGAACAGGAACATGAAGCCCAGGATCATCGCGCCCCAGAACACCGCGCCCATGATCGTGCTGGCGCCCGGCCCACCCTGCCGCGCAGCCCCGGCGCGCTCGGCCGCCGCCGCGGCCTCGGCCACCGCCGCGGCATCCTCGGGCGAGCGGTTCAGCTGCGTGATCAGCGTATCGACACCCGCCCCAATCCCGCCGGCAAAATCGCCCTGCCGGAAGCGCGGGGTAATCTCCTCGCGGATGATCCGCCCCGAAAGAATGTCGGTCACATAAGGAGTCAGGCCGTAGCCGACCTCGATCCGGACCGCGCGCTCTTGCGGGGCGACCAGCAGCAGCAGCCCCTGGTCGCGCGCCTCGCCGCCGATGCCCCATTCGGCGAACAGATCGGCGGCATAGCGCTCGATCGTCTGCCCCTGCAGGCTGGGCACGGTGGCGATGATGATCGCCCGCCCGGTCTGCGCATTATAGGCCCGCAACCGTTGTGCGAGCGCCGCCTCCTCGGCCGGGGGCAGCAACTGTGCCTGGTCGAGGATCGGCCCCGCAGGCCGCGCCGGAAAGTCCTGCGCCGACGCCGGCCCTGACACCAGCACTCCGGCCAACATCACCAGCGCAGCCAGCCATGCCAGCAGCCGTTCCAAAGGTGCGGTCACGGTGGCTCAGTTCGTCGCAGCGGCGGGTGCCCGCGTCGTCCCGACATTGTCGTTCGCCGGCGCGGCCGCACGGGCGCCGCCGCCCATGTCACCGAAATCGACCGTCGGCGCCATGTCGGAACCCGGCGCCGCCTGGAATGGAATCCTCGGCTCGGCCCCGTGTACCACCTTCGCGCCGATGATCGAGGGGAAGGTGCGGATCTCGGTATTATAGTCCTGCACCGTCTCGTTGTAGCGAATGCGTTCCACGTTGATCTGGTTCTCCGAACCCTCGATCGCGGTCATCAGATCGGCGAAGCGCGGCTGGCTCTGCAGCTGCGGATAGGCCTCCACCACCGTGCGCAGCTGGCCCATCGCCTGGGTCAGCTGGTTCTGCGCCTCCTGGAAGCGCTGGAACTCGGCCGGATTGGAAAGATCGTCGGAGGTGATGTTGATCGAGGTGGCGCGGGCGCGCGCATTGGTCACCTCGGTGAGGATCTGGCTCTCCGACCCGGCCGCCCCGCGCACGGTGGAAACCAGGTTGGGGATGAGATCGGCGCGGCGCTGGTACGCGCTCTGGACGTTGGCCCATTGCGCGTTCACCGCCTCTTCCTTGGTGGGCACCGAATTGATGCCGCACCCGGCAAGCGGTGCGGTGAGCGACAGCGCGGCAACGGCCAGCAGGCCTTTTCGCATCGCGGAGCGGATCGAAGCAGAGATGGTCACGGCGGCTGATTCCCTGTGAAAGGCGTCACTGTGTTACGCCGATAGCACACGCGCGCCCCGGTGCAAGCGGGCAGGCTTGCCGCGGCGCAGCGATGCGCTAATCAAAGGCGCAAGCAGGCGAGGGGGGTAAGCGCGTGTTCCTGGAATTCAAGAAATTCATCGCCCGGGGCAACGTGCTCGATCTGGCGGTGGGCGTGATCATCGGCGCTGCCTTCGGCCGGATCGTCACCTCGATGACGGAAAGCATCATCATGCCGCTGATCGGCTGGATCTTCGGCGATGTGGATTTCTCCAATTGGTTCGTCCTCCTGGGCGAGATCCCGCTTGGCTACAGCGGAGACCGCGGCAATTACGCGCAGCTGAAACAAGCCGGCGTGGCGATGATCGGCTATGGCGATTTCGCCACCCAGCTGGTCGATTTCCTGATCATCGCCTTCGCGCTGTTCCTGCTGCTCAAGGTCGTGAACCAGATGCTCGATGAAATGCAACGCAAACAGCGCGACACGATGGATAGCTCAACCAACCCCGAGATCCCGACAGACCCGCAGCTCGATGTGCTGAAGCAGATACTGGCCGAACTGCGGGCGGGCGGCTCGCTCACAGCCGCACCGCTCCCCACGCCGCCGAAAGCCCCGCCAACACCCTGAGCCGCGCCCCTTCACAAGCTTTGCGCTTGCGCCTATATCGGCTTCGCCGGCTTCGGCCGGCTATGGTGATAAAGTGCATTGTGCAATAGACGCAGCGGACCCGGGGGCAGTACCCGGCGGCTCCACCACAATCCCCGGGAAATCGGGTGTTCTGACGGGGCCGAACTAGGATCGACGTGTGTTCAAAGACAGTGTTTTTGCCCGGGCTGAGTAACCCGTTAAAGGCTCAAAACCCACAAGTGCCAACGACAACGAAGCACTTGCTCTCGCCGCGTAACCTGACGGCCTAACGGCCTGATCTTACAAAGCTATGAGCACGGTTCGGACCGAACCGGGTAACAGAATCGGAAACCGGGGGCCCGGGGCGCGCCCAGCAACAGAAGCGCCCCACCTCTCCCAGAGTCGATCTCCGGCGCGGTGTCGCGCGAGGGCCGCTATATTAGAGCCGGGTTCGCGTTCGGCATCAACGGCGGCAGACCTGCAAAAGACCGGCGGCCGCGATGCGCATTCGCGTTTCAGATCGATGACCGATACCAGACCCGCAATCAAAGGCGGGACAGAAGCTCGGTCTTCTTCCCGGTGAACTCCTCGTCGGTGAGGATCCCCTTTTTCGAGCAACTCCGCAAGTTTTCTGATCTGGTCGACGATCATGTTCGTCAGTTCGGCAATCTTCGCCGCTCCAGTCGCGAAGTCTCCGAAGGTTCGTTCATGCCCCGATCTCTTGGTACGATCCTAGAGGCTGGGATCATACCAGCACTTCAAAGCGTCCTCACGCAACGTCAGTAGGGGCTGATGTCGTTCTTCCACCCACCGCCATTCCAACCCTCTACTCGCGGGCACTCGCCTTGGCCGCCTCCGCCGCCTCCCGCTCGTAACGCAGCGCGTCGAGGATCTTCGCTCCGCCGAGGAACACCGCGCCCGAGCACGCCAGCAGCAGCAGCCAGCCGCCGATGCCGGGGAACTGCTCCAGATAGGCGGAGCCGCGCTGCATGGCGCCCATCGCCAGCGCGAAAATCACCAGAAGGGCCTCGCCCCGCGTCTTGATGATGAACAGCCGCGCAACTTTGTCGAGCATCCCGGGCGCCTTTCCTTCAGGCCGCTAACCTGCGCCACCGGCGCGCCCCGCGCCACCGCCATGCCGCCATCATCCCGACGCGGGACAGCTCAGGCGAGTTCCTCCAGCCCTAGCGCCGCCAGCAGGTGCCCCCGCGCCGCCGCCACACTTTCCGCCAGCGCCGCATCGCCCAGATCGGTCGGGTCGATCTGCTCGGGCCAGTAACGCGCCACCACCTGCTCGATGCGTTCGGCTTTGGCCTCGTCCAGCAGGAAGCGCGGGTCGATCGTGGCAGGATCGGCCACCACCCGCAGCCGCAGGCAGGCCGGCCCGCCGCCGTTGGCCATGGATTGGCGCACATCCACTGGCACCACCCGGCCAATCGGCCCGCCCGAAGCCACCAGCTCGTCCAGCCAGCCGCTCACCGCTGCGCTCTCGCTGGCCTCGCCCGGCACCACCAGCGCCATCGTGCCATCGCCCGGCAGCGTTACCAGTTGCGCATTGAACAAATAGCTGCGCACCGCCTCGGCAAGGCTGACGCGGCTCTCCGGCACCTCGATGATCGTCGCTTCGGGCAGGCGCTCGCGGATCGCGGCATAGGTCGCGGCCGGATCGGCAAAGGCGCGCTCGTGGCACAGCAGCACCGGCCCGTTCGCCACCGCGACCACGTCGTTGTGGAACGCGCCCGCCGCAATCGCTTCGGGCGCCTGCTCGACGAACAGCGTGCGCGCCGGATCGAGCCCGTGAGCGCTCGCCACCGCCCGGCTCGCCTGCTCGCTCTGGCGCGCCGGAAAGCGCGTGCCGCCAGCGCCCTCTCGCGAGCGGCCATAAACGAACAGCTCCACCCCCGGCTCGTCATGCGCCAGGGCCAGCCGCATGTGGTTCGCCGCGCCCTCATCGCCGAATTCGGCCGCCACCGGCCCATGCACCGCGAAATGCCGGCTGTCGCCAAAGGCCAGCTCCAGCTGCCGCAGCGTATCGGGCAATTCGTGCGAGCGGTGCGGCATGGTGACGAGGTTGGCGACGGTCAGGTGGCAGCGCCCATCGGCCGTATCGGGGGCGGGGGAGACCGTGGCCGCATTGGCCGCCCACATCGCGCTCGCCGACCAGGCCGCCGCCAGCAGCCCGCGATCCACCGCTCCGTCGCCACTGTGCTCCGCCAACCATCGCGCATTGGGCCTCGGCAGCGGCAGGAACACGCCCTGCGCGAGCCCCAGCGCCATATTCGCGCGCATCTTGACCAGCCCCTGCAACGCCGCGGCGCGTGGGTACGAGGGATCACCCGCATGCTGGGTGGCCGCCAGATTGCCCAGGCTCAGCCCGGCATAATTGTGGCTCGGCCCGACGATCCCGTCAAAATTGATCTCGGTCAGCCTCACCGCGGCACGCTCCACACCACATCCCCCTCGCTAACGCGGAGCAGTTCCGCCGCCCGCGAGTCGATCGCCACGCCGCCATCGTGCATCGCCCGCGCGCCGAAGCAGCAGCGGAAATCGCCCAGCCGCCCCGCCGCCAGCAGCGCCTTCTCGCCAATCTCCAGCGCCGTTTCCACCACCGGCGCAGCAACGGCCCCGCGGATGCTCGCCACCGCATCCGTGCGCGCGATCATCGTCGGCCCGCCGTCGAAAATGTCGATGAACCCCTCATAGGCAAAGCCCTCGTTCTCCAGCATCCGCATCGCCGCGCGGCCGGTGGGATGGGGCAGGCCGATCACTTGGGCGGCGCTTTCGGGCAGCATGGCGGTGTAGACCGGGTGCTTGGGCATCAGATCGGCGATGAACTGGTTGCCGTTCAGCGCATTGAAGCTGTCCGCCTCCTGGAAGCTCATGCCGAAGAAGCGCCCGCCCACAGCGTCCCAGAAGGGCGATCCGCCGCGCTCGTCGATGATCCCGCGCAGCTCGGCGAGGATGCGCTGGCCGAAGCGCGCCCGATGCCCGGCAACGAACAGATAGCGGCTGCGCGCCAGCAACAGGCCCAGCCCGCCCGCGCGCTGCGATGGGTGCAGGAACAGCCCGCCCACCTCGCTCGCACCCTCCAGATCGGTGACCAGGCTCAGCAGCTCGGCGCGCACCGTGCGCTGCAATTCGCGCGAATGCTGGGTGTGGAGTGTGAGGCGGTAGGAATAGAACGGCCAGTTCTGCCCCACCTGCGTGAACAGCTGGCCTGTCCCGCGGACTTCGCCGGTCTCGGTATTCTCGAGCACCAGCACGAACAGCTCGTCTTTCAACTGGTCTTGCGCTACCTGGCAAGCCGCCTGCGAGCGCTCGAGCTTGGCGGCCAGCGAGCCACGGTCCGGCGGCAGGTTGGTGAAGCCACCGCCGGTCAGCTTGGCCATTTCGTACATGGGTTGCAGGTCGCTTGCGGTGGCGGTGCGGACCACGAAGCTCATGGCTTCATCCCGCTTGCCAGCCGATGCAACACCAATGTGGAAAGCCGCGCGCGCTCTACCAGCGAGGGGACAATCAGGAACTCGTCCGCCGAATGGATCGCTCCCCCGCGCACCCCCATCGTATCGACCACCGGTACGCCAAGCGCCGCAATGTTGTTGCCGTCACACACCCCGCCGGTGTTCCGCCAGCCGAAATGCTGGCCGAGATCCGCACCCGCCCGCTGCACCAGCTGGAACAGGTCCTGCGCCCCTTCATCCACCGGCTTGGGCAGGCGGGAGATCCCGCCGTGAACCCGCAGAACGACCTCATGAGCGGCCTCGAGTTCGGCTATCAGGCCCTGCAGCCGGATGGCGAAATCCTCGCCGGCCGCACTCGTCTTCGGGCGGATGTTGAACCGCAGCAGAGCATGGTCGGGCACCACATTATTGGCCGCGCCGCCCTCGATCCGCGCCGGGTTGATCGAAAGCTCCCCATGTTCCAGGCGCTTCAGCCGCACCGCCAATTCGGCCGCCGCGACCAGCGCATTGCGCCCCTCCTGCGGGTTGCGCCCCGCATGGGCGGAGCGGCCGCTGACCACCACCGCATAGTTTCCGCTGCCCCCACGCGCATGGGCAAGCGTGCCATCGGGCGCGGTGGCCGGCTCGTAAGTCAGCGCCGCCGCCTTGCCGCGCGCCAGTTCCGCGATCAGCCCGGCGGAGGCAAGCGAGCCCGTCTCCTCATCGGCGTTGATCATCACATCGTAGCCGACGTCGCCGGATAAGTTGCTGACCTCAAACGCTTTCAGCGCCTCGAGCAGTACGCTCAGCCCTCCCTTCATGTCGGCCGCGCCCGGCGCGTTGAGCGTCTCCGCATCGAGCCAGCGAGCCCCCTGAAACGGGTGATCTGCGCCGAAGACCGTGTCCATATGCCCGGTCATCAGGAAGCGCCTACCAGCCTCGGGGCGGACGCGCAGCACCAGATGGCGGCCGTGCTCCTGCGCGATCTCCTGCCCGGCCGCATCAAGCGCGGTGACCGGCGCCGGCTCCACCAGCGCGATCTCGCCCGGCAGCACGGCAAAGGCATCGGCCAGCGCGCCCGCCTGCTGCGAAAGCCCGGCCAGATTGCCGGTACCGCTGTTAATCGCGCACCAATCCTGCGTCCGAGCGAGCAGGGCGCCGGCATCGATCGGGTCGATTACTGCACGCTCGTTGTGGGTCAGCATTTCCATGCCCCGTGACCTAGCCGCTCGGTCGCCGCTGTCCAAGTGCGCCCTTCTGAACGACCCGCGATCGCGCCGGATGCAGCAACGCCGCCGGTCGCTAAACCGGCGGCGTTCATTGCCCCCTCAAGGAAAGCAATCAGTTGTAGGTGACGGTCAGGGCCCTGCGGCGGCGGCGGCGGCGGATGGTGGCGCCGAGCGCACCGGCGCCCAGGCCCAGAACCGCCCAGGTGGCGGGCTCGGGAACCGAGCCACCGCCCGACAGGCGGAACATCGCCGAAGTTCTCGGGCCATCCTCACCACTGCTGGAAACGTCGCTGGGGGCACCCGCCGCTTCTACCGGCGCGCGATCTCCCGGAGACAGCGGCGCCGCCCCCGCGCTCGACGCCCCGAGAGCTGCCGCCGCCAGCGCTCCCACGACAATCGATTTGCTCTTGAGATCCATCATAAACTCCCTCTGCGCCCGCGCACACCACAGAACGGCGCGCGGCGGTCCGCTAAATTTCCAAATCTGACAGGACCCACCCACGATCGTATCATCGCCGCGTAAGGTCCGAACCTTAAGATCCGCAGGCCTGACGGGCAAACACTGAATGGTGCGCTGCACAATCGGTTCCCGCGGATCCGCTCTGGACTCCGGCACATGGCTTAACAGTGAACCGCCCCGCCGGGTGCTGTTCAGCTGGAGAGCAGGCGCGCCAGATCCACGAAGGTGGCGATGGGCAGCGTCTCCGCACGGCGCTGCGGGTCGATCCCCAACGCCTCCAGCGCCCCCACAGCACCGGGCATGCTTTTCAGGCTCTGCCGCAACATCTTGCGACGCTGGCCGAATGCGGCGGCGGTGAGGCGCTCCAGCGTAGCCGCGTGCACGCCGTCTGGTGCGGAAGTTGGCGCGAGATGCACCACCGCGCTCATCACCTTGGGGGGCGGGGTAAAGGCGCTGCGGTGCACCTTCAGCGCCAGTACGGGCCGCGCCCGCCACTGGGCGAGAATGGCGAGCCGGCCATAGGCATCGCCGTCCGGCGTGGCGACGATCCGCTGCGCCACCTCCTGCTGGAACATCAGCGTCAGCGAGGTCCACTGCGGCGGCCAATGCTCGCCACCCAGCCAGCGCGTGAACAGCGCGGTGCCGATATTGTAGGGCAGATTGCCGGCGACGGCATGGGGCTCGCCCATCAGCGCATCGTGGTCGAGCGCCAGCGCATCGCCCTCGATCACCCTCAGCCGGCCCGGAAATACTTCGGCCAGTTCGGCCAGCGCTGGCAGGCAGCGGCGGTCCATCTCGATCGCCGTCACCCGCGCGCCGGCCCGCAGTAGCGCGCGGGTGAGCCCGCCGGGCCCGGGCCCGATTTCCAACACAGCGCGGCCCTCCAGCGGCCCCGAGATCGCGGCGATGCGCGCCAGAAGCTGCTCGTCGAATAGGAAGTTCTGCCCCAGCGCCTTGGTCGCCGAAAGCCCATGGCGCGCGACCACTTCACGCAACGGCGGGAGCGGCGGGGCCATCGCGCGGCCTCAGCGCGCCTGCGAGGCAGCGCGCCGCGCAGCCATCGCGCCGGCCATGCGGATCGCGGCGATGGTCGCGCCCGCGTCGGCCAGCGCCCGCCCGGCAATGGCGAAGGCGGTGCCATGATCGGGCGAGGTCCGCACGATCGGCAGGCCGACTGTCACATTGACCCCTTGGTCGAACTCCAGCGCCTTCAGCGGCACCAGCGCCTGATCGTGATACATGGCGATCGCCACGTCATAGGTGGCGCGCATTCGGGGCGCGAACAGCGAATCCGCCGGGTGCGGCCCGCTGGCGTCGATCCCGGCAGCCCGCAGCGCGGCGATGGCGGGGGCGATGATGTCGATCTCCTCGCGGCCCATGCGCCCATTCTCTCCGGCATGGGGGTTGAGCCCGCAGACCGCCAGCCGGGGCTCGGCGATCCCGAAATCCCGCCGCAACGCCTGCGCGACAATGGTGCACCGCCGCTCGATCAGCGCGGCACTCAGCCGGCCGGGCACCTCGGCTAGCGAACAGTGAACGGTGATCGGCACGGTGCGCAGGGTCGGGCCCGCGAGCATCATCACTGCGTCTTCGGCCGGTACCCCGCAGGCTGCGGCGACGAACTCGGTCTGCCCGGGATGGTCGAAGCCGATCCCGGCCAGCGCAGCCTTGGCGACCGGCCCGGTAACCAGCCCGCCCGCTCGCCCCTCCACCGCCAGCCCCGTCGCCCGCTTGAGCGAGGCGAGGGCGAGGCGCGCCCCGTCCGCATCGGGCAAGCCCGGGCGATAAGCGCCATCCTCACCCTCAAGAACCGGG
>LXQI01000042.1:17633-22144 GCA_001683845.1 Erythrobacter sp. ANT-B3C2 | reverse complement strand
CCGGCTCGGCAATCGAGTGGATCGGCAGGGCGACACCGCGCGCCCGGGCCGCCGCTGCCAGCAGGCCCGCGCCACCCACGGCGAAGAACGGCCCCAGCATTTCGCGGTCCCGCTGGGCCCAAGCCTCGGCGATCAGCTCCGGCCCGATCCCGGCCGGATCGCCCAGTGAGAACGCGAGGGGGAGGGCAGGAGCATCGTCAGCCATCCGCCGCTCCTAAAGCGCTTTCCGAGCGGTGGGAATCACCGGCTGCCCACCCAGCCCGGGCACCCAAGCTGCGGCAATCGCCGGGAGAGGCGCCAAATGGCGAGCAGGGCGCCGCGACCTCTCAAGCCCCGCCGCATTGCGTTCTGGAACGGGCTCAAGGCCGCGCTCGAACGGCCAAGCCACCCAGCCCGCGCCCGAGCCGAGCCCCCGCGTCAGTTGTACTCGATCACCGCATCGCGGCGAAGATCGCGCAGGTAGCGCTGGGCACGGCGGTTTACCCGCTCGTCCTCCAGCTGCGCCATCAGCTGGTCGAAATTCGGGCCGCCCTGGACCTCCGGGTCGTCGCGGCCACACAGCATCAGCACGCGCACGCCCTCCTCCAGCGAGCCGAACGGCGGGGTCGATTCGCCCACGCCAAGATCCAGCAGCGCAGCCTGCAGCGCTTCGGGCAAAGCGCGAATCGCGATCTGGTCGTTGCCGACCACCTCGGCGCCGATCGTGGCCGCCGCCGCTTCCGCCTGGCCGCAGCCGTTAATGCCGCTCACCGTCTCGGCGAAGGTGGTGGCGCGGGCGCGGGCCGCTTCCGGATCGATGCCGGCGGGGAAATCGAGCGAGATCTGCACCAGGCTCACCACCGCATCGCGCGGATCGGGCATGCCCACCTGCCGCTTGTCAATCAGGAACAGGATCGAATAGCCGCCCGGAATCTCGATCGGCCCGATCAGCTGGCCAGGGGTGAGGGCCGCCGCCGCCGCTTCCAGCTGCGGGTTTTGCAGCTGCGCCAGCTGGATCCAGCCAAGGTCACCGCCCACTGCCGCGGTGGAGGCCTGCGAATATTGCCGCGCATAGGCCACGAAGCTGCCGCCTTGCCGCAGCTGGTCCACGATCGCCTGTCCATTGCGCTGGATCGCCTCGCGGTTCTCGGCCGTGGCGGCCAGGAAGATTTCGCCGATCCGGTATTGTTCGGTGCCCCGGGTCGCCTGCAACCGCTCGAACAGCTCGGTCACCTCGTTGCTCGATACATTGACGAAGGGCGAGACATTGCGCCGCAACAGCCGGTCCCACGCCAGCTCACCCTCGATCTGGCGCTTGAGCGAGGCGGGCGAGGAGCCCACAGTACGCAGATATTCGTCCAGCCGCGCAGGCGGGCCGTTGAACCGCTCGGCGGCCACGCGGGCATAAGACTGGTCCACCTCCTCCCGGCTGACCACCATCTTCTGCAAGGTGGCCTCCTGGATCTGCAGCGTCTCGTCGATCAGATTGCGCAGCACCTGCAGCCGCAGCCGCCCCTCCTCCTCGGGAGAAATCTGCTGCTCCTGGTTGGCTGCGAGGATCAGCGCCACGCGGTGGTCCACATCGGTGCCGGTGATGATCGTGCCGTTCACCCGCGCGGTGGCGCGCCGGCTGTTCGGGTCCGTCTCGCCCATCATGGTGAAGTTCTCGGGGAAGTTGAACGCATCGGCCGCGCCGGCATCGGCACCCGGCACCGCGCCCTGCTGGCTCTGCGCGTAAGCCGCGCCCGTGCCCAGCCCTGCAGCCAGCATCGCCATCATCGCTAGGCGTGTGCGCTTCTTCATCTTGCTACCCGATCCGATCACGTGAATATCCTGAAGCGGCCCCATACGGAGGGCCATCCAATCCCGATCCTGCCCACTGCCGCCGGGCTGCTGAACCGCAGATGTCTGCCTATTCTAGCGCGATCCCCCCCGGCCGCCAAACCCCGCGCCCGCTGGGGCAGGGGACAGCGCCGACTCAGCGGAAGCCCAGATTGCGCAGCGAGAAGAACAGGCGGAACGAATTGCCGCGCTGGGCATCGGCAATATCGACGTAGTCGCGCCGCCAGGTCAGGCCGAATTCCAGGCAATCGTCCGAATAGGCGAACCCCAGCCGCGTGCGCAGCGGCTCGAAGCCGCTGGAGGTAAAGCGCGGGTCCTCGTCCTCGTCGGTCAGATTGACCACCGCCGAGCCGAACACCGACCAATAGCGCGCAAAGGCGAGCCGCCCCGCCGCGCGCAGCTCCTCGCGGTCCTGCAAATCCTCGATCCCGATGTCGATATTGCGGTTGAGGCGGAGGTAGCCCACTTCCAGATAGGTCCGGTCGGTGCCGATCGCCGCGTCGATCTCGTTGCGCCGCACGTCGAGACTGTCCTTGTCAAGCCGGAAGCGGTGCGTGACGCGCACGAAATCACGGAAGCGCACCTCCGAGCGGCCGACGAAATCGGACCATTCCTCGGTCAGCCCGGTGCCGTCGGGGAACAGCGCCGGCTCCTCGGACAGGCGATAGGATTGTCCCACATTGGCCGAAATCCGCCAGCCCGGCCGGTTCACCAGCCAGTCGACGCCATAGGTGAAGCGCACCCCGTCCTCGATCCGGTCGTAGCCCGGGAAGCGGTTGAGCGAGAACAGATTGCTGTCCTCCAGGTCGAAGGCGCGGGCATCCTCGTTGGGGATGGCCAGGTTCTCCACCGGCGGGCTGGCGACCAGCTGTACGCGCGGCGTCAGCACCTGCGTGCCGCCCAGCAACGGCCCCAGCAGCGGCCATTTCAGGTCCACCGCGCCCAGCGCATGGGCGCGCGTGTGCCACCCGTCCTCGCCGCGATAGAAGGCGGTCGGCGTCCGCAGCACATTGTCGGTATGGTAGACATCGCCGCGGGCCAGCGCGGTCACGGTCAGCTCCTGCCCCAGCGTGGTGATCCGTCGCCAGTTCCACTTGCCCTTGGCAAAGGCGCGCTGCGTATTCTGCCCTTCGCGCCGGGTCAGCGCCAGTGTGTTGGCCTGCAGCTCCACCGTGCCGCCCAGCAGCGGGTCGGCCAGCCGGCGGCGGTAGTCGATCACCGGCAGCGCCAGCGGCACCTGCCCCTGCGGCCGCTGCACCAGCAGCAGCTGCGTGGCCCAGCCGGCGATGGAAAGGTAGCTGTCCTCGTCGATCCGCTCCAGCTCCACCATCGAGCGCAGGCGATCCTCCTGGCTGATGTCGTAGCGGCGCAGGAAGGTCCGGTCGGAAGCGATCCGGGCCGAGGCGGTGAGGCTCCAGTTCGGGTCGAATTGCCAGCGCCCGTTGGCAAACAGATAGCCACGGATCCCGGCCTGCTCCTCGGCCAGCCCCAGCGGGCCGAGGTCGAGCCGCTTGCCATGCGTCAGATAGCCGGTCACCTGATAGGCGCCCCGGTCCTTCAAGGCGCGGTACTGGCCCGAAACCATCGGCGCGGCGCCGCTGAACAGATAGGCCGAAAGCGTCGCGTCGCGGTTCTCGGCGATCCGCCAGTAATAGGAGCCGGACATTTCCAGCCCGTTCGATTCGGTGAACGCCAGATTGGGCACCAGGAAGCCCGAGTTGGCCGTACCGTCGGCCCGCAGCGAGAGGCGCGGCAGCGGCAATATGCGGCGGCCGAACAGCTCCAGCCAGGCCCCGCGAAAGCGCACGCTGCGGGTATCGGCATCGTAGACCACGCGCTCGGCGGTGATCCGCCACGAAGGGTCCCGCGGGCAGCCCTCCTCATCGGTCACCGGGCAGGCGGAATAGGCCGCGCGGCTCAGCGCGATATCGCCGCTCTCCAGCCGCCGGCCTTCCACCGCCGCGAGCCGTCCGCCCGCGCGAAAGGCGAGCAGCAGGTTCTGCATCGCGCCCGCGCGTAGATCGTCGGTCAGCTCCAGCCGATCGGTGAACAGCTGGTTGCCGTCCTCGTCCACGAGGCGGACATTGCCGGTGGCGAGGATCTGCCCGCTCGCCCGGTCCCAGGTCACCCGGTCGGCCCGCACCGACTGGTCTTCGGATCGCAGCACCACATTGCCCTCAACGAGGATGGTGTCGCCGGTGCTGTCATATTCGATGGTATCGGCCTCGAACGCCACTTCGCGCTCGCCATCCTCGGAAGCGGCCCCGGTGCCGGGAAGGGGGTCCGGAAAGGCCGCGGGCCGGTCACCCTGCTCCAAACCGCCCTGTTCCAAACCGGCGGGCATCGCCGGCTGCTCCAGCGCGCCCTGCGGATCGCTCGCGTCGGGCATCCCTGGCGCGGCACCATCCTGCGCGATCGCGGGAAAGGTCATCAACGCCAGCATCGCCGCCGCCGCCACGGTAGGCACCACGGCCGCAGGCCCCGCGCGGGGCGGCTGCAAGCGGGCATGGCAGGCTTGCAGCCTCATCTGCGGGCCGGGGCGCATGGCTTGCCTATCGCACCGGCGAAGCCTAACTGCAACGCCAGCATTTCATGGCGCTAGCCAGTGCCATTTCCCCCTCGTCGAACATTCCGGAGCCTTCATGCAGATCCATTTCCGTCCCAAGGCCGACCCATCCGCCCACCGCCTG
>LXQI01000042.1:10196-17555 GCA_001683845.1 Erythrobacter sp. ANT-B3C2 | reverse complement strand
TGCTCGCGCGGAGCGTGGAGCAGGAGCGGCTGCCGGAAGGAACCGAGCCGGTACTGGCCGAGGCCGCGCGCGCGAGCCGCTTCACTGGCAAAGCCGGGCAGTTGGCCGAAAGCTTCGTCGAGCGCGGCGGCAGCGTGGTGCGCCTGGTTCTGGCCGGCGCCAGCGGCTCGGCAGACGAGCGCAGCACCTCGCTCGAACGCGCCGGCGCGGCGCTGGCCGCCCGCTTCGCCGGATCGGGCGAGGAACAGCTGGCGCTGGACGCCGGTGGGCTGGAGCCGGGCGAGGTTGCCGGGGTGCTCACCGGCATCGTGCTGCGCGCCTGGCGCTACGATGTGCACCGCACCCGGCTGAAGGACGAGCAGAAGATCTCGCTCAAGGAGATCGTCGTGCTCGGCGCCGCCAAGGGCGCCGAGGCGGCGTGGAGCGAGGCGGCCGCGCTGGTCGAGGGCGTGCTGTTCACCCGCGAGCTGGTCGCGGAGCCCGCCAACATCATCTACCCGGAAAGCTTCGTCGCACGCTGCCGCGCCCGCCTTGAAGGCACCGGCGCCGAGCTGATGGTGCTGGGCGAGGCCGAGATGCGCGAACTGGGGATGGGCGCGCTGCTGGGCGTCTCGCAGGGCTCGGTGAGAGAGGCGCAGCTTCTGGCGATCCGCTGGAACGGCGGCGAGCAGGGCAAGGCCCCGCTCTGCCTCGTGGGCAAGGGTGTCACCTTCGATACCGGCGGCATTTCGATGAAGCCCCCCGCCGGCATGGAAGACATGAAGTGGGACATGGGCGGCGCGGGCGCGGTCGCCGGCGCGATGCTGGCGCTGTGCCGGCGCAAGGCGAAGGCCAATGTGGTCGGCATCTGCGGGCTGGTGGAGAACATGCCCGATGCCGCGGCGCAGCGCCCGGGCGATATCGTCACCACCATGTCCGGCCAGACGGTGGAGGTGATCAACACCGATGCGGAGGGGCGCCTGGTACTGTGCGACGCGATCACCTGGGTGCAGAAGGAATTCGCCCCCAGCGCCATCGTCGATCTCGCCACGCTGACCGGCGCGATGATCATTGCGCTCGGCAGCGAGCACGGCGGACTGTTCGCCAACAACGATTCGCTGGCCGGAGACCTGCTGCAGGCGGGCGAGGCCACCGGTGAGCGGCTGTGGCGCTTCCCGCTGGCCCCGGCCTACGACAAGCTGATCGATAGCCCGATCGCGGACATGAAGAACGTCGGTCCGCGCGGCGCCGGCTCGATCACCGCAGCGCAATTCATCCAGCGCTTCGTGGACGAAGGCATGGCCTGGGCGCATTGCGACATCGCCGGCATGGTCTGGGCCGACAAGCCCGGCGCGCTGTGGGACAAGGGCGCGACCGGCTATGGTGTGCGCCTGCTTGATCGGCTGGTGCGGATCCGTTGCGAGAAGGGTTGATCGGGGCCAATTTGCGGGGCCGATGCACCGCCGATCCGCCCCGCTGCAACGCTGAAGCGGGGCGGTTGTAAGCCCGGCGCGCGGGCGATGGAGGGGCCATGCAAATCGACTTCTGGCAGCTCTCGCGCGATCCGCTGGAGCGGGTCGTCGCGCTGATCGCCGAACGCACACTGGATGCGGGCGAGCGGCTGTTGGTCGTGTCGCCAGACCCCACCGCTCGCCAAGCCATCGGCCAAATGCTGTGGGAGGCCAAGCCCGAAGCCTACCTCGCCAACGGCGAAGCGGGCACCCCCCATGCGGAACGCCAGCCGATCCTCCTCTCCGAGACCGTCCAAACCGCCAACGAGGCGCGCTATGCAGTGCTGGCCGATGGCGCCTGGCACGAGGGCGCAGAACACTTCACGCGGGTGTTCCTCCTATTCGGCGAAGGCGGAGTACCGGCAGCCCGCACCGTCTGGCGCCAGTTCGATGGGCGCGACGATGTAACGCGCAGCTATTATGCGCAGGAAGACGGGCGCTGGGTGAAAAAGGCCTGAACCTTGCCAGCCCGCCCGCTCCCCCCTAGGGAGCCGCCACTTTTCCCGTAAGCCTTCCCATCGGAGCCACGCCATGGCGGTCACCCGCACCTTTTCGATCATCAAGCCAGACGCCACCCGCCGCAACCTCACCGGCGCGGTCACCAAGATGCTGGAGGAAGCGGGCCTGCGGGTGATCGCCTCCAAGCGCGTCCGGATGAGCCGCGAACAGGCCGAAGGCTTCTACGGCGTCCACCGCGAGCGGCCGTTCTTCAACGATCTGGTTGGCTTCATGGTCAGCGGCCCGGTGGTGGTGCAGGTGCTCGAAGGCGAGGACGCGGTGGCCGCCAACCGCCGGGTGATGGGCGCCACCAACCCGGAGAACGCCGACGAGGGCACCATCCGCAAGGCCTTCGCCGAGAGCATCGAGGCGAACACCGTGCACGGCTCGGACAGCGAAGAGAACGCCGCCACCGAAATCGCCTTCTTCTTCAGCGAAGACGAAATCATCGGCTGATCGGCACGCCCGGCGCCGGGCCGCTCGCGAGCCGTCGCGAGGAACCCCGGCGCCAAGGCCCGCGTTGGCGGGCGATGTTCCTGTTCTTCTCCAATGGCCTGGGCTGCTTCGGATCGCTGGCGCTGTCCGTTGGCGTGACGCTGCTGCTGCTCTTCCTGCTCGGCTGGATCTAGCGCCGGGAATCCCCCCTCAGGCGCGGGCGAAGCGCTGGTAGCTGGCCCGGTGTGCGCGATGGGGGCCCTGCGCCGCGCGCCCCTGTTCGGCACGCATCGCGGCAATCGCGGTGCGGGTGAGCGGCAGGCCAAGGTCGCGATAGACCGCCGCGATCGCTCCCTCCCAATGGCGGTCGAGATCGGCAAAAGCCACTTCGGCCACCGCTCCCGATACGATCGGCGCAGCATCGCCTGCCGAGAGCCGCGCGGCGGCATCGTCCATCCGCGCCTCGCGCAGCACGACCTTGCGGCGGCACTCGGCTGCGATCCTGCCGAGATCGGCCGCGTCGGACTGGATCGCCATCTGGTTGGCCACCAGCGAGGTTGCGCTGCGCACCACATCCTCCGCCGCGCGCCGCGCGAACACCACCCGCGCACCGGGGAACTGCGCGATCAGCGCCGGCAGGTCTTCGGCGAATTGCGGCACCTTCAGCACGCGCGGGCGGCCCGCATTGCCGCCATGCGCCGCATCGGTGGCGAGGATCCGGGCGAACTCGCGATACACCGGCGCCGGGTCGCGCTCCTCCGACCAGCGCGAAAAGGCCGGCACGCACCACTGGGCCTCGTAGGCGCAGGGGGATAGCGCCGCCGCCAGCCAGCCCAGCTCCTCGTCCGGCCGGGTGGTGCCGAACGGGTGGATGCTGTCAATCCACGGGTTCAGCCGCCGCACGAAGGCGAGCGTCGCCGCCGCATAGGCCGGGCGCGGATCCGGGAAGCCGCGCGGCAGCGGGTGCCAGCTGTCGCAGAAGCGCGTCGCCGCATGTGCCGGATCGGCCGCCAGCAGCCGGTGGACCCGGGTGGTCCCGCCGCGCATCTGCCCCACCACGAGGATCGGCGGGGCGAGCGGTGTGGCGAGCAGCTCGGGCCGTCGCTGCCACAGCGCCCCGAGCCGCAGTCGCTGGCGCAGCACACGCACCAGCTGACCGTGAGCGATGGTCCGGCCGAGCGGGTTGAGCGCGGCCTCGCCCTCCAGCGCCGTGCACAGCCGCTCCAGCCGTGTGCGAAAATCGGCGATGTCCTCGGCGCCCCGCCCGCCATGTTCGCCCGCCGCCGGCCCGCCGAGCCGCGCACTGGCCCACAAGGCCGCGGGATCGAGCGAGGGGCGCGAGCTCAGGCCCACGCGCCAGGCGCGCTCCAGCCAGCCGTTCAGCCGGTCGACGAGCGCGGCGCGCGCCAGCGGATGGGGACGGGGCAGGGCGCTCACGCGGGGACCAGCCGGCGGTGCATGATAAGGCGCAAGTCTGTCGCCAGCGCTCCCGCGTCCGCCGCACTGTGGTGGCAAACAGCCATCAGAATTGCCCCGCCACGTCGTGCAACCGGGCCAACCGAGCCGGCGCCACCGATTGCCAACTCCGCCCGAGCCAGCCGCCGACATGCTCCCAATCCACCCCCGGCCGGTTGAGGATGATCCCCACCCATCCGCTCGCCCCGTAAAAGGCCGGGCGGAAGTAGGTGTCGGGGTCGCGCTCCACCAGCGCGGCCAGCTCGTCCGGCCCGTCGGTCTTAACCAGCAGCGCAATGTGCTCGGCGCCGTGGTGCCGGTCGGCGAAATAGGCGAAATACTTGCCGCTCTTGCCCTCGGTGCGCCAGCCGGGCGAGCCGTGGCTGTCGCGCTCCTCGGCCCCCGGCATCGCCAGCGCCGCCGCGCGCACCTGCTCCAGCAACCAGTCCGCGCGGAACGGCCGCGAGACATATTCCGCCAGTAGCCGCGGATAAAGCTGGTACTCGGCCAGCCGCACCCGGTCGCCCAAGGTGGCGGGCGTATCGCCGGGCAGGATCGCCACCGGCACCTGCCCCAGCACCGGCCCATCGTCGAGCGCGGCGGTGACCACGTGGACCGAGCAGCCCCCATGGCTGTCCTCCGCCGCGATCGCCCGGGCATGGGTGTCGAGCCCCTTGTACTTCGGCAGCAGCGAGGGGTGCGTGTTGAGCATCCGCCCGGCCCAGCGCTCGACGAAATCGGGGGTGAGAATCCGCATGTAGCCGCACAGGGCGAGATATTCGGCGCCCGCCTCGTGCAGCGCCGCCTCGATCTGCGCCTCGTGATCCTCGCGTGTGAGCCCACGATGGCTGCGCGCGAAGGTGGCGATCCCCTCGGCCGCCGCCAGCCGCAGCCCGGGCGCATCGGCCACGTTGCTGCCGGCGAGCACCAGCTGGTAGGGGCAGCCCGGCAGCCGGGAGGCGTAGAGCAGCGCCGCCATGGTGGTGCCGTTGCCCGAAAGCAGCGCGGCGATCCTCACGGGCGAACTCACGCAGTGTCACGCGACATGCTGCGCCTGCCAATCCGCCTGCCCGCTCCAGCTGCCGGCGGAGCCGCGCACCGTGCAGCCGCGCGCACCTTCCACCACCTCGCCGATCCGCATCACCACCTCGCCCGCAGCCTCCAGTTCGGCAGCCACGGCGCGAGCCAGCGCGGGCGCCACCGCCAGAACCATGCCGATGCCGCAATTGAAAGTCCGCGCCATCTCGCCCGGCTCGATATTGCCCTGTGCCTGGAGAAAGGCCATCAGCCCCGGCTGTTCCCAGGCATCGGCGTCGATCATCGCATGGGCCCCCTCGGGCAGCACGCGCGGGATGTTCTCCAGCAGGCCGCCGCCGGTGATATGCGCCAGCGCATCCACCTGCCCCGCGCGGATCACCGGCAGCAGGCTGGCGACGTAGATCCGCGTCGGCTCGATCAGCACGTCGATCAGCAGTTGCTCGGCATCGAACAGCGCGGGCCGGTCCAGCCGCCAGCCGCGATCCGCCGCCAGCCGCCGCACCAGCGAATAGCCGTTGGAATGCACGCCCGAACTCGCCAGCCCCAGCAGCACATGGCCGGGCGCCACCCGCTCGCCCGTGAGCTGCTCGCCCCGCTCCACCGCGCCCACGCAAAAGCCGGCAAGGTCGTAATCGCCGGGCGCATACATCCCCGGCATTTCGGCCGTCTCCCCGCCGATCAGCGCGCAACCGGCCATGGTGCAGCCCTGCGCGATGCCGCCGATCACCCGCTCGGCAATGCCGGTATCGAGCTTTCCGGTGGCGAAATAATCGAGGAAGAACAATGGCTCCGCGCCCTGCACGATCAGATCGTTGGCGCACATGGCGACGAGGTCGATCCCCACGCCATCGTGCCGATCATGCTCGATCGCCAGCTTCAGCTTGGTGCCAACGCCATCGTTGGCGGCCACCAGCAGCGGATCCAGATAGCCCGCCGCGCGTGGGTCGAAGAACCCGCCGAAGCCGCCGATCTCGGCCTCCGCGCCGGGCCGGCGGGTCGCCTTCACCAGCGGGGCGATGGCGCGCACCAGCGCATTGCCGGCGTCGATCGAGACCCCGGCACGGGCATAGGTGTAGCGATCAGGCGGGGGAGGTGGGCTGGGCATTGGCGGTCGCTTCTATCCATTCGCGCTTGGATTTCCACTCGGCTTTGGGCACAAGGCGCGCGATTTCCCCGATGCAGAGCCTCACCCCCCCCATACTCCTGCCACTCGCCCCATTGCGGAGGGGTGCCGGCCGCGCTCGCCTTGCTCTTCTCGGCGGCGCGGCAGCGGCGGTGCTGGGCACGGCGGCGCTGTGGGCGCAGGTGGAGGGCGAGCGCGGCATCGCCCCCGTCGCCAGCACCACGGACATCGAGGTGATGGGCATCACCGTCAACACCACCGGCGCTACGCCGGAGGAGGCGCGCCGCGCCGGCTGGCAGGAGGCGCAGCGCCTCGCCTGGGCGCGGATCGACGGGCCGGACATGCCTGATTCGCAGCTCGATGGCCTCGTCTCGGCCATCATCGTAGAGAGCGAGCAGCTCGGCCCGCGCCGCTATATCGCGCGGTTGGGCGTGGTGTTCGATCGCGCGCGCGCCGGCGGGCTGCTGGGCGGCGGCGGGGAACGCGCGCGCTCGGCGCCGATGCTCACCATGCCGGTGATGGTGAGCGCCGGTACGCAGACCATGTTCGAAATCCGCAACCCGTGGCAGCGCGCCTGGGCCGAATACCAGACCGGCGCCAGCGCGGTCGATTACGTCCGCCCCTCGGGCGCGGGGTGGGAATCTTTGTTGCTCACCGCCGGGCAGAGCACCCGTCGCAGCCGCGCCTGGTGGACCGAGGTGCTCGACCGGTTTGGCGCCGCGGACGTGCTGATGCCGGTGGCCGAACTGCGCTGGCTGTGGCCGGGCGGGCCCATCGAAGGGCGCTTCACCGCGCGCTACGGCCCGGACAACCGCGTGCTCGGCTCGTTCCGGATGCGGGCCGAGAACGAGGAGCAGCTGCGCCCGATGCTGGCGCGCGCGGTGCAGCAATTCGACCGGATCTACACCGGCGCGCTCGCCCAGGGGCGGCTGCGGCCCGATCCCACGCTCACCCTGGAAGACGTGCAGCTCAGCCCGCTGGTGCAGCAGCTGCTCGAGGCCAGCCGCCAGGCCGAACGGGCCGAGGCCGAACGCCGCGCGCAACAGGCCGCCGCTACGCCCGCGCCGCCGCCCGCTCCGCCGCCGGCTGCCACCCCGGCCACTCCCGTCACACCGCCCCCCGAGGAAGCACCGTCGGCGACCTATTCGGTGCAGGTGGCCACGCCCGATGCCGCCGCTTTCGATGCCGCGCTGGGCTCGGTCCGCGGCGCGGCGGGCGTGCGCTCGGCCGCGGTGGGCAGCGCGGCGATCGGCGGCACATCAGTGCTGCGGGTGAGCTATGCCGGCGATCTTTCCGCCCTCGCCGAGGCGCTGCGCGCAC
>LXQI01000042.1:0-10060 GCA_001683845.1 Erythrobacter sp. ANT-B3C2 | reverse complement strand
GGCGGCCGATGGCCCGCACAGGTTCACATGGAGGTTCGCCTGGTGGCTCGCAGATCGCCCTGCCGCTGGGCGCCAGTGGCGGCGCACCCGTGCGGCGGATCGCGCTCGGCTCGGCCAATGAGGCTGTCGCCCAGGCATTGGCGGAGCCGGGTGGCTGGCCGTTCCGCACCGCCGTGCTCACCGGCCCGCCGCGCTCGGGCAAGTCGCTGCTCGCCCGCTGGTTTGCTGAAAGCGGCCGCGGCGAGGCGCTCGACGATGCCCACCGGCTCGAAGAGACCGCGCTGTTCCACCGCTGGAACCGCGCGCAGGAGCAGGGCACCGCGCTGCTGATCGTGGGCGGAGAGCCGCCCTGGCGAATTGCGCTGCCGGATCTCGCCTCGCGCCTGGGCGCCGCGCTGCAGCTGGAGATCGGCCCGCACCCCGACGAGGCGCTGGCGGCCGAACTGCTGCTCGCTCATGCCCAGGCGCGCGGACTGCCGCTGGGGGAGGGCGCGGAAGCCTATATCGTGCCCCGCGTCGAGCGCTCATGGGCTGCGCTGGAACGGGTGATCGCCGAGATCGATCGGCTCAGCCTTGAACGCAAGGCACCCGCCACCCACTCTCTCTGGCGCGCCGGGCTCGAAGCGGTGATGGGCCCGGAAGAGCCTCGCTTGCTTTGAGCGCGTTTATGCAGGAGACTTGGATGCGATGTTTTCGGGGCTGATCGCCTATCTGGATTCGATCCGCGCGCGCGATCCGGCGCCCCGGTCGCGCTGGGAAATCCTGCTCTATCCCGGCGTGTGGGCGCTCGGCTTCCACCGCGCGGCGCACTGGCTGTTCGTGGGGCAGCTGTACTTCCTCGCCCGGCTGATCAACCACCTCGCCCGCTGGCTTACCGCGATCGACATCCATCCCGGCGCGCGGATCGGCCGCAACCTGTTCATCGATCACGGCTTCACGGTGATCGGCGAGACCGCCGAGATCGGGGACGACGTCACGATCTACCAATGCGTGACGCTGGGCGGCACCAATCCCACGAACGGCGTGGCCGGCAAGCGGCACCCCACGCTAGGCAACAACGTGATCATCGGCTCGGGCGCGCAGATCATCGGCCCGATCGTGGTGGGCGAACGGGCGCGGGTGGGCGCGAATGCGGTGGTGACGGAGGACGTACCCGAAGGCGCGACGATGGTGGGCCTCAAGGCCCGCTCCACGTTGGTACCGGCCGAAACCTGGCTGCGCGAGTTCATCCCCTACGGCACGCCCTGCGACGAGGCTTGCGAGATGCCCCCCAGCGCGAGCGCCAACAGCGAGCGGATCGCCGTGCTGGAAGGGCAGCTGGAGGAGCTGCGCAGCGAACTGGCCGCGCTGCGCGCCGAACGGGCACCACCGGTCCGCGCCCCGCGCAAGCGGCGCACGCAGGCCTGATGCGCCCGCCTTCCGCTGCCGATATCATCGCCGTTCCGGGCGCTTCCAACCGGCTTTCAGCCCCGTTGCAAGTGGGCTTCGAACGCCCCGAACTGATGCGGATTCTCGATCTCTACGGCCGCATGGTCGCGGCCGGTGAGTGGCGCGATTATGCGATGGGCTTCACCCGTGACTACGCCAGCTTCGCCGCCTTCCGCCGCACCGCCGAGGTGCCGCAGATGCGGCTGGAAAAGCGCCCCGCGTTGCGCCAGCGGCAGGGCTTATGGGCGCTGTTCGGCGAGCAGGGGCAGGTGCTCAAACGCGGCCAAGATCTCTCGGGCGTGCTCGCCCCGATCGAGCGGCGGCTGCTTAAACTGGTCGAGAACTAGCGCGCCGTTTCTGACAAGATCAGAGCCGCTCCAGCGCGCCGATCAGCTCGTTGTAATGGTCGATAATCGCATCGGCGCCGAGCTGCGCGACGGGCATGTCGTTATAGCCGAAGCTCACCGCCACCGAAGGCACTCCAGCCGCGCGAGCAGCCCGGATGTCGTAGCTCGAATCGCCCACCATGGCGAATCGGCCCTCCAGCGCTCCGGCTTCCCGGCAGCGGCGGATCGCTTCGTAAACCATGTCCGGCGCCGGCTTGGCGCGGCCCGGGCCCAGCGTGTCGCCGCCCAGGATCACGGGGAAGCGACCGGCCAAGCCCAGTTCCTCCAGCAGCCGGACAGCAAAAGCCTCTGTCTTGTTGGTCACCACCGCCAGCATGCAGTCCCGCGCGGCCAGCGCGTCCAGCGCGGCGATGCAGCCGGGGTAAGGCACAGTTTCGACTGCCAAATGTGTTTCGTACCAGGCGAGAACATCGTCCAGCCGCTGATCGAACTGGTCCTGCGAGAGCATCCCGCCGGTGTGCTCCAGCGCGGCGCGGAGCATGCCCGTGGTGCCGCCGCCGATGAAGCTGCGCACCACTTCCGCGTCCACCGGCGGACGTCCGGCTTTGGCCAGCGCATGGTTGACCGCAGGGGCAAGGTCACGGTGCGATTCGACCAGCGTTCCATCGAGGTCGAAGCCCAGGATGCTGAAGGGAAAATCGGGCATGGGCGCCCGGTGGCGCAAGCCGGTGGAATCCGCAACGGATTGGTGGCATGGCCGCCCGCGCAATGACCGACCCCGCCGCGCCCGCCGCCACGCCCATCCGCCCTTTGGCCCGCCCCTTGGCCGTCGTTGTCCTCGCCGCTGGCAAGGGCACGCGGATGAAGAGTGCGCGGCACAAGGTGCTGCACGAGATCGCCGGCCGGCCGATGATCGAACACCTGCTGGCGACACTCGAAACGCTCGCGACCGAACGCATCGTAGTGGTGGTCGGCGAAGGGCGCGAGCAGGTCGAGGCGCAGCTGGCCGGGCGCGCCGCGCTGGCGGTGCAGGAGCCGCAGCTGGGCACCGGCCATGCGGTGCTGCAGGCGCAGGCTGCATTGGCCGGATTCTCGGGCGACGTGCTGGTGCTCTATGGCGACGTGCCGTTCGTGCGGGCCGAAACGATCCGCGCCATGCTCGACCGGTTGGGCGCGGAGGATCGGCCGCAGGCGGTGGTGCTGGGCTTCGAGCCCGCCCATCCGCTTGGCTACGGCCGCATCATCGCCGAGAACGGGCGGATCGCGCGGATGGTGGAGCACAAGGACGCCAGCGAGACCGAGCGCGCCTCCCGCCTGTGCAATTCCGGCGTGCTGGCCGCCCCCGCCGACGTGCTGTTCGACCTGCTCGCGGCGGTCGGCAACGAGAACGCGCAGGGCGAGTACTACCTGCCCGACATCGTCAACATCGCGGTCGCGCGGAGGGAGACTTGCGCGGTAGTCGCCACCGACGATCCGGACGAAGTAGCCGGGATCAACTCGCGCGCCGAACTGGCCGAGGCCGAAGCGCGCTGGCAGCAGCAGCGCCGTGCCCGCGCGATGGCGGCAGGCGCCACGCTAGTCGCGCCCGAAACGGTGTTCTTCAGCTGGGACACCGTGCTGGGCCGCGATGTGCTGGTCGAGCCCAACGTGGTGTTCGGCCCCGGCGTCAGCGTGGATGACGGTGTGACGATCCATGCCTTCTGCCACCTCGAAGGGGCGCGGCTGGGGCGCGGCGTCTCCATCGGCCCTTTCGCGCGGCTGCGGCCCGGATCGGTGCTGGAGGAAGGCGCGCGGGTGGGCAATTTCGTGGAGATGAAGGCGGCGGTGCTGGGCAAGGGCGCCAAGGCCAACCACCTGACCTACCTGGGGGATGCGACCGTGGGCGCGGGGGCCAATATCGGCGCGGGCGCGATCACCTGCAATTACGACGGCTATTTCAAGCACCACACGGAAATCGGCCCACGCGCCTTCATCGGCTCCAATTCCGCTCTGATCGCTCCAGTGCGGATCGGCGCCGATGCCATCGTGGCCGCGGGCAGCGCGGTCAGCGGCGATGTGGCCGAAGGCGAGCTGCGCATGGTGCGCGCCGATCAGTTGGTGAAGCCGGGCTGGGCCGACCGCTTCCACGATGCGATGAAGCGCAAGAAGGCGCTCGGGGAAGACTAAGGCATGTGCGGAATTATCGGCATCGTCGGGCGGGGGCCGGTCGCCGGGCGGCTGGTCGAAGGGCTCCGGCGGATGGAATATCGCGGCTACGACAGTGCAGGCCTGTGCACGCTGCACGAGGGCGGGCTGGTGCGGCGGCGGGCGCAGGGCAAACTCGCCAATCTGGTCGAGGAGCTGGCCGGCAACCCGGCACCGGGCGAGGCGGGCATCGCCCACACCCGCTGGGCCACGCACGGCGCGCCCACCACGAGCAATGCGCACCCACACGCGACTGGCGAGCTGGCGCTGGTGCACAACGGCATTATCGAGAACTTTCGCCCACTGCGTGAGGAGTTGATCGCGCGCGGCCGCCTGTTCGAGAGCGAGACCGATACCGAGGTCGTCGCGCACCTGGTCAGCGAACTGATCGAGGCGGGGCGCTCACCGCAGGAGGCGGTGGCCGCAGTGCTGCCCCGTCTGCGCGGCGCCTTCGCGCTGGCGATCGCCTTCCGCCAGCACTCGGACATGCTGATCGGCGCGCGGCTCGGCTCTCCGCTGGTGGTGGGGTACGGGGAGGGAGAAACCTATCTCGGCTCCGACGCGCTGGCGCTTGCGCCGCTGACCCAAAGGATCGCCTACCTGGAAGAGGGCGACAGCGTCATCATCAGCCGCGAGGGCGCGGCGATCTTCGATGGGGAGGGCCGCCCGGTGGAGCGGGCCATCACCAACTCGGGCGCTTCCGCCATGGCGATCGAGAAGGGCCATTACCGCCACTTCATGCAGAAGGAGATCTTCGAGCAGCCCACCGTGGTTGCGCAGACGCTGCGGAGCTATCTGCGGCCGGTGGAGCAGCGGGTGGCGCTGCCGCAGATCGACTTCGATATCAGCGCCCTGCGGCGGGTGACAATCGTCGCCTGCGGTACCAGCTATTATGCCGGGCTGGTGGCGAAGTACTGGTTCGAGCAATTCGCGCGCGTGCCGGTGGATGTCGATTACGCCAGCGAGTTCCGCTACCGCGAGCCCGTGCTGGAGCCGGGCGGGCTGGCGCTGTTCATTTCGCAGAGCGGCGAGACGGCCGATACGCTGGCCGCACTGCGCCATTGCCGCACCGCGGACCAGACGATTGCGGTGGTGGTCAACGTGCCAACCAGCTCGATGGCGCGCGAGGCCGACCTGCTGCTGCCCACCCATGCCGGGCCGGAGATCGGCGTGGCCTCGACCAAGGCGTTCACCTGCCAGCTGGCGGTGCTGGCGGCGCTGGCCGCGCATTTCGCGGTGGGCAAGGGGCAGATGGGCCGGGCGGAGGAGGCCGGCATCGTCCAGCATTTGCTGGAGGCACCCGCCGCACTCAATGCCGCGCTGCTGCTCGACGCGCACATCGCCGGCATGACCCATCTGGTCGCGTCGGCGCGCGACGTGCTCTACCTGGGGCGCGGGCCGGACTACCCGCTGGCGCTGGAGGGGGCGCTGAAGCTGAAGGAAATCAGCTACATCCACGCGGAGGGCTATGCCGCGGGCGAGATGAAGCACGGGCCGATCGCGCTGATCGACGAGAGCGTGCCTGTAATCGTGCTCGCCCCGTCAGGGCCGCTTTTCGAGAAGACTGTCTCGAACATGCACGAGGTGCAGGCGCGTGGCGGGCGGGTGATCCTGGTTTCCGACCGGAAGGGCCTGGCAGAGGCGGGCGAGGGCTGCATGGCGACGATCGAGATGCCCAGGGTGCACCCGCTGATCGCCCCGCTGGTCTATGCCGTGCCCGTGCAATTGCTCGCCTATCACGTGGCGGTGGCGAAGGGCACGGATGTCGACCAGCCGCGCAACCTGGCCAAGAGTGTTACGGTGGAGTGAGAGCGTGAGCGTGCGCGCTGGTGGCTGTAGGCGGACAAAAGTAACCTCCGCCGGCGCTGCATCGCTGGTTGAGTGTATGATCCCGCAGAACTGCGTTCCGGGTTAGCTCGATGCGAACAGCGTCTGATCAACGGGTTGACAAGCTCCCGATGACACAGGCACTCAGCCCGATGTGACGGACCTGGCGGATTACGGAACGGCCGCTTAGGAACGCCGAACTAGGGTAAGCGGCCGTTCGTTCAGCTTGTGTTGGATGGCTGCTGTGCGCGCAGTTCACGCCCTCCGGGCATTCTTGGCATCCACCCGTAGACAGCCGTCGGTTCATCGATTCCGGCATAGTCACAATTAGCTGTTGCCGCGGGATGGCGGATCCCCAAATATACCGCACTGATTAGCTTTCCTGCGGGAACATTGCAGCCGCAAGTCGTGAGGGTTCCACTCAGTCCAAGGAACTAAGGTACATGCCAAGAGCATTTGGAACAGCGATCAGATCCCAGTCCGGCATTCACCACTTGGGCAGAACTCGCGCTTTGAACTGCGGAAAAGCGATGCCGTCTAGTAGGCCGGGGCTTGGCGATGGTTGATCAAATGAAGCGACAGAAGTTCATCATCGCGGCAATCGCGCTGTTTATCACCCCAGGGCCTGCCTTCGCCCAGGTTGCGGGGTTTTTGTCAAGCGCAGAGCCCGTCCTTGGTACGCCCCCAGGCTCGCAGGCGTGGCGAGTGCGTTATTGGACCACAAGCGTTAGCGGTGATCCGATCGAAGTGACCGGCATGATTGCTGCTCCGACAGAGCAGAGCCCAACCATGCCCCGTCGGGTGCTCGCTTGGGCACACGGAACCTCGGGGGTTGTGCCCAGGTGTGCGCCATCACTGGCCGACAATTTCTTTGAGATTACACCGGGGCTGAACGAGGCAATCGAACGCGGCTACACGGTCGTAGCTCCCGACTATCCTGGTCTCGGCAGCAATATGCCCCACGCCTATCTCAGCGGAGTAGGAACCGGACGCTCGGTGCTGGACCTCGTTCGCGCCGCTCGACAGTTGCCCGCGGCGGCCGCCGGAAGTCGGTTTGCGGTATGGGGCGAGTCGCAAGGAGGGCACGCGGCGCTCTGGACGGGGCAAATGGCTTCTACGTATGCACCGGATCTGACCCTTGTGGGTGTCGCCGCAGCGGCTCCGCCGACTGATCTCGCTGAAAACCTCGAAGCCGGGAGCGACCCTTCTGTTCGTGCCTTCCTCACTGCCTTTACGGCATACAGCTGGTCGCAAAGCTATGGCGCAGACTTATCGACCCTGGGGCGCCGTTCCACCCAAAGGGTCATTACTCGCCTTGCCCGGAACAACTGCGTAAAGCTTGGTGCAAGCCCCAGACTTGGCACGGCTCTGGGCGTGATGGTGCTTCGCCGTGATCTTAAGAATGTTGATCTTGGAAAGATCGAACCCTGGGCGCGAATCGCTCGCGAGAACAGCCCCACGGCGCGTCCCTACGGCGTGCCGTTCCTGATCGCGCAGAACCCTGATGACGTGATCGTCGCGCCTGCGATCACGCGTGCTTTTGCACAACGTTTGTGCATGAACGGGGCGAGCGTGCGCTATCTGTCAATCATTGGCCAAGGCCACCAGACAAGTGCGCGCGACACCACGGAGGAGACCCTCGACTGGGTTGGCGAACGCTTTGCAGGGACGCGTGCTCCAAGCGATTGCGAAGCTCTTTAGCAAGGACTCGGGTGTCTTCCGCAGTCCTGAAGCTCTGCTGCGCGGTGGCGGTACCAGTCAGAGATCCCATCAGAGGGCTTGTGTTACAAGGGGCAAACAGGCGCTCAAAATGGCGCTGTGCGAGGATCAGCCGCACTTCGTCACGGCGAGCCAGGACAGGCAGACGGTTCTTAAATATTGGTAGCATAGGTAGAGTAGGCCGCCGCTGGCGACGTCATCTGCGGTGGAGGCGATGTCATTGCTGACCGGTTGGCGCATCGGGGCTCAAGTAATCATCAGAAACAATTAGGGTGCCGAGCCAATTTGGGGCTAGGCCAATCTTGGCTGATCGATAGGTGAGCCCGCAATCAGCAGCTGCCGTCTTTGCGGCAAATGCACAGTGGAAGAACACAGCCATGCTGTCAGCCAAGTCGATCATGATCTGCTCTCTTCCGATCGTCCTGCTTGGAGGCTGCGGGTCACCTTCGACGGACACAAGCGCCCAGACCGAGGCGGTCGATCCCACAAGCTCCGCGCCGGTGGCCAGCTCTTCGCCAGCCGTCAGTTCATCGCCGGTCGCCAGCTCCGCCAGCCATGCCGCATGGGCGGGTAGGTGGATCGGTGTGGAAGGCATGTATCTAAACGTCACGCCCGTTGCGGATGGTTCCTATCAGCTGGAAATGCAGTCCGACCTCGACACCAACGGGACCTATGTGGGCCGCGATGCCGCCAACGGCATCCGCTTCGAGCGGGGCGGCAGAGAGCTTCTGCTCAAGGCCGCCACCGGCGACCAGACTGGCCTCAAGTGGCTTGCGGGAAAGACTGACTGTCTGATGGTCGAGACCGGTGAGGGCTACTGCCGGGAAGGCTGATCAACCAGCTCGGCTCACCGCGTGAAGCGAGCGCATCAAGAGGTTCATGATGGCACGACACGCTAGATTTGGGTGGAGCGCCATCGCGGCGCTGGCCACGATTGGCTCGGTCGCGATGTTCGGCTCATCGGCGGTTGGGCAGGAGGAACGCGGCCGGTGGAGCGGCGAGGCGACGATCTATCGCGATGGCGGCTACCGTGGCCCTGCCGTGTTCGTCGACGAAGCGAAGCCCAATCTCGATCTCCCATGGCCGGTCAATTCCATCCGCATCGCGAGCGGCCGGTGGGAGTTGTGCGAGCAGACGCGGTTCCGCGGCGACTGCAGGACGGTGACCAGGGACACCCCGCTGCTCGGCAATCTCCTTCGCGGGTTGACCGTCCAGTCAATGCGCCCGGTGCGATCGGAAGCCGATAGCGGCAGCGGCAGTGGCTTTGGGGTCGAAGCCAACGATCAGGTCTTGCGCGGGCGGTTCGCCGAATTTCACACCCAACCGGCGGCGCGTGGTTTCAGGATCCCTGCCTGCCCGCAAGGCCAGGCTACCGCGCGGTGCGCTGCGACGACGGCGGACAATTACTGCCGTAGCATGAACTGGACCGAGGCTTCGAGCGAACATCTGGAAACCGTGGGGCGCGGTGTGTTCCTCGCGGACGTGCTTTGCGTGCGAGCGGTCGGTTGAGAAGGGGAAGGTTGATGTTCACTTTGAAGAGTTTGTCGATCATGGTGGCAGGATCGGTTGCGGTTGCGGGTTGCATGTCAGCCGGGGTGCCGGCGAACCGTGGCACCACTTACCAATGCAGCAACGGGACCAAGCTTCAGATTAGCTACTTGCGCAACAGCGCGCTGGTCAGCGTCAACGACGCCCGTCCGATCCCCTTTGCACAGACCCCGTCCAATGCCGGACAGGTCTACGAGAATGCGGGATCGCGGATCGCCCGAGAAGGCAACGCAGTGACGTGGAACACCGCCGCGCGCTCGGCGCCCGAGCAATGCCGTCCGGTGATGACCACCAACTGAGTGCGGCAAATGTGAAGCGAGCGGTGGAGCGCTGCATGAGGGCGGCTGCGCAACAACTTGAGTAATCCTATGGATCAATGGGCAGAAGCCATCCGAGCACGGCGTCGCCGAGGACGGTGTCGCGACGCAAGGAATTCATGGCCACCAATAGGCCTATCTGGTTCCTTGGCTTTTGGTTAGCACGGATAGTCATCTTCCGGCCCATATTCTGGCGAAAGCTGCAGCTGAATGGGTATCCCTATAGGGAGGGGACAAATTGCTCTGAATGACCGTCACCGTTCTCAGTGGCGTGAAATACTCGGTCAGAATGCGACCCCTAAGCGCGAGACATTGCCGAGAGTAGGACACGACCGGTCGATCAGGGCAAAACGCATGGGTTAGCCACGACGGCGCCTTTCGTGATGTTACCTCTACATTACGCCGACCGTCTCGACATACAGCGGAATGCGCAAAGGGGGGATTGCGAGGCGGGTCGTTGCGCGGGCGCACCCGGCAGAGGTACATTACATCAGTACCGGAGATGGTCGGAGATACTCATCATTATCCACCTGCAGCGATGCTGCAATCTTTGTGAGCAGCGTATGAGATTGCCACATCGATGCTCCCGCGCCATCGGCTGCTTCAGCCTCATCGCGCTGCACGCCAGCTCGCGCGGTGACAGCTCGCTGTAATCCAGCGCCATTTCGACGATCTGATCCTGCACGTCGG
>LXQI01000041.1 GCA_001683845.1 Erythrobacter sp. ANT-B3C2 | reverse complement strand
GCGTCGCCGAGTCGAGATCGGGCCCGCGGAACCGCGCCGTGCGTTGCAGACTGCCGTCCTTGTTGATCACAATGCCCGGGGCCACCAGCGCCGCCCAGGGCAGGAAATCAGCGAGAAGCGCGGCCTTCGAGCGGTATTCGGCGAGGCGCATCATTGCATCACACTCCGAACCAGGATGGATAGCGCAGATGCCGTCGGGCCACGTCGGCAATCTGCGGATCGCGCCGCGCCACCCAGACGGCCAGCAGATGCCCCACGAGCCAGAGCGCCAGCCCGACGAGCCAGAGCCGCAGGAGAGCGATCATGGGCAAGCAGGTTCTGGTGACGGGCGCGACGGGGATGCAGGGGCGGCCGATCGTGGACGCGCTGCTGCGGCAAGGCTTCACCGTCCGGGCGCTGACCCGCCAGGAGGCGTCGGACCTGCCGGGCGGCGTGGAGGTCGCACGGGGTGATATGGACGATGCGGCGAGCCTCGCGGCGGCGTTTGAGGGCGCCGATCGCCTCGTGCTGATGCTGCCGCTCGTCTTCGACGCGGACCAGGTCCGCCGCTACGTCGGCAACGTGATCGAGGCGGCCCGGGCTGCGGCGGTCGAACTGGTCGTGTTCGACACGTCCGTTCCGGTCCCCGACGCGCCGGTCGGGGTCGCGGCGCTGGACGTGAAGGTCGAGGCGGCGGCGATGCTGGCCGCGTCCGGACTGCCCGTCGTCACCGTGCGTCCCACAATCTACGCGGACAACCTCGCCGTACCCTGGACAGCGCCGGGCATCGTCGCGGACAGGATCATTGCCTACCCGCTCGCCGCAGATGTGCGCTGCGCTTGGATCACCTAGGAAGACGCGGCCGCCTGCGTGGCCGCCGCAATCGCCGATCCGGCACTCGCGGGGCAGACGTTCGGTGTCGGCGGGCCGGAGGCGCTGGACGGCGCGGCTCTCGCAGCAGCATTCACCAAGGCGCGGGGTGGCGATCATGTTTACGCTGCCGTCCCGCTCGACGCCTTCGAGCAGGGTCTAAACGGGGCGCTCGGCGCGCCGGTGGGAACCGAGATCGCCGCGCTCTACCGTTGGCTGTCAGGCGTGGGGGCCGATCATCTGGACGTCGGCCGCAATGGGGCAGCCAATGGTGCGGCCCAGCTGGGCGTCACGCCGGTCTCAGTCGCCGACTGGGCCGCGTGCGTGCCGTGGGAGGCCATTAAGTGCGGATGAGCGGTTCACGCTCCACGCTGCGCGAGCTGTTGTTTATTCTATCTATTCGAACCGATAGGTCCGCCTGCGGCCCCCGTTCCAGATAGGTCGACAGCACGATGTAGGAGCGCGTGCCGCGCACACCCTCGATGGCGTAGATGCGCGCGAGCAGATCCTCCAGCGCCTGCGCGTCGGCGCAG
>LXQI01000040.1:7198-10074 GCA_001683845.1 Erythrobacter sp. ANT-B3C2 | reverse complement strand
ACCGAACCCGGCTTGACGCCGCTGGAGAAGTATCAGCTGCTGACCGAGGACGAGCTGCTCGACGCGCAGGACGAGCATGGCGAGGATGCCTTCACCGCCAGCATCGGCGCCGAGGCGGTGAAGCACATGCTGATCGACCTCGATCTGGTGCAGGAGAAGGAGGATCTGCTCAAGGAGCTGTCCGAGACCAAGAGCACGCTCAAGCCCAAGAAGATCATCAAGCGGCTGAAGGTCGTCGAAAGCTTCATCGATTCCGGCAACAAGCCGGAGTGGATGATCCTCGACGTGGTGCCGGTGATCCCGCCCGAGCTGCGCCCGCTGGTGCCGCTGGACGGCGGCCGCTTCGCAACTAGCGATCTCAACGATCTCTATCGCCGCGTCATCAACCGCAATAACCGCCTCAAGCGCCTCATGGAGTTGCGTGCGCCGGACATCATCGTGCGCAACGAGAAGCGCATGCTGCAGGAGGCGGTCGACGCCCTGTTCGATAACGGCCGCCGCGGCCGCGTGATCACCGGCGCCAACAAGCGGCCGCTCAAGTCGTTGTCTGACATGCTCAAGGGCAAGCAGGGCCGCTTCCGGCAGAACCTGCTTGGCAAGCGGGTCGATTATTCGGGCCGTTCGGTGATCGTCACCGGGCCGGAGCTGAAGCTGCACCAGTGCGGTTTGCCCAAGAAGATGGCGCTCGAGCTGTTCAAGCCGTTCATCTACGCCCGGCTCGACGCCAAGGGCCTCTCGATGACGCTGAAGCAGGCCAAGAAGTGGGTCGAAAAGGAGCGCAAGGAGGTCTGGGATATCCTCGACGAGGTGATCCGGGAGCATCCGGTGCTGCTGAACCGCGCGCCCACGCTCCACCGCCTCGGCATCCAGGCGTTCGAGCCGGTTCTGATCGAGGGCAAGGCGATCCAGCTGCATCCGCTGGTCTGCTCGGCCTTCAACGCCGATTTCGATGGTGACCAGATGGCCGTGCACGTCCCGCTTTCGCTGGAAGCCCAGCTGGAAGCGCGCGTGCTGATGATGAGCACCAACAACATCCTCTCGCCGGCCAATGGCAAGCCGATCATCGTGCCCTCGCAGGACATGGTGCTGGGGCTCTATTACCTGTCGATGGATCGCGAGGGCGAGCCCGGTGAGGGCAGCGTGCTCGGCAATATCGCCGAGGTGCACCAGGCGCTGCATGTCGGCGCGGTGACGCTGCACTCCAAGATCACCACCCGCGTTCCGCAGGTGGACGAGAAGGGCAAGGAGTTCCTGCGCCGGGTCGATACCACGCCTGGCCGCATGCTGATCGCCGAGTGCCTGCCGCGCAGCTTCAAGGTGCCCTTCGAGGTGGTCAACCGCCTCCTCACCAAGAAGGAGATCGGCGATGTGATCGATCAGGTCTACCGCCACACCGGGCAGAAGGACACGGTGCTGTTCGCCGATGCGATCATGGCGCTGGGCTTCCGCCACGCCTGCCGTGCGGGCATCAGCTTCGGCAAGGACGACATGATCATCCCCGATGCCAAGGTGAAGCTGGTCGACGAGACCAAGGCGCTGGTGGCCGATTACGAGCAGCAGTACCAGGATGGTTTCATCACCCAGCAGGAAAAGTACAACAAGGTGATCGACGCCTGGAGCCGCTGCGGCGACCAGGTGGCGAACGCCATGATGGACGAAATCCGCGCCACTCCCAAGGACGAGCACGGGCGCGAGGCGCCGGTCAATTCGATCTACATGATGAGCCATTCGGGCGCGCGTGGTTCGCCGGCGCAGATGAAGCAGCTGGCCGGGATGCGCGGGCTGATGGCCAAGCCTTCGGGCGAGATCATCGAGACGCCGATCATCTCGAACTTCAAGGAGGGGCTCACCGTCCTTGAATATTTCAACTCCACTCACGGCGCCCGCAAGGGACTGGCGGATACGGCGCTCAAGACGGCAAACTCGGGCTACCTGACCCGCCGGCTGGTCGACGTGTCGCAGGATTGCGTGATCGTGGAAGACGATTGCAAGACGCAGAACGCGCTGGAGATGCGCGCCATCATCCAGGGCGGTTCGGTCATCGCCAGCCTGGGCGAGCGCATCCTGGGCCGCACCACGGCGGAGAACATCGTCAATGCGGCCACTGGCGAACTGATCGTCAAATCCGGCACGCTGCTCGACGAGCCAATGGTCAAGGCCATCGAGGAGGCCGAGGTGCAGGTGGCCAAGATCCGCTCGCCGCTGGTGTGCGAGGCCGATCAGGGTGTATGCGGCACCTGCTACGGCCGTGATCTCTCCCGCGGCACGCCGGTGAACATCGGCGAGGCGGTGGGCGTGATCGCCGCGCAATCGATCGGCGAGCCCGGCACGCAGCTGACCATGCGCACGTTCCACATCGGTGGCGCGGCGCAGGTGAACGAGACCAGCCACCTGGAATCGATCTCCGACGGCAAGGTCGAATATCGCGACATGCCGACCATCATGGACAAGCGCGGTCGGCGCCTCAGCCTCGCCCGCAACGGCGAGATGGCGGTGATCGATCCCGAAGGGCGCGAGCGGGCAATCCACCGCGTGCCCTACGGCACCGTGCTGATGAACGAGCATGGCGCCAGCGTGAAGGAAGGCGATCGCCTGGCCGAGTGGGATCCATTCACCCTGCCGATCATCACCGAGCAATCGGGCATCGTGCGCTACCAGGACCTGGCCGAGACCAAGACGATGGAAGAGCGGGTGGACGAGGCCACGGGCATCGCCCAGCGCGTTGTCACCGAATATCGCGCCGCCGGCCGGGCCAAGAAGGAGGATTTGCGTCCGCGACTGACCCTGCTGGGTGAGGAGGCCGGCGGCAAGAAGGGCGAGGAGACCGAGGCAGCGCGCTACATGCTGGCGCCGGGCACCACGCTCTCGGTCGAGGA
>LXQI01000040.1:0-7108 GCA_001683845.1 Erythrobacter sp. ANT-B3C2 | reverse complement strand
CGACATTCTCGCCCGCGCCAGCCGCGAAGCCGCCAAGACTCGCGACATCACCGGCGGCCTGCCGCGGGTGGCCGAGCTGTTCGAGGCGCGCATCCCCAAGGACAATGCGATCATCGCCAAGATCTCGGGCCGGATCGAATTCGTCCGTGATTACAAGGCCAAGCGCAAAATCGCGATCATCCCGGAAGAGGGCAGCCCGGTCGAGTACCTGATCCCCAAGACCAAGGTGATCGACGTGCAGGAAGGCGATTTCGTTAAGAAGGGCGATACGCTGATCTCGGGCAGCCCCAACCCGCACGACATCCTTGAGGTGATGGGCGTGGAGGCGCTGGCCGAATATCTTGTGGCCGAGATCCAGGAGGTCTATCGCCTCCAGGGCGTGAAGATCAACGACAAGCACATCGAGGTAATCGTCCGCCAGATGCTGCAGAAGGTCGAGATCACCGATGGCGGGGATACCACGCTGCTGCCGGGCGAGCAGATCGATCTGGAAGAGATGAACGAGTACAACAGCAAGCTCGGCCGGGGCAAACAGCCCGCGTCCGGCACGCCGGTGCTGCTCGGTATCACCAAGGCCAGCCTGCAGACGCGCTCGTTCATCTCGGCCGCCTCATTCCAGGAAACCACCCGCGTGCTGACGCAGGCGGCGGTCGAGGGGAAGCAGGATGCGCTGATGGGCCTCAAGGAGAACGTGATCGTCGGCCGGCTGATCCCCGCCGGCACCGGCGCGGGCATGAACCGCCTGCGCGTCACCGCCACCAGCCGCGATGCGGCGATCCGCTCGCAGTGGAAGAAGGCGCAGGATGCGCTGATTGCCGCGCGCACCGCCGAGGAAGAGCACAAGGCCGAGCTGATGCAGGGCCCCGAGGCGGCGATCGGCGACGATCCGCTCGGCATGGTGAGCGGGGAAACCCACGGCACCGATGCCGATGCGGGCGATTACCTGATCCAGAGCGACGAAGGCACGCCTGAGAGCGAGCCGGTTCAGGAAACGTCGGAGGAGTAATCCTTTCGGTTTCGACGGCACACGAGAGGCCCCGCCGGAGCGATCCGGCGAGGCTTTTTAGTGGTGCCGCGCGGACGTGCTTGCACGACGCTGTCCGTGCGCGCACTCTGCTGGCTCAAAGGAGCTGCAACATTGCGCACCCGCGTCCCGGCCGCCCTCCTCGCCATTCTGAGCGCGTGCTCGGCCGGAGCGCCCGGCGCCGAGGATCGCACGCGAACGGCGGAGGCCGACCTGCCGGCCGTCGCCACGCCCAGGATCGATGCTGACGGCGCGGTGGCCACGCTGGCGGGCGAGTGGCGGGTCGCCGGCATCGACGGCGCGGCACTGAACGAAGCCTACGGCATCGCACTCTCGGCCAATGGTGCCGAAATTTGGTGGGAGCCGCGCTGCGCCGGCATAGCACGCCGCTATCGCATCGAGGGGTCGCGCCTGTTCATCGCCGATGTCGAACCGCCGAGCCCCGTGGCCGCTGCAAGGGAGAGTGACCCCCTTCCACCGCCCGTCGTCTGCGCCATCGGCCTGCCGGCGCGCTTGAGCGACGTCGCCCGGGCGCTCGATGCGGCCAGGCGCGTCGAACGCACGCCGGAAAACGGCACGCTGCTCTCCGGCAACGGCCATTCGCTGCTGCTGTTCTCGCAATAGGGTCGCGGCCCGGCTAGGGCGGAGCGATGCCCGTCACCACCCGCTTCGCCCCCTCGCCAACCGGCCGGCTGCATGTCGGCAATATCCGCACCGCGCTGCACAATTGGTTGCTGGCGCGGCAAGCGGGCGGCGCCTTCTGGCTGCGGATCGACGATACGGACGAAGCCCGCAGCGAGGAGCGGTTCGTCGCCGCCATCCGCGCCGACCTCGGCTGGCTCGGCCTTGTGCCCGATGGCGAGGAGCGGCAATCGGCCCGGCTGCCGCTCTACGAGGAGCCGTTCCAGCGCCTGCGTGCTGCCGGCCGGCTGTATCCGTGCTACGAGAGCGCGCAGGAGCTGGATTTGCGGCGCAAGGTGCTGCTCGGCCGCGGGCTGCCGCCGCTCTACGACCGCGCGGCGCTGGCGCTGAGCGAGGCCGAGCGTGCGGAAAAGGAGGCGCAGGGCATCGCCCCGCACTGGCGCTTCCTGCTCGACCATGCCGAGCCGATCGGCTGGGATGACGGGGTGCGCGGCCCGCAGCTTTTCGACGCGGCGCAACTCAGCGACCCGGTGGTGCGGCGCGCCGACGGCTCGTGGCTCTACGCGCTGCCCAGTGTGATTGACGATATCGGGATGGGCATCACCGATGTGCTGCGCGGCGAGGATCACGTCTCAAACACCGCGGTGCAACTGCAGATGTTCACCGCGCTCCGTGCGCGGCCGCCCCGCTTTGCGCACGAGGCGCTGCTGGTCGGGGCGGAGGGCAAGCTGGCCAAGCGGCTCGGCTCGCTCGGCTGCGATGCGCTGCGCGAGGGCGGGATCGAACCCGAGGCGCTGCTGGCGCTGCTGGCGCGGATCGGCACCTCGCAGCCTGTGGAGCCGATCGCCAGCCGCGAGGCGCTGGCGCAGGCCTTCGACCTCGCGCATCTCGGCCGCGCCCCGGCCCGGTTCGACCAGGCCGAACTGTCGCGCCTGAACGCGGCGATCCTCCATCAGCTGCCCCATGCGCAGGTTGCCCACCGGCTGCCGGAGGGCATGGGCGCGGCGGCGTGGGAGGCGATCCGGCCCAACCTCGCAACTCTCACCGATGCGGCCGATTGGTGGCGCATCGTGACCGGCCCCGTCGAGCAGCGGGAGTTCGACCAGGAAGAGCGTGCCTTCCTCGGCCTTGCCGCCGAGCGCCTGGTCTGGGGTGAGGACCCGTGGGGCGCGCTGACCGCCGAACTGAAGGCGGCAACCGGGCGCAAGGGCAAGGCGCTGTTCCTGCCGCTGCGGCAGGCGCTGACTGGCCGCGATTCGGGCCCCGATATGCCCGCCCTGCTTCCGCTGATCGGTGCGGACGAGGCGCGCGCCCGCCTCGTCCGCGCCGCCCGGAGCTGACCTGGCCCATCCCGCACCTGCGAGGTAGCGCTTGGCAAGCGTAGCGCTCGCGGCTATTGGGCAATGTTATATTGTAACATTCTAGCCGATCGGTCGCTTTCCATGAATCTCCGCTTGCCGCTTCTTCTCGCCACCGCCCTCACGCTTCCGCTCGCGACTCCCGCGTTCGCCCAGCAGAGCCAGACCGTGCCGGGGGCACAGCCCCGCGCGGTGCCGGGTAGCGATGATCTGCACGGGCCGATCGTGGTGACCGCTGCCGGGCTCGAGCGGCTCGATATCCTTGCGGGCACCTCGGTGCTGCAGGGTGTGGAGTTGCAGCGCAATCTCGAAGGGCAGCTTGGCGAGGTGCTTGCCAAGCTTCCCGGCGTTAGCGCATCCAGCTTCACACCCGGGGCATCGCGCCCGATCCTGCGCGGCTTCGGCGGTGAGCGGGTGCGGGTGCTGGTCGACGGCTTGGGAACGCTCGACGTGGCCAGCCTTTCCGACGATCACGCGGTGGCGGTCGACCCGCTGATCGCCGAGCGGATCGAGGTGCTGCGCGGCCCCGCGGTGCTGCTCTACGGCAACCAGGCGATCGGCGGCGCAGTCAATGTCATCACCCGCCGCATTCCCCCGCGCGTGCCAGACGAGCCGATCCACATCGACGCAATTGCCTCGGTGGACACCGCTTACAACCGGCGCGAGGCCGGGCTTTCGCTCGACGTGCCGCTGGGCGATTCGCTTGCCTTCCACATCGACGGTTCCTACCGCACCACCGACGATCTGGAGATTCCCGGCTTCATGGTCGAGCGGAGCCTGCGCGCCGATCTGCTGGCCGATGCCGCCGAGGAAGCCGCCGAGGGCGAGCTGGAGGAGGCCGAGGAGCTGCGCGAGGCGGCCAACATCCGCGGACGGCTGCCCAACACCGCGACCGAGACAAAGAGCTTCGGCACCGGCCTGGCCTTCTTCTCGGGCAACAGCACGCTGGGCGCCTCCTTCGGTTATTACGATACGCTCTACGGCATCCCCTCGCGCCCAGGCGGTGGGCATGCCCATCATTCGGACGAGGGCGACGAAGAGGATCACGACGATCACGGTGACGAGGAGGGCCACGATGATGAGAATGTGACGATTGGCCTGCGTCAGTACCGCGTCGACCTGAACGGCGTGCTGGACCTCGGCGAGGGGCCGTTCGCCGAATTGCGCACCCGCCTCGGCTACAGCGACTATCGCCACACCGAATTCGAGGGCGACGAGATCGGCACCGTGTTCAATACCGAGGCATACGAAGGCCGGATCGAACTGGTTCAGACCCGCCGGAACCGCACGGGTGGCGGTTGGGGCGGATCGGTCGGCGTGCAGTTTGCGCACTCTGATTTCTCGGCCGTGGGCGCCGAAGCCTTCGTGCCGCCCAACACCACCGGAAGCGTCGCGCTGTTTACCGTGCAGGAGGTGGAGTTCGCCCCCTTCGAGGTGGAACTGGGCGGCCGCTACGAGCGCACCGCGATCGACGCCAGAACGCTGGGCGAGGAACTGGATTTCGACACCTTCTCCGCCGCGCTGGGCCTCTCCGCTGGCCTTACCGATGCGTTGCGCGTGGGGCTCAACGCGACGCGCGCCGAGCGGGCGCCCTCCGCGCAGGAGCTGTTCGCCGATGGCCCGCACATCGCCACCCAGCAGTTCGAGTTCGGCGACAGCGAACTCGACAGGGAAGGCTCGTGGGGGTTGGAGGCCTATGTGCGGGGACGGGTCGGCCCGGCGAGCGCCAGCCTCGCAGTCTATCGCAACTGGTTCGACAATTTTATCTTCCTGCAGGAAACCGGGGAGGAGGAGGACGAACTGCCCGTCTTCCAATTCCTCCAGCGGGGCGCCGACCAGTTCGGCATCGAGGGGGAGATCGCGGCGACGGTGTACGAGACCAGCGGCCTCGGCCTGCTCGCCGAACTGCGCGGCGATTATGTCCGCGCCACGCTCGACGATGGCAGCCCGATCCCGCGAATCCCGCCGCTGAGCCTGCTCGGGGCGCTCGAGGCGCAGATGGGGCATATCGATGCACGCGCCGAGGTGCAGTGGTTTGCCGAGCAGGACCGCGTGGCCGAATTCGAAACGCCGACCGACAGCTTCACCTTCGTCAATTTGTCGCTCGCCTGGCACCCGCTGGAGGGCCGTCAGAACGTCACCGTGCTGCTCCAGGCGAACAATGTGTTCGACGTGGAGGGCCGCCGCCATTCAAGCTTCACCAAGGATTATGCGCCGCTGGCGGGCCGCAACGTGAAGCTCGGCGCTCGACTGAGCTTCTAGCCGGGCCCTAGCCTTCGGGCCTTGGGTCGTGGTGGTGGGACTGCCCGCCACCATGGAACGCAGCCATCAGTAACGCCACCACGCAGAGCTGCGCCGCACCTCGGGTGCTCCGTCATGGCGCGCGTCGGTCACCACTGTGGTGTTGGTGTTCGCGCGCGCTTCGGCCTGGGCAGCGCGCAGCTCGGCGTCCTTGACCCGCGTCTCGGAGCGCATGTGGTCGTAATTCCAGCGCATCTGCCCATAGGCGAACACCATCAGCAGCCCGCCGATGATCGCCACGTTCTTGAGCGCCTGAATACCCTCCTGCATGTCCATCAAATTGTTGTGGAAGAAGAAGATCGTCAGCCCGGTGAACACTGCCAGCACGATGGAGGTCAGCCGGCTCATCAGCCCCACTGCGAGCAACGCGCCGAACACCAGCTCGAAGATACCCACCGGCAGCGCCAGCAGGCTGCCCGGCAGCGTGGTGGCGCTGTCGATATATCCCGCTGTCGCCGCGGGGGCGACGACCTTCTGGATCCCGGAAATGACGAACAGCGCCCCCAGCAGGATGCGCCCGATGATCGCGGCGATGGTGGACAATTCGGCTCTCCCCTTAACGACGGGCAGCCGCGCCCGCCTTCGATGCAATGCGCCGGGGCGCGAACGGTGCCGCCGCTGCCCCTCCTCGCGGCCGAGGCTAGAGCTTGGGCAGCGTCACCCCCTGCTGGCCCATGTATTTGCCCGCCCGATCGGCATAGCTGACCTCGCACGGTTCGTTGCCCTTGAGGAACAGGAACTGGCAGGCCCCCTCATTGGCATAGATCTTGGCCGGCAGCGGCGTGGTGTTGGAGAATTCAAGCGTCACGTGCCCCTCCCATTCGGGCTCCAGCGGGGTGACGTTGACGATGATCCCGCAGCGCGCATAGGTCGATTTGCCGAGGCAGATCACCAGCACATCACGCGGGATGCGGAAATATTCGACCGTGCGGGCCAGCACGAAGCTGTTGGGCGGCACCACGCAGACGTCGGTCTTGCGATCGACGAAGCTGTTGGCGGAAAAGTCTTTAGGGTCGACCACTGCGCTATCGACATTGGTGAAGATCTTGAACTCGTCCGCCACCCGCGCATCGTAGCCGTAGGAGCTGAGGCCGTAGGAGATGCAGCCACCGCGCTGCTGGCGCTCGACGAACGGCTCGATCATGCCGCTCGCCAGCGCCTCTTCACGGATCCAGCGGTCGGAGAGAATGCTCATCACATGGCCATTCCCGAAGTGGCGTGGCGAGGCAAGGGGTGGTGTTGCCGGGGCGGCTGTGACCGGGGCGCGGAACCGGCGCGCGCCTTACCGCCTTCGGCATTTTGAGTGGAGTTCTCAGGCTTCGGTCAGGCTGAGGACGTTCCCATCAGGGTCTGTGAACCATGCCACGCTGGCGCCCGTTTCCGGCGAGGTCCAGACACCGAGCTCGTCCTGGCCCATTCCGTCATAGAGGGTTAGCTGGATCCCACGCTCCCCAAGCTCCCGGGCGGCCAAGCGGATGTCGTCCACCTCCCAGCCGAGCACGGGATGAGGGCCGGCCGTGTGATCGGGCATCACGGTCATGCGGATCAGCGAGTGCCCGCTGTCGAGGAAGTCACCGAAGGAATCGGAGCCTTTCAGCGACAGACCCAGTGTGTCACAATAAAATTCAAGCGCTCGATCACGATCTTTCACGTATAGAAAGGCCACGAGCGTCGTTATTTTCGTATCCATGATCGCCTCCCCGCTGATCTGTCATGCTAGTGGATAGAATCTAACACTTGGTGCCCGCGTTTAACGGCGGCGATGATCCGGTCTGGATCGGCG
>LXQI01000004.1 GCA_001683845.1 Erythrobacter sp. ANT-B3C2 | reverse complement strand
CCCATAGCTGCTCCCGCCACTCGTGGTGATCCACCGTATCACCACAGCGTGGGACTAAACACCTACCCTATGTTGTGCATCTGAAGATCGAGTTTTCCTGCTTGCGGCAGGGGCGCACCGCGCCTTCGTGCATCCCGTGGAGGTAGATTCCTTGGATCCGCTCTCGCACCGCTTATTCTCCGAGCAGGTGCCGTTGCCAGAACACCAGGCCCGCCAGGCTCCAGTAATCCGCATTCTCCTTGCGGGCGAAGCCGTGGCCTTCGTTGCCGGCGAGGAAGTGCCAGGCTTCTCGGCCGTTGGCGCGCACCGCTTCGATGATCTGGTCGGCCTCGCTGGCGGGCACGCGCGGATCGTTGGCGCCGGTTCCGACCATCAGCGGAATGTCGATCTCGTCCACGCGGGTCAGCGGGCTGATTTCGACCAGCTTGGCGCGCTGTTCGGGATCGCGCTCGTCGCCATATTCCACGCGCCGGAGATCGCGACGGTAGCCTTCGGTGTTCTCCAGGAAGGTGACGAAATTGCTGATCGCCACGGTGCACACCGCGCCCTTCAGCCGTTCGCCGTAGAAGATGGCGCTGGCATAGCACATGTAGCCGCCATAGGAGCCGCCGGTGACCCCCACGCGCTCCGCGTCGATCGCCGGGTCTGCCGCCAGAGCATCGAGAAAGGCGCCGATGTCGCGCACCGAATCCTCGCGCCGGGACGGGCCGTTGTCGAGCCCGACGAAGCGTTTGCCAAAGCCCGTGGAGCCGCGGACGTTGGGGTAGAACAGCGCGACGCCCAGCTCGTTCAGCAGATAATTGTTGCGCCCCAGGAAGGTGGCGCTGCTCTGCGCCTCCGGCCCGCCGTGGATGTTGACGATTAGCGGCCGGGGCCCGGCGAATCTTGCTGGTTCGGGCCGGTAGAGCAGGCCCGAAACCGGCTCGCCATCGAAGCTTTCGATCTCCACCAATTCGGGCAGCACATTAGCCGCCACGTCGAGCCCGCCTGTCTCGCTGGTGGTCCAGCGAGTCACTGCCAGCGAGGCGGGGTTGACGCTGTAGGCATCGGCTGCGGACTGGTTGGAGACGAAGGTGAAGCCGACTTCGCCCCACGGCGCGATGCTTATCCGGCCGATTGTGCCCGGGGGCAGCGGCACGTCGCGTGACCGGCCGCTGGCAACTTCGAGCAGTTTGAGCTGTGAAATGCCCGCGGCGTTGACAGTGTAGGCGATGAAGCTGCCGTCCTCGGCAATATCGAACGCGTCGACATCCCACTCTTCCGTCACCACCGGGGTGAATGTGCCTGTGGCGGGATCGAGCAGGCCCAGGCGGCTGAACTCGGCGCCCTCGTCCGAAGCGACCCACAGGCGGCCGTCGGGCGCATATTGGGCGCCGTTGAAGGCCACCGTGCGCGCCGGATCGGTCAGCCGGGTCAGCGCGCCGGTGGCGAGATCGGCATGATACAGCTCCTGGTTGGTGACCGAGATGTAGTTCGCCACCAGCGCGGTGCGGTTGTCTGGTGTAAAGTCGATCACCCCCCAGCCGCCGCCCTCGCGCTCGGCCAGCAGGCGCGTGCTGGCCGGATCGCGCGGGTCTATCAAGTATAAGTCGGTGTCGCGCCCGGTGCGCCGGGTGGAGCTGAATGCCATCAGCGCGCCATCGTGAGTCCAGGCGCCGGCCTGGTTGCGGCTCTGCCCGTCGGTCAGCAATTGGAGCCGGCCGTTCTCGAGCCGGTAGAGCTGGTAGAACTCGTTGCCGCCGATGTCCTTGGAGACCACCAGCGCGTCGCCGCTATGCGGGGCGAAGCGAGCATTGCCGACCGGCTCCTGCTCGAAGGTGAGCTGCATCCGCGCGGCGCCCGGCTGCGCGACACGGTGGACCTGCGCAGTATCGCCGAAGCGGGTGGCGATCAGCATCGAGCGGTCGGCGGGGTCCCAATCGACAAAGGAGGCGGTGCGGAACTCGAAATAGGGGCTGGTGCGCGCCGCCAGCTCGGCCGGGATCGGTGGGATGCCATCGGCGGTGACGGCGGCGGGCACGGGTACTGTTGCCGGGTCCTGCGCGAATGCCGCAGCGGGCAACAGAACACAGGCGGCGCAGGCAAGCAATCGCAACATCGTGTGGAACCCTCTGGCCTCGATCCGGCGCAGCATGCGTCTTGGTGGGCTTGCGTGCAACCGGTCTCGCTCGTAACCAGCCGCGTCACCCACCAGGAGAATGCCTTGTGCGCATCGGCTGCCCGCGCGAGATCAAGAACAGCGAATACCGCGTCGGCCTGACGCCCGAAAGCGCCACGGAGTTGGTCTCGCACGGCCACGAGGTGTGGATGGAGAGCGGCGCGGGCCTCGGCATCGGTTCGGACGATAGCGAATATCGCGCCGCCGGCGCGCGCATCTTGGACACTCCCGAGCCGATCTTCGCCGAATGCGAGATGATTGTGAAGGTCAAGGAACCGCAGGCGGGCGAGCGTGCCATGCTGCGCCGTGGCCAGCTGCTGTACACCTATCTCCACCTGGCGCCGGACCCGGAGCAGACCGCCGACCTGGTGAAATCGGGCGCCACCTGCATCGCCTACGAGACCGTCACCGGCCCCGGCAACACCCTGCCGCTGCTCAAGCCGATGAGCCAGGTGGCCGGGCGCATGAGCATCCAGGCCGGCGCCACCGCGCTGGAAAAGGCGCATGGCGGGCGCGGCGTGCTGCTGGGCGGCGTGCCAGGGGTGATGCCGGGCAAGGTGATCGTGATCGGCGGCGGCGTGGTCGGCTTCAACGCCGCGCAGATGGCCACCGGGCTGGGCGCGGACGTAACCATCCTCGACCGTGACCCGGAGGTGCTGGAGCGCGTCGGCACGCATTTCGAGAGCCGCGCCAAGACGCGTTTCTCCAACAAGGCCAATCTCGAGGAATCGGTGTACGAGGCGGATCTGGTGATCGGCGCGGTGCTGATCCCGGGCGCCGCCGCGCCCAAGCTGGTCTCGCGCGACATGCTGAAGCGTATGAAGCCGGGCGCGGTGCTGGTGGACGTGGCGATCGATCAGGGCGGCTGTTTCGAGACCGCCCGCGCCACCACCCATGACGACCCGACCTATGTGGTGGACGGAATCGTGCATTATTGCGTGGCCAACATGCCGGGTGCGGTGGCGCGCACCAGCACCTATGCGCTCAACAACGTGACCCTGCCGCATGCCCTGCGGATCGCGGATCTGGGCTGGCGCGCGGCGATGCTGGCCGATCCGCACCTCGCTGCGGGACTCAACGTGCACGAGGGCCGCGTGACCTATCCGGCGGTGGCGCAGGAGCTGGGTTACGATGTGCTGACGGTGGACGAAGCGCTGGCCTAGCGCTGTTCGCGGGCGGGCGGTTCAGTCGCGCAGGAACGGCGCCGCCACCTCGGCGGGCACGCGGGTGAGCCGCCCGGTGGCTTTGTCGATCATCGCCCAGGTGGTTTTGGCCCGCACAAGCTCGCGGCCTTGCGAGTCGCGGAAGCTGACGTGCCGGTCGAAGCGTGCGCCGCTCGGCCCCTCGCGGATCTCGGTCAGCGCTTCCACGCTCTCGCCCGCCGCCACATTGCCGCGATAATCGATCTCGTGCCGGGTCACGAGCCAGACATAGGCCTGCGCATCCTGCGGGCGCGCATCGGCCAGCCAGTGCGCGGTGGCGATCTCCTCCATCCAGCGCACCCAGACGATGTTGTTGACGTGGCCGTTCTCGTCGATGTGCTCGGGCAGCGCGGTGAAGGTGTGGGCGAAGCTCCTGCTCATGCTGTCATCGGCCTACCGCTTCGCTGCTTGCATAGGATCTGGCCTATCGCTTCGCTGCATGCGGCCAGGGTCGGGCCTACCGCGTCGCGGCTTTTGGCGGGGACTCGATCCCGAGCTGCCAGAGGATGAAGGCGAATTCCTCGGCGGTTTCATGCAAGGACTCGAACCGGCCGGACTTGCCCCCGTGGCCCGCGCCCATGTTGGTCTTGAGCAGCAGCTCGTTTGCGTCGGTCTTCAGCTCGCGCAGGCGGGCGACCCATTTGGCGGGCTCCCAATAAGTGACGCGCGGATCGTTGAGCCCGGCGGTCACCAGCATCGGCGGATAGGCCTGTGCGCGCACATTGTCGTACGGGCTGTAGGAGCGGATCAGCGCGAAGGCGGCGGCATCCTCGATCGGGTTGCCCCATTCGGGCCATTCGCCCGGCGTCAGCGGCAGCGAGGCGTCGAGCATCGTCGCCAGCACGTCCACGAAGGGCACATGTGCCACCACTGCGCCCCAGAGTTCGGGGTTCGAATTGATCACCGCGCCCATCAGCTCGCCGCCGGCCGATCCCCCTGATATGCTGATGCGGCCCGCTTGGGTCAGCCCTCGCTCGATTAAGCCCTTCGCCACGTCGACGAAATCGGTAAAGGTGTTGATCCGGCTCTCCAGCTTGCCCGCCTTGTACCAGGCGCGGCCGAGATCGTCGCCGCCGCGTACATGGGCGATGGCATAGGCGAAGCCGCGATCCACCAGGCTGAGGCGGGTCGTCGAAAAGCCGGGTGGGATGGCGATTCCGTAGGCGCCGTAGCCGTAGAGGTGCAGCGGGCCGCCCTTCGCGCGGTCGCGGCGCATCATCAGGCTGACCGGGATCGGCGTGCCGTCGCGCGCGATGATCTCCAGCCGCTCGGTGGTGTAGAGCTCGGCATCGTAACCCGAGGGGATTTCCTGCACCTTGAGCAGTTCGAGGCGGCGCTCCGCGACATGGTAATCGAAGGCCGAGGCCGGGCTGACCATGCTCTCGTAAGAAACGCGCAGGGCCTGCATCGCCCATTCGGGGTTGTTGCCGAGGCTGGCGGTGTAGCTCGCCTCGGGGAAGGTGATCGGCTCGATGCGGTTGGGATCGTCGTAATAGCGCAGCTCGATCCGGTCGAGCCCGCCGAGCCGGCCCTCGACGACGTAAAAATCGCGGAACAGCTCAACGCCGGTGAGGTAGAAGCTGTTGCTGCCCTCGATCAGCGTGGTCCATTCGCCGGGCCGATCGAGCGGGGCGGTGGCGAGGCGGAAGTTCTCGTGCGTGTCGTTGGCGTGGACGTAGAGCACGCCGTCGCGTTCATCCACATCGTATTCGAGGCCCTTCTGCCGCGGGCGGACGAGGATCGGCTGGGCCAGCGGGTCGGCGGCGGGGAGCAGGCGAACCTCGCTGGTCTCGTGATCGCCGGTGGAGAGGATCACCCACGTTTCGTTGGCGGAAAGCGAGGCGCCGACGCGGAAGCCCTCTTCATCCTCATGGTACAGCTCCACGTCTTCTTCGAGCGGCTTGCCGAGCCAGTGGAGCCGGGCATTGTCGGTCCGCCATTGCTCGTTGGCGAGCGAGTAGATCAGCCCGGTGTCGCCCACGACCCAGATCAGCGCGGAGAGCGTGCCGGGGATCTCGTCCGGCAGGTGCTCGCCGGTGGCGAGATCCTTGATCCGCACAGTGAAGCGTTCCGAGCCGTTGTCGTCCACCGAATAGGCCAGCAGCCGCCCGTTCTGGCTGGTGGAGATGGCGCCGAGGCGGAAGTACTCCTTGCCCTTGGCCAGCGCAGGTTCGTCAAGGATCAGCTGGTCCTTGCCGTATCCCTCTGCCGCGCCGACGGGGCGGCGCCACCATTTCTTGTATTCGGCGCCCTCTTCGAATTCAATCCAGTAGAGCCACTCGCCGTCCTTCTGCGGCACGGATTTGTCGGCTTCCTTGATGCGGCCGCGCATCTCCTTGAACAGCGCGTCGACGCGATTCTTGTGCGGCGCCATGCGCGTTTCGAACCAGGCGTTCTCTGCTTTCAGGTGCTCCAGGATCGCCGCATCGCCCACCTCCGGATAGCCGGGATCGCGCAGCCAGGCGTAATCGTCGGCGACGTCGATGCCGTGATGCGTGGCGCTGGAGGGGCGCTTGGCGGCTTTTGGGGGCGTTGCTGGGGGTGCGGAGGTGGTATCGTCCATCCTGGGCATCTATGTGTGCCTTCTACGGACCGCAAGCCAGGGACCCTGCGAAGATGCTGATGCCGACCCATGAAGCCCGCCTCGAAGCGCTGCGGCGCGAACTCGCCCGACAGGGGCTGGACGGCTTTGTCGTGCCGATCGCCGACGAGCATATGAGCGAATATGTCGGCGGTTATGCCCAGCGGCTCGCCTGGCTGACCGGGTTCGGCGGCTCGGCCGGGAGCGCGGTGGTGCTGCGCGAACGGGGCAGCGGGACGGGCGCGGCGGTGTTCGTGGACGGGCGCTACACCATCCAGGTGCGCGAGCAGGTGGATGCGCGGCTGTACGATTATTGCTCGGTTCCACGTGAAACCCTGGGCAATTGGCTGTTTTGCAACGCTGGGGAAGGTGCCCGCATCGGCTTCGATCCGTGGCTGCATCCCGCCCGCTGGGCCGAGGACACGCGCCGCATCCTGGCCGATTCGGGTATCGAACTGGTGTCGGTGGCCCAGAACCCGGTGGACGCGGTGTGGGACGACCGGCCCGAGCCGTCCCCCGCCCCGGCCATCGTGCAGGACGAGGCGAGCGCCGGCCGGTCTAGCGCGGAGAAGCGGAGCGCGGTGGCCGAGTGGCTGCGGGAGCGCAAGCTGGATGCGGCGGTGATCAGCGCGCTTGATTCGGTCGCCTGGTTGCTCAATATTCGCGGAGGCGACGTGCCGCGCACGCCGGTGGCGCTGGCCTATGTGATCGCCCACGCCGATGGCACGGCCGAGCTGTTCATCGCGCCCGAGAAGGTGACGCCCGATCTTACGCGCCATCTGGGCAATGCGGTGACGATCCGCCCGCGGGACAATTTCGAGCATGCGTTGGGCGGGTTTGCAGGCCAGGCGGTGGCGGTGGACCCAGGGTTCGGCGTGGCCGCGATCAGCGATGCGCTTGGCGCCTCGGGGGCCCGGGTGGTGGCGGTGCGCGACCCGACGATTCTTGCCAAGGCGACCAAGAACCCGGCCGAGCAGGCGGGCCACCGTGCTGCGCAGGCGCGCGACGGGGCAGCGGTGGCGCGGTTCCTCCATTGGCTCTCGCTTGCTGCGCCGCAGGGGGGCGAGACCGAGCTGTCTGCCGCCGCGCGGCTGCAGGCCTTGCGCGAGGAATGCGGACTGCTGGAGGACCTTTCGTTCGACACGATTTCCGCTGCCGGGCCGCACGCGGCGATCCCGCATTACCGGGTGGACGAGGAAAGCGACCTGCCGATTGCGCCGGGCAGCATCTATTTGGTCGATTCGGGCGGGCAATATCGCGACGGCACGACCGATATCACCCGCACCGTGTGGATCGGCAGCGCCGATGGTTCCGCCCGGCCAACTTCGGAGCAGAAGGACCGCTTCACCCGCGTGCTGAAGGGCCACATTGCGCTGGCCACGCAGAGCTTTCCGGCCGGGACCAGCGGGGGGCAGCTCGATTCGCTGGCGCGGCAGTTCCTGTGGACCGATGGTGCGGATTATGCGCATGGCACCGGGCACGGCGTGGGCGCGTTTCTGGCGGTGCACGAGGGGCCGCAGCGGATCGCCAAGCCGAGCGGCGGGCAGGCCGGCACCGGCGAGCCGCTGCTGGCGGGCATGATCCTCTCCAACGAGCCGGGCTATTACAAGGCCGGCGAATACGGCATCCGCATCGAAAACCTGGTCCTGGTAGAGAAGCGCGAGTTTCCCGGCGCCGAGGGCGAATGGCTGGGTTTCGAGACACTGACGCTGGTGCCGATCGATGCCACGCTGGTGGAGCGCGCTCTGCTGACTTCGGCCGAGATCGGCTGGTGGAACGAATATCACGCGCGGGTGCGCGAGGTGCTGGCGCCGCAGCTTGAAGGCAAGGCGCTGGCGTGGCTGGAGGAGGCGTGCGCGCCGATCTAGGCGGGGATTGGAGTGCGGGACGGCGGCGTCTGAGGGGAAACCGACGCCAATACCGAGCCATATGCCGTATGTGTGGTTAAGCGGAATGTCTGCAACGGCGTGCTCAGCGGAAATGACCGTTTAAGGCGTCATCCTCGCGCGATGCCCAAAATCGATGGTTTACCGAAAGCCTGGTAAAAGGCGCGCGCGCCCGCTGCCTGGTGCTTCGGCCGGCTACCACGTGGTGGGCCTGTCGGGGGGGCCGATATCGACCGCCCCCTCAGGTTCAATGGCCTGCACGCCCTTCACGTCGCGGACCCGTTGCGCGCCCGCCTCATCGGTCTGGCCGATGACGACGCCGATCGCCTCAAGCACCTCTTGTACCGCAAACCCCACGGCCTCCAGTTCGCACCGGACCGCATGGAGCGGTTCATCCGGTGACAGCGTAACGATCCACTGCTTGGTCTTGGACATGATGCAGGTTCCGTTAGCGTCGTCGTCCGAGAAAACGCCGCACCGATCAACTCGGTGCTCGGACCAGCCCCTTGCCCACATGCGATGCCGGGAAGGGCAGCGGCCGGGCCGTGGCCAGCAGCTTGTTCCATAGCGCCTGGCCGCGCAAATTGGGGCTCGTCTGTGCCCAGAGCGCGGCGCAACCGGCGACATGCGGTGCTGCCATGCTGGTGCCTGTCTTGTAGCCATAACGCTGTGGCATGGGGATGCTGGAAAAGACATCTCGCCCCGGTGCCGCGAGCTGGATCTTGCCATAGTTCGAGAATGAAGACGGCCGCAGATTGGAGTCGAGCGAGGCGACCGCAAAGATCGACGGTGAATTGGCCGGTGCGCCGGTCGGCTTCGCCGCATTGCCCGCCGCGGCGATCACCAGGCAGCCCTTGCTGAGCGCCGAAAGCCCGGCCGCCGTATAGGCAAACTGCGGTGGCGTCTGGGAACCCAGCGACATCGAGATAACCGCACAGCGATTGGCGATCGCCCAGTTCATGCCGGCCAGAATGCCGCCGGTCGCACCCGATCCGGAGTTGGAGAGAACCTTGCCGACAAAGATGGGCGACTGAAATGCAACCCCGTAACGCGGTGTCGTTCCGACCGGCGCCTTGGGGCCGCAGGCCGTGCCGATGCAGTGCGTGCCGTGGCTGTGCAGATCCTGCACCGGCTGGCCAACAAAGCTTTGGCTGACGATCTGCCGTCCGACAAAATCGGGGTGATTGACCGCCATGCCGGTATCCAGCACGGCGACCCGGATCCCGGCGCCGCTGCGCGTGCTGATCGGCACCCTGCACGCGGCGAGCCCCCAGGTCGCGCCCAGCACCTGCGCATCGACATCATCCTCGTCCTGCAACTCAGGCAGCAAGGCATCCGCTGACAGCGCATCGATCGCGCGCCGGAAACCGCGGATATAGTCAGTGGAGAGGTTGTCTGCGAAGGCGAAATATTCCGGCTCATAGGCCTCGATGGGCTGATCCGATGCGGTGACCGCCTCCTGCAATTCTGCATTGCGCTCGCCCGCGGCAGCGGCGCTGATCACGGCCACGCCGATCTCCGGCAGCACCAGCACATCGGCATCGCCGGCATCCTCCATCGACGCAGCCTGATCGCTAAAATCGCGTGCGTCGGCGGTGCGCATCCCGAGCGACTTGAAATGTGTGGCGGCCTCTTCCTGCAAGCCTTCGCCATAAGTGATAATGTAACGGCCGGTCTCGAGGCTCTCGTCGCCGCGCTCTTGCGCCTCCATCAACATGACGTCGAAGGCACTGACCTCGAGCTTACCATTTCCTCTACCATTGGTGGAGCTTCCATTCGTGTTCGTCATGATTCTTCTCCCGATGCCGGTTCGTTATGGTTAACGAACAGGGTTAAAAATATGAGTCAACAGCTCGCAGCATGGAAACGCCGGCTCAGGCGGCGCCAAGCAGTTCGCGACTCGGCCGTGAACAGAGAAAAGATAATACTGTCAGCTGTAACGAGTCAACTGCGCGTATCTCAATAACGAGGGCCAGATGAAAGAAGAAATTTTCATTAATCCATGTTGTTAGGACCAATCTGTCGGCAGCTTGTCATTTAACATCAATTCGTGAGGCATATTGCTGTGAGATTGTCGGACAGTGATGTTGGGGTCAGCGGCGTTGGAGGGCCGGTGTCGGCGCGCGGCTGGGGCGGAAGGTCTCAGTTCAAGTCGTCGCTTCGCCCTGGTTGTGGCACTACGGGGCGCTGCGCAGGCAAGCGGCAGACACCGGTTCAAACAGGGGATCGGGCGATGAATGGGTTTGGGGTTTGGCTGGCGCTCGGGAGGTCCGCTGAACGGCGCCATCCTTATGGCCTCCACGCTCACCCCCGCGCCAGTTCCTCCGCGGCGGCGAGGACCTGTTCGGCGTGGCCGGGGACGCGGACTTTGCGCCAGATTTGAGCGATGCGGCCTTCGCCATCGACCAGATAGGTGGTGCGTTCCATCCCCATGTAGGTGCGGCCGTACATCTGCTTCTCGCCCCAGATGCCGAGCGCATCGGCGAGGCCGTCGGTGGCGGGATCGCTGGCGAGTTGCACGGTGAGGCCGTGCTTGGCGGCGAATTTTACATGGGCGGCGAGCGGGTCCTTGCTGATGCCCAGCAGGGCCACGCCGGCAGCGTCGAAGCGGGGCTTGAGTTCGGAGAAGGCGCGATTCTGGGTGGTGCAGCCGGGCGTATCGTCCTTGGGGTAGAAGAACAGCACCAGCGGGTGGCCGCGGAAGTCCGACGGGCGCACCAGCCCGCCGCCCGCGATTTCCATGGGGCAATCCGGCAGGAGGTCGCCGGCTTCGGGCTTTGGGGTCATGGTTCGGTCTCCAATGTCTGGTCGAATAGCGTGTTCCATTGCGCGGCAATGGCGTGGCGTGCCTGTTGTACCGCTTCGCACAGCTGCGTGTAATGCTCGTGACCGCAAGTGGCGGCCAGCGCCTGGCGGGCGGCGGGGGCGGGCTCGGTGCCATCGGGCGCGAGCAGGCGCGCGGCGACGAGCACCCGCCCCAGCAGCGCATGGTGTTCGGCGAAGGTGCGGGGGAGCAGGCCTTGTGCCGCCAGCGCCTCGACCGCCTCGGTGAGCGAGGGGTGCAGCGCGGTGGCGTCGCGCAGCTGGAGGAAGTGGATGATGAATTCGGCATCGACCAGCCCGCCGCGCAGCAGCTTGACGTCGAGCGGGCCGGTGGGCGGCTTGTGCGCGGCGATCTCGGCCCGCATGGCGAGGACATCGACGCGCAGGATGGTGGCATCGCGTGGGCGGGAGAGCACCGATTGCAGCAGCGCGGCCATCTGCGCGCGCTCCTCCGATGGGCCGAACACGGGGCGGGCGCGGGTGAGCGCCATGTGCTCCCAGGTCCATGCCTCCTCGCGCTGGTAGAGCGCGAAGCTTTCGCAGCTGACCGCGACGGGCCCCTGTGCGCCTTGCGGGCGCAGGCGGGTATCGACCTGGTACAGTGCGCCCTCGGCGGTGGGCACGCTGAGCGCGGCGCTGACCCGCTGGGCGAGACGGTTGAAATAGAGCGAGGCGGTGAGCGGGCGGCGGCCATCGGATTCGACGCCGATCTCGCCGCTGAACAGGTAGATCAGATCGAGATCGGAGGCGTGGGTGAGCGCGCCCCCGCCGAGCCGGCCGAGCCCCAGGATCAGCAGCGCACCGCCGGGCACGCGGCCGTGGACCGCCTCGAACGCCTCGATCGCGGCGTGCGCTGCGGTGCCGAGCGCTGCCTCGGCCACCCGGCCCAGCGCATTGGCGATGGCGAGCGGATCGTGCACCGCTTCGATCAGCTGGGTGCCCAGCGCAAAGCGTTCTTCGCCCACCACTTGCCGGATGCGGTCGAGCCGGCGCTCGTAATCGGCGGTGCCATCGGTGCGGTGCATCCGGGCGGCGAGCGCTTCGACGGGGCCGGGCAGGTCGAGCGCGGTGCGATCGATCAGCGCGTCGAGCAGTTCGGGGCGGCGGGCCAGCTCGTCGGCCAGCGGGCGCGCCAGGGTAAGGATGCGCAGCACCTGCCGCAGCAGGCCGGGACGCTGTTCGAACAGCCGCAGCAGATTGACCGCACTGGGCAGGCGGGTGAGCAGCGTCTGCCACCGGGCCATCGCGTGGTCCGGATCGGGCGCGGCGTCGAAGGCGGCGACCAGCTCGGACACGATCGCGTCGAACGCGGCGCGCGCCTCGCCGGTGCGCAGGGTGCGAATGGTGGCGCGCCATTCGGCGATGCGCGGGGCGTAGCGCGGATCGCGCGCGAGATCGGCGGCCGTGGATGCTGGCTGGTCGTCGACACCTAGCAGGCGGTCGTACAGCGCGGCGACCTGACCGCACAGGGCGGTGAGCTCGCTGATGAGCGCGGCACCATCGGGCAGGCCATCCAGCCGGGCAACATTGGTGAGCGCGGCGGGATCGGCGGGGAGCGCGTGGGTCTGGCGGTCTTCCACCATCTGCAGCCGGTGTTCGATGGTGCGCAGGCGATCGTAGGCCTCGCCCAGCAGCGTGGCGTCGGCGGCGGTGACGATGCCTTCGGCTGCAAGCGCATCGAGCGCTGGCCGGGTGCCGCGCTGGCGCAGATTGGGCAGGCGGCCGCCGTAGATCAGCTGGTGAGTCTGGGCGAAGAACTCCACCTCGCGGATGCCACCGCGACCGCGCTTGATGTCGAAGCCGGGGCCGGGCTCGCGGGGGCCAGCGTAGGCGTCGCGGATCAGATGGGTGAGGCGGCGGATCTCTTCCAGAGCCGTGAAATCGAGGCTGCGGCGCCAGACGAACGGACGGATCTGTTCGAGGAACGCATCGCCCGCCGCAATATCGCCACCAGCGCTGCGGGCGCGGATATAGGCGGCGCGTTCCCAGGCGAGCGCCGAGCTTTCGTAATGGGTGAGCGCGCCATCGAACGAGATCGCCAGCGGGCTGACCTCGGAGGCCGGGCGCAGGCGCAGATCGACGCGGAAGACGTACCCCTCGGCGGTGGAGCGGGCGAGCAGCTCCTGCAGCTGGCGGGCATAGCGCTGGGCGGCCTCGCCCGGCTCCTCGCGCGGGCGGTGGGGGAGCTGCGCGGGATCGTACAGCAGGATCGGGTCGATATCCGAGGAATAGTTCAGCTCCTGCGCGCCGTGCTTGCCGAGCGCAAGCGCGGCGAAGCCCTGCGGCTGCGCTTCGGGCACCCGCGCTGTGATGGCCGCGGCGATGGCGGCATGGAGCGCGCGATCGGCGAATGCAGATAGCTCGCTCATGACGCGCTGAAGGGGGAAGGCGCCGGCGAGATCGCCCACCGCCAGCACCAGCGCGAGGCCGAGCCGCTCGCGCCGCAGCGCCACGCCCACGTCGCTCTCGCCCTCGCCGGCGGCGCGGGCAGCGGCGAGTGCGGCCTCGCCCTCGCTCGTGGCGAGCAGCCCGACGAGCTCGGGCCGGCGCTCGAGGGCGAGCTTGAGGAAGGGTGCGTGGGTGCGCGCCCGGGTGATCGCCGCCTGCCAGTCTGCCGCCATGCGCTCACGAGTGGAGCGGCGGCGCGGCGCGCGCAAGCGGCTCTTGCGCTGCGTGGCACGGTGGCGGCGGGGTGCGCTGGTGTGGAGCGACGTAAATCGGCCCTGCTTGCCTGCGCCTTGCGAGGCCCTGGCGTGGCGCTGCGGCGCGCTGGCTCGCCCTTGCCCGCTTGCCGGCCCTGCTGGCAGCGACGGCGATTTCGGCAGCGGAGGGGTGTGCTCGCTTCCTCCGGCGCGCGTCGCTGCCGTTCGCAGGCCTTGCGGGGCGGGCGGGGCTTTGCCATCGTCGCGCTATCCTGCTGGTTTCCGATTGGATGTTCGATGCTTCGTTTCTGCTGTGCCGCGGCCCTCTCGCTCGCCGCTGCCGCCTGCGCCACCGTTCCCGAGCGCGCCGGTCCTCCCGCTCTCTCGGTCGAGACGATGCGCGAGGTGACGCGCACGCTCTCCTCCGACGCGTTCGAGGGGCGCGAGCCGGGCACGCCCGGTGAGGAGAAGACGGTGGCCTACCTGACGGAGCAGTTCCGCGCTGCCGGGCTGCAGCCGGGCAACAATGGCAGCTGGGTGCAGGAGGTGCCGCTGGTGGAGATCACCGGCTCCGCCTTCGAGCCGCTGGTGGTGCGCACGGCGGGCGGCGAGTCGCTTTCGCTGCAACATGCGAGTGATTGGGTGGGTGTCTCCTACCGCGAGGTGGAGCGGACCGAACTGGCAGATAGCGAGCTGGTGTTCGTGGGCTTCGGCATCAATGCGCCCGAACGCGGCTGGAACGACTACGCCGGGCTCGACATGCGCGGCAAGACCGCGGTCATCCTGGTGAACGATCCCGATTATGCCAGCGAGACGCTCGAAGGCCCGTTTGGCGGCCGGGCGATGACCTTCTACGGGCGCTGGACCTACAAGTTCGAGGAAGCCGCCCGGCAGGGCGCGGCCGGCGCGCTGATCGTGCATGAGGATTTCCCCGCCTCCTACGGCTGGAATGTGGTGGAAAGCTCGTGGTCCGGCCCGCAGGCCTATGCCAGCCGCGCCGATGCCGGGGCCAGCCAGACGATGCTCAACGGCTGGATCCAGAAGGGCGTGGCCGAGCGCATCATGGCTGCCACCGGGCAGGATTTCGCGCAGCTCTCGGCCGCCGCGCGCCGGCCGGGCTTTCGCGCGGTGCCGCTGGGCGCGACCGCCAGCACGGGGTTCGACAACAGCTTCCGGCGGTTCACCTCCAGCAACGTGATCGGCATTCTGCCCGGTACCGAGCGGGCGGACGAATATGTGCTCCACACCGCGCATTGGGACCATCTGGGCCGCTGCACGCCCAATGCGGCCGGTGACGATATCTGCAACGGCGCGATCGACAATGCCGTGGGCACCGCCGCGCTGGTGGCGCTGGCCGAGGCGCATGTGGCCGGCGGCGCTCATCCGCGCTCGCTGGTGTTCCTGGCGGTGACGGCCGAGGAATCGGGCCTGCTCGGCTCCGACTATTACAGTGCCAATCCGGTGTTCCCGCTCTCGCAGACGGTGGCCGGGATCAATATCGATGCGCCCGCGCTCTCGGGCCCGGCGCGCGACGTGACGGTGATCGGTGGGGGAAAGAGCGAGTTGGACGCGGTGCTGGCGAGCGCGCTGGCCGAAGTGGGTCGCGTGTCCACGCCCGACCCCTCGCCACAGGCGGGCTATTACTACCGCTCCGACCATTTCAGCTTCGCCAAGCGCGGGGTGCCGATGTTCTACGTGCGCCCCGGGCAGGACCTGCTCGTGGGCGGGCGCGCGGCGGGCGCGGCCTATGATGCGGCCTATCGCGATGAGGCCTATCACGGGCCGGGCGACGAGTACGATCCGAACTGGGACTGGAGCGGGTTGATGGAGGATTTGGGCCTGTTCTGGCGGCTGGGCGAGATGCTCGCTTCCGGCGAGGAGTGGCCCAACTGGTACGAGGGCGACGAATTCCGCCGTGCGCGGGACGAGAGCTGCGCCGCCGGGCCGGGTGGCGGCTGCTGAGCGCCGAAGTGACGCCTGCCGCCTCCGGCTCTGGCATGCGCATGCCTGCCGAATGGGGCGAGCAGGAATGGCTGTGGATCGGCTTTCCTCACGATCCCGCCGAATGGCCCGATCTGCTGGCGGCACAGGAGCAGATCGCCGCTTTCGCCAATCTGGTGGCGGAGAGCGGGCAGGACGTGCGGCTGGTGGTGCGGGATGCGGCCAATGAGGCGCGCGCGCAGGCGCTGGTGAGCGCCTCGGTCACCTGCGAGCGGCACGAATATGGCGATATCTGGCTGCGCGATACGGGCCCGCTGGTGGTGCTGGACGCGACCGGGCGCCGCGCCGCGCGGAAATTTCGCTTCAATGGCTGGGGCGACAAGTTCGTGATGGCGGGTGACCAGGCTATCGGCGCTGCGTTGGCAGAGCAGGCCGGGCTGGCGGTGCAGGACTTCGACTTCGTGCTGGAGGGCGGCGCAATCGATACGGATGGCACGGGGTTGGTGGGGACCACCGAGCAATGCCTGCTCAATCCCAACCGCAACCCTTCGCTGGGCCGGGAGGAGATCGAGGCGGGCCTGCACGATTCGCTGGGTTTCGACCGGGTGCTGTGGCTGGGCGAGGGGCTGGCGGGCGATCATACCGACGGGCATGTCGACAATCTCGCGCGTTTCGTGGCGCCGGGCGTGCTGGCGCTGCCGGTGGCGAGCGGGGCGGACGATCCCAATGCCGAGGTCTATGCCGATGCGCGGGCGCGGGCGCTGGCCTTCGGGCTGCAGGTGCGCGAAGTGCCTTCCCCTGGCTGGATGGGCGAAGCCGACTGCGTGGAGCCGGCGAGCTACATGAACTTCGCCATCTGCAACTCGGTGGTGGTGGTGCCGACCTATGGATCGCTGATGGACGAGGAGGCGGTGGCCGCCATCGGCGGGCTGTTCCCCGGCCGCACCGCGATGGGCCTGCGGGCGGAGGCGGTGCTCGCGGGCGGGGGCAGCTTCCACTGCGCCAGCCAGCATGTGCCATTGTGAGGGGCTCAGGGCTTTCTTAAGCTTTGTGCGCTATGGCAGGGGGATGAGCGAGAGAGCTTCTTTGCTGGCGCAGCGCTTCGTGCCGCTGCTGCGGATGGCGCTGATCGGAACCTGCGCCATGGCGCTGATTTTCGCGGGGCAGCCGCTGCCGCTGTGATGCATGGTGGCGCCGGCAGGGCGCCGAGGGACTGGCGTGTATTTTAGGTGAAGGCAGATAGCGAGCCGCTAGAGGCTCCGACCTGCGCGGGCGCTTAGCGTCCGAAAATGGCGAGCAACAGCCAGCAATTGCGAAGGTCACCGGCGCCCCTGCCACCGCCTCGGCTCGCACCTATGCCCGCCGGTCCGGCGCGGTGGCCGCCTCGCGCAGCAGTGCCACGGCCTCGGCCAGCGGCAGCACGCGCTGTGCCTGCTCGCCCAGCGTGCGCAGCGCGACAGTGCCCTCCTCCGCCTCGCGCTTGCCGAGCACGGCCATGTGCGGCACCTTTTTCACCGAATGGTCGCGCACCTTGTAGTTGATCTTCTCGTTGCGCAGGTCCGTCTCCAGCCGCAGGCCGGCGGCGCGCAGCTGAGCGGCCACCTCGTGCGCGTAATCATCAGCGTCGGAGACGATGGTTGCCAGCACCACCTGCACCGGGGCGAGCCATAGCGGCAGACGGCCGGCGTGGTGTTCGATCAGGATGCCGATGAAGCGTTCGAACGTGCCCAGGATCGCGCGGTGCAGCATCACCGGGCGGTGGCGCGCGCCATCCTCGCCCACGTAGCTGGCGTCGAGCCGCTCGGGCAGCACGGTATCGGTCTGGATGGTGCCGACCTGCCAAGTGCGGCCGATCGCGTCGGTCAGGTGGAATTCCAGCTTAGGGGCGTAGAATGCGCCTTCGCCCGGCAGTTCCTCCCAGCCCCATTCGGCGGTATTGCGCCCGGTGGCGGCGACCGCATCGCGCAGGCTCTGCTCGGACCAGTCCCACATCTCCTCGCTGCCGAAGCGCTTTTCCGGGCGCAGTGCGAGCTTGATTGCGTAGGCGTCGAAGCCGAGATCGCGATAGACGCTGTCCAGCAGATCGCAGAAGGTGGCGACTTCGGCCACCAGCTGGTCTTCGCGGCAGAAGATGTGCGCATCGTCCTGCGTGAACTGCCGCACGCGCAGCAGGCCGTGGAGCGCGCCGTGCGGCTCGTTGCGGTGGCAGCAGCCGAACTCGGCCATGCGGACGGGCAGATCGCGGTACGAGGTGATGCCCTGCCGGAACACCAGCACATGCGCCGGGCAGTTCATCGGCTTGAGCGCCATCATCTCGGCCTCGCCGGAAATGACCGGGCCTTCGTCCGCGGTACTGGGCACCTCGTCGGGCACGACGAACATGTTCTCGCGATATTTGCCCCAGTGGCCGGATTTCTCCCACTGGCGGGCATCCATCAGCTGCGGGGTCTTCACCTCCTCGTAGCCGGCGGCATCGAGCCGGCGGCGCATATAGGCCTCCAGCTCGCGCCAGATCATGTAGCCCTTGGGGTGCCAGAAGCACGAGCCCTGCGCCTCGGACTGGAAGTGGAACAGGTCCATCTCCTGCCCCAGCTTGCGATGATCGCGTTTCGCCGCCTCTTCGAGCCGGGTGAGGTGGGCGCCGAGCTGCTTCTTGTTCAGCCAGCCGGTGCCGTAGATGCGGCTGAGCATCGCATTGCTCTGGTCGCCGCGCCAATAGGCGCCCGAGACGCGGGTGAGCTTGAAGGCCTCGGGATCGAGCTTGCCGGTCGAGGGCAGGTGGGGGCCGCGGCACAGGTCCAGCCAGGTATCCTGCGCGCCAACTGGGCCCGAATGGTAGACGGTCAGCTCGTCGCCTTCGGGCAGTTCGGCGGCCCATTCGGCCTTGAAGCTTTCGCCATGCTCGCGGAACCAGGCAATCAGCTGTTCGCGGTTCCACACCTCGCGGGTGAGCACCTTGTCCGCACGGATCACCTTGCGCATCTGCTCTTCGATCGCGGGCAGGTCTTCCTCGGTGAAGGGGCCGCGCGCGCCGGGGGCGAAATCGTAATAGAAGCCATCGTCGGTGGCCGGGCCGAAGGTGATCTGCGTATCGGGCCACAGCGCCTGCACCGCCTCGGCCAGCACATGCGCGTAATCGTGGCGCGCCAGCTCCAGCGCATCGGCCTCGTCCCGGCTGGTGACGAGCGCAAGCCGGGCATCGCCTTCGAGCGGGCGGCCGAGATCGCGCAGCTCGCCATCGACACGCGCGGCGAGCGCGGCCTTGGCGAGGCCGGGGCCGATTGCGGCGGCGACATCGGCCGGGGTGGAGCCGGGCGGCATCTCGCGCATGGAGCCATCGGGCAGGTGGATCTTGAGCATTTCGGTCATGATGATCGCGTTCGTTTCGCTGGCGCTGCGCCATGGCACAAGGCGGCGCGGCGCGGAACCCTTGCCCCGTTCACCACCCGCACTGGCGCTTATTGCTGGGGCACCGAGAAGCTGCCGCTGACGCGGCCGCTCGGCGCGGTCTGGTCGCCCGGTGCGACGGCGGCGCTGCCGTCCACGCTGGAGCGGCCGCTGGCGAGATCGATCGTCAACCGCCCCCCGTTCAGCGTATCGCTGCCGCGCCGCAGCGCGACCCCGCCCGAGAGGACGATTACGCGGCGGTTGAAATCGTAGACCCCGGCCGCGCCCTGCGCGCGCTCGCTGCCGCGGGTGACGACCACGCCGCCGGTGGCGTCGATCCGCTGGATCTGCAGCCCGCCGCTATCGGTATAGGCCACGCTCATGCGATCGGCGGTGAACCGGAGGTCGCCCTGGGTGACGATCACGTTGCCCGAAAGCACCAGCCGGTTCTGCCGGTCCTGCAGTTCGAGCCGGTTGGCCGCGTAATTCACCGGCTGGTTCTGGTCGAAGCCGGCGATGGCCTGCGCCCCGGCGAGCGAGCCGAACAGGGTGGCGGCCAGCGCGGAGGCGGCGAAGCCCCCGACGAGCGAGCGCAGCGCGGTGCGGCCGAGAGTGGCGGGGCAAGGATGCGGGGAAGCCATTACGAGACCGTAGATAGGGCGTTGTGGGCGCGGCGCCAACTCATGGCCGCACCCGCGGGAGCGCGAGCTGGCCCGGGACCATGCGCATGCGGACATCGCCCTCGAGCACCAGCGAGCGCTCGGCCAGATCGGCGCGCAGCGAATTGGCGGCGAAGGTGCCGGCGGGGATCGCGCCTTCCACCCTTCCGCGGCTGGCGAGGGTGCGGGCGGGCAGATCGATGAAAACGTTGCGCGCCTCCATGCGGTAGCCATCGGCCGCGGTGAAGCGCACCATGCCGGTGACCGAGACCTGCTGTTCGGCGATAAAATAGCGCCCCCCCGGCGCGGTGAGCAGCGCGGGGCCTTCGGGCAGCAGCAGCCGGGCGGTGAGCGCATCGAGCTGCACCACCTGTTCGGTGACGCTCTGCTGCACCGCGGCGCCGGCCGCCAGTGAGAACGGCCGGCCGCGATTGTCCTGCCCACGGTACATGGCATCGTCCACTCGCATCCGGTCGTCCGCGATCGCCACCTTGTTGCGATCGAGCAGGAAGCTGACCTCGCTGCGGGGGCTGAGCGGGGCGATGATCATCGCTGCCGCCACCGCGCCGACCAGCGCGGGCAGGCCGATCGCCAGCAGCCGCACCACCCGGTCGAACGCGCCGCCCGGAGCCGCGAAGGCCTGGCGCCGGTTGCGCATGATGGTGGCTTGCTCGCTCATCGGCTCAGTCGGGTCCTTGCAGGCGCTGGTGCGGGTCCTTGCTGGCGCCGGTTTAATCGTGGGTGAAGATGTCCCTTTCGGCCCAGCCCGCAAGATCCATCCGGGCGCGGGTGGGGAGGAAATCGAAACAGGCCTGCGCGATGGCGGTGCGGTTCTCGCGCGCGAGGCGCTGTTCGAAGATCGCCACCATCCGATGCAGGTAGCGCACGTCGCTCGCGGCATATTCGCGTTGCGGCTCGCTGAGATCGGGCGCGCCCCAATCGCTCGATTGTTGCTGCTTGGAGATTTCCTCGCCCAGCAATTCGCGCACCAGATCCTTGAGGCCATGGCGATCGGTGTAGGTGCGGGTGAGCTTGCTGGCGATCTTGGTGCAGAACACCGGTGCGGCGGTGACGCCCAGGTAGTGCTCGATCGCGGCGAGATCGAAACGGGCAAAATGGAAGAACTTGCGCCGCGCGGGATCGGCCAGCACCGCCTTGAGTTCGGGGGCATCGTAGCGGCTGCCGGGGGCGAAGCGCACCAGGTGCTCGTCGCCGCCGCCATCGCTCAGCTGCACCACGCACAGCCGGTCGCGCTGGGTGACGAGGCCCATGGTTTCGGTGTCGACGGCGATGTCGCCCGGGGCGAGGACGCCGGCGGGGAGGTCTTCTTCATGGAAATGGACGGTCATGGGCGGCGCCTTAGGCGGATCGGGGATACAGGGGAAGGGCCGCTGGCGGGCGGCGCGGCGCGATCCTAGGCTGGCGGCGATGAGCGAGTGCGTTCCCGAAAGCTGGCGCGATGTTCTGGCCCCGGTGCTGGCCAGCCCGGAGGCGCGGCGGCTGGGCGGCTGGCTGCTGGCCGAGGAGCGGGCGGGCAAGCGGATCTATCCGCCGCGCGGGGCGCGGCTGCGGGCGCTGGAGCTGACGCCGCTGGAGGCGGTGCGGGTGGTGATCCTGGGGCAGGACCCGTACCCTGGGCCGGGGCAGGCGCACGGCCTCGCCTTCTCGGTGCCGGCAGGCGTGCGGGTGCCGCCCTCGCTCGCCAATATCCAGCGCGAACTGGCCTCGGATTGCGGAGTGGCACCCCCGGCGGACGGCAATCTGGAGCGCTGGGCGCGGCAGGGCGTGCTGCTGCTCAACAGCACGCTGACGGTGGAAGACGGGCGCTCGGGCAGCCATGCGGGTCAGGGCTGGGAGGCGATCACCGATGCCATGGTGGCGGCGGTGGCGGCGCGCGCGGGCCCAAGCGTGTTCATCCTGTGGGGCAGCCATGCGCGCGCCAAGGCGGGCCGCGTGCCGGGGCTGGAGGATCGGGAGGAGGGGCGCGGGCGGCACCTGGTGCTGGCCTCGCCGCACCCCAGCCCGCTTTCGGCGCATCGCGGCTTCTTCGGCTCGCGCCCGTTCAGCCGGGCAAATGCCTTTTTGGAAGCCAGTGGTCGTGGGCGGGTGGAGTGGTAGCGGGCCAGCCCTAGAGCGGCAGGGCCGCGAGGCGCATGGTGAGCGTGGCGACGAGCCCGGGCGGCTGCCAGTCGTAGCGGATCGCGCCGCCAAGCTGGCCGCCCAGATGCGAGCGCACCATGCGGCTGCCGAAACCACCGAGGGTGGGCGTTTCGGTGATCTCGGGCCCGCCCGTTTCGGCCCACACCAGCGTCAGGCATTCATCGTCCTGCGAGCCGGTGATCTCCAGCGCCCCCGCGTCACTGGAAAGCGCGCCATGCTTGGCCGAATTGGTGGCGAGTTCGTGGATGATCATCGCCATCGCGGTGGCGGTTCGATGGCCCACACCCATGCGGGGCACGGCCACGCGGATGCGGCCGCTGAAGGCGCCCTGATCGTCATACGGGGCGAGCAGCACCATCAGCAGATCGCCCAGCAGCGCGGCCCGGCCCTGCGCATCGGGCAGTGGCCGCACCAGATCGTGCGCACGGCCCAGCGCGGAGAGGCGGCGCGTGAGATCCTGCGCCATGTGCTCCACGGTCCTGGACGAGCGCGAGGTGAAGGTGGTGAGGCTGGAGGCGATGGCCAGCAGGTTCTTGACGCGATGGCTCATCTCGCCCGCCAGCAGCTCGCTGCCTTCCTCGGCCTGCTTGCGGCCCGTCACATCGAGGAAGATGCCGAACATCGTCCGCTCGACGATGCCATCATCGCCGCCCTGTCCCCTGGCGGAAATCCAGCGGACCTCCTCCTCCAGCTTGAGGCGGAAATCGATCTCGTACGGACCCTCCACGGAGCGGGTGGCGAGGAACCCCGCACTCACCCGATCCCGGTCTGCCGGGTGAATCTTGGCCGAAAGCTCCTCGAAGCGGATTGAACCGGCGTGCGGCAGCCCCCAGAGCTCGAAGCCGCGCGGGTCCATCGCGAAGCTGTTGTCGTCCACGTTCCACGACCACAGCGCGACACAGGCTGCCTTGACGGCAAGGCGCAGGTGCTCATTGCTCCATTGCTGGGTCATCTGCTCATCGGCGCCATGGGCCACTCCCTCGATCCCGCAAAGAAACGTTTGGCTTGAGGCATGTTCCTTAGCTCTGTTCTTGCGCGCTGTGCAACTCTACGCCTGCTTTCAACCGGATGCATGCGCGGTGCCTGTTCGCAGCCTTTGCGCAGGGGCTCAGCGCGGCAGTTCGCTCGCCCCCATCAGCGCCTCGTCGACGGCGCGGGCGGCCTGGCGGCCCTCGCGAATCGCCCACACCACCAGGCTCTGGCCGCGGCGCATGTCGCCACAGGCGAAGATCATGTCCTCGCTGGTGCGATAGGCCAGCGTATCGGCGGCGACTGCACCGCGATCGGTCAGCGCCACGCCGGCCTGTTCGAGCATGCCGGTCTTCTTGGGGCCGAGGAAGCCCATCGCCAGCAGGATGAGATCGGCCTTGAGCACGAATTCGCTGCCCGCGATTTCCTGCATTCGGCCTTCGACCCATTCGATCCGCGCGCATTTAAGGCCGGTGACGCGGCCGTTCTCGCCCATCACCTCGCGGGTGAGCACCGCCCAGTCACGGCCCACGCCCTCCTCGTGGCTGGAGGAGGTGCGCAGCTTCATCGGCCAGTCGGGCCAGGTGAGCGCCTTGTCCTCCTTTTCCGGGGGGCGCGGCATGATCTCGATCTGCGTCACGCTGCGCGCGCCCTGCCGGTTGGAGGTGCCCACGCAATCCGAGCCCGTATCGCCGCCACCGATGACGATCACGTCCTTGCCCGTGGCGGTGAGCGTGCCGCGAGGGGCGGCGCGCTGCTCGTCGTCGCCCGCATTGCGCTTGTTCTGCTGGGTTAGGAATTCCATCGCCAGCCGCACACCGGGCAGTTCCGCGCCGGGGATCTGCAGCGGCCGGGCATGCTCGGCCCCGCCGGCGAGGACGATGGCGCCAAAGTTCTCCTTGAGCGACATGATCGAGACATCCACGCCGATCTCGGTGCTGGTCCTGAAGGTGACTCCCTCGGCTTCCAGCTGCACCGCGCGTCGGTTGATCAGGTGCTTTTCCATCTTGAAATCGGGGATGCCGTAGCGGAGCAGGCCACCCAGCCGGTCGGACTTCTCGAACAGGGTCACCGAATGGCCGGCGCGCGCCAGTTGCTGCGCGCAGGCGAGCCCCGCGGGGCCCGAGCCGACCACCGCCACGCTGCCCCCGGTCTTGCGCCTGGGCACCAAGGGCGCGATCCAGCCTTCCTTCCAGCCCCTGTCGGCAATGGCGCATTCGATGCTCTTGATGGTCACCGGCTGGTCGATGATGTTGAGCGTGCACGAAGCCTCGCACGGGGCGGGGCAGATGCGGCCCGTGAATTCGGGGAAATTGTTGGTCGAGTGCAGATTGTCCAGCGCCTCGCGCCAATCGTCCTCATAGACGAGGTGGTTCCAGTCCGGGATCATGTTGTTCACCGGGCAGCCGGTGTGGCAGTACGGGATGCCGCAATCCATGCAGCGGGCGGCCTGGTTCTTCAGGCCTTCCTCGCTGTGGGGGACGGTGAACTCCCGGTAATGGCTGATTCGCTCGCGCGGATCGGCATAGGTGCGATCCTGCCGCGCGATCTCGAGGAAGCCGTTTTCCTTGCCCATCGTCCCTGACCCCTACTCCGCGGCGATCGCGGCCGCCTCTTCGCGCTCCGCTTCCAGCAGGCGCAGCGCCTGCCGGTAGTCGCGCGGCATCACCTTCACGAAGCGGCTGAGCGCGCGGGGCCAATCCGCCAGCAGATCGCCCGCGCGGGTGGAGCCGGTGTGCAGTTTGTGCCGCTCCACCAGGATCCGCAGCCGCTCGGCATCGTGGCGCAGCATGTCGCCCATGCCGGCATCCTCGACCCCGCGGGGGCGCTGCTGCGGGCGGCCGATCCCTGCATCTTCGAAGGGCGCGGGGTCGATCTCTTCAAGGTCCACTTGCGCGATGTTGCAGCGCTCGCGGAACGCGCCGTCCTCGTCATAGACATAGGCGAGCCCGCCCGACATGCCGGCCGCGAAATTGCGCCCGGTGCGCCCGAGCACGCAGACTACCCCGCCGGTCATATATTCGCAACCATGATCGCCGGTGCCCTCGACCACCGCGACCGCGCCCGAATTGCGCACCGCGAAGCGCTCGCCGGCGACGCCGTTGAAGAACGCCTCGCCCGCGACCGCGCCGTAGAGCACCGTGTTGCCGACGATGATGTTGTCGGTCGGCTCGCGCAGCAGGCCCGGCGGCTGGCGGACGATCACCCGCCCGCCCGAGAGCCCCTTGCCGACATAATCATTGGCGTCGCCGACCAGATCGAGCGTGACGCCGTGGGCCAGCCAGGCCGCGAAGCTCTGCCCGGCGGTGCCGGTGAAGGTGATGCGCAGCTGTTCGGGCGCGAGCCCTTCGTGGCCGTGCCGCCGGGCGATGGCGCCCGAGAGCATCGCACCCACCGTGCGATTGCCGTTGCGGATCGGCCGTTCGAGCTGGATGGTCTCGCCGCGCTCGATCGCACCCTCGGCCGCCGCGATCAGCTCGTTGTCGAGCGCGGCGGCGAGGCCGTGGTCCTGCCCCTGCGTGTGGCGCACCGGCGTACCCTCGGGCAGCAGCATGCGGTGGAGCACGCGCGAGAGATCTACCTCGTGCGCCTTCCAGTGATCGAGCGCGCGGGAGGCCTCGATCCGGTCGACCCGGCCGATCATCTCTGCCACCGTACGAAAGCCCATCTGCGCCATGATCCGGCGCAGTTCCTCGGCCACGAAGAAGAAGTAGTTGATCACGTGCTCGGGCTGGCCGGTGAAGCGCTTGCGCAGCTCCGGGTTCTGCGTGGCGACCCCGACCGGGCAGGTGTTGAGATGGCACTTGCGCATCATGATACAGCCGGCCGCGATCAGCGGCGCGGTGGCGAAGCCGAACTCGTCCGCTCCCAGCAGCGCGCCGATGGCGACATCGCGCCCGGTGCGCAGGCCGCCATCCACCTGCACCGCGATGCGGGTGCGCAGATCGTTGAGCAGCAGCGTCTGCTGCGTTTCGGCGAGGCCGATCTCCCACGGGCTGCCCGCATGGGTGAGGCTGGTGAGCGGGCTGGCGCCGGTGCCGCCCTCGTAGCCCGAGATGGTGACATGATCCGCCCGCGCCTTGGAGACGCCCGCGGCCACCGTGCCCACACCCACCTCGGACACGAGCTTGACCGAGATGCGCGCCTGCCGGTTCACGTTCTTGAGATCGTGGATCAGCTGCGCCAGATCCTCGATCGAATAGATGTCGTGGTGCGGTGGCGGGCTGATCAGGCCCACGCCCGGCGTCGAATGGCGGACCCGGCCGATCACCTTGTCCACCTTGTGGCCGGGCAGTTGGCCGCCCTCGCCCGGCTTGGCGCCTTGGGCCATCTTGATCTGGATATCGTCCGCATTGACCAGATATTCGGTGGTGACGCCGAACCGCCCGCTGGCCACCTGCTTGATGGCGCTGCGCATCGAATCGCCGTTCGCCATCGGCCGGAAGCGATCGGGCTCCTCGCCGCCCTCGCCGGTGTTGGAGCGCGCGCCGATTCGGTTCATCGCGATCGCCAGCGTGGTGTGCGCCTCGCGGCTGATCGAGCCGAAGCTCATCGCCCCCGTCGCGAAGCGCTTGACGATCTCCGCCGCCGGCTCGACCTCGGCAAGGTCGAGCGGCTCGTCGGCAGGCTTGAGCACCATCAGCCCGCGGATCGTCAGCAGCCGTTCGGACTGCTCGTTGATCGCGCTGGCGAACGCCTCGTAATTGGCGAAATTGTTGCCGCGCACCGCATGCTGCAGGTTGGCGACCGTCTGCGCCGTCCAAGCGTGCTCCTCGCCGCGCAGGCGCAGCTGGTACATGCCGCCCACGTCGAGCATCTTCTGGTACAGCGGATCATCGCCATAGGCCACGCGGTGGCGGCGCACCGCCTCCTCGGCCACTTCGGCGAGGCCGATTCCCTCGATGCTGGTGGCGGTGCGGGTGAAGTACGCCTCCACGAAGGCGGTGGACAAGCCCACAGCATCGAAGATCTGCGCCCCGCAGTAAGACTGGTAGGTGCTGATGCCCATCTTGGACATCACCTTGAGGATACCCTTGCCCACCGCCTTGACGTAGTTCTTCGCCACATCCTTAGGCGCCATGTCGGGCACCTTGTGGCGGCGAATGTCCTCCAGCGTCTCGAACGCGAGATAGGGGTTGATCGCTTCCGCGCCATAACCAGCCAGCACGCAGAAATGGTGCACCTCGCGGGCCTCGCCGGTCTCGACGACGAGGCCGGTCTGCATCCTCAGGCCCTGGCGGACCAGATGGTGGTGGACCGCGGCGGTGGCCAGCAGCGCGGGGATGGCGATGCGCTGCTCGCTCTGCGCGCGATCCGACAGGATCAGGATGTTGTGATCCTGCAGCACCGCCTCGGTGGCGGCCCAGCACATCTCCTTGAGCGCCATGGCCAGCCCCTCGGCGCCGCTGGCGGCATCCCAGGTGATGTCGATCGTTTCGGTGCGGAAGGCGCCATCGAGGCTGGCCTCCACCGAGCGGATCTTCTCCATGTCGCGATTGGTGAGGATCGGCTGGTCTACCTCCAGCCGCCGGTGCGTGCCCGCATCGTGCCCGAGCAGATTGGGGCGCGGGCCGATCATCGAGGTCAGGCTCATCACCAGTTCCTCGCGAATCGGATCGATCGGCGGGTTGGTCACCTGGGCGAAGTTCTGCTTGAAATAATCGTACAGCAGCCGGCTGCGGCGGGAGAGCACGGCGATCGGCGTATCGGTGCCCATAGAGCCGATCGGATCGTCGCCCGTCACGGCCATCGGTTCGAGGAACTTCGAAATATCCTCCTGCGTGTAGCCGAATGCCTGCTGGCGCTGGAGCAGGCTGGAGCTATCCCCGTCCCCGTTTCCGGCCTTGGCCTCGCCACCGCTCACCTCCCGCGCTTCGATGGCGTGGTCGCGAACCGCCTCGCGATCGATCTCGATGGCCTCGAGATCCTTGAGGTTGTACTGCGTCTGCGCCAGCCACTGGGCGTAGGGCGCGGCATTGGCGAGCTCGGCCTTCAGCTCCTCGTCCTCGACGATGCGGCCCTGTTCGAGGTCGATCAGCAGCATCCGGCCGGGCTGCAGCCGCCACTTGCGGATGATGTCCTCCTCCGCAATCGGCAGCACGCCGCTTTCGGACGCGAGCACGCACAGATCGTCCTTCGTCACGCAGAAGCGCGCCGGCCGCAGTCCGTTGCGATCGAGCGTGGCGGCGATCTGGCGGCCGTCGGTAAAGGCCACCGCGGCCGGCCCGTCCCACGGCTCCATCAGCGCGGCATGATATTCGTAGAAGGCGCGCCGCGCCGATTCCATCAGCGGGTTCTTGCCCCAGGCCTCCGGCATCAGCATCATCATCGCATGGGCGAGGCTGTAGCCGCCCATCAGCAGCAGCTCGAGCGCATTGTCGAGGCAGGCGGTGTCCGATTGGCCGTGCGGAATGATCGGCCACAATTTGTCGAGATCGGCGCCCAGCAGCGGCGATTCCATCGTCCGCCGGCGGGCGTTCATCCAGTTCACATTGCCGCGCACCGTGTTGATCTCGCCATTGTGCGCTAGGAAGCGATAGGGGTGCGCCAGTCGCCAGCTGGGGAAGGTGTTGGTGGAAAAGCGCTGGTGCACGAGGCCCAGCGCAGAGACACAATCGGGATCGCGCAGATCGTTGTAGAAGCTGCCCACCTGGTTCGCCAGCAGCAGCCCCTTGTACACCACCGTGCGGCTGGAAAAGCTGGGCATGTAGAGATCGGTCAATGCTGGCATCGCGTGCTTTTCGGCCAGCGCGGCGAGCGGGTTCTGCGTTTGCTTGCGGATCACGATCAGCTTGCGCTCGAACGCATCCTGGTCGGCGCAATTGTCCCCCCGGCCCACGAAGCACTGGCGGATCACCGGCATCGAGGCGAGCACGGCCTGACCGAGCCCGTCGGGCGTCACCGGCACGTCGCGCCAGCCGATCAGCCGCTGGCCTTCTTTGGCGACGAACTTTTCGAACTGGCCGGTGATGAACGCGCGCGCCGCCTCGTCGCGCGGCATGAAGCACATCGCCACGGCATATTCACCCGGTGCGGGCAGGGCGAGGCCCGCTCCCTGCGCCAAGCGGCGATAGAGCGGATCGGGGATCTGCAGCAGGATACCCGCCCCGTCGCCCAGTAGCGGATCGGCGCCAACTGCCCCGCGATGATCGAGATTGGCCAGGATCTCCAGCGCGCGCCCGACGATCGAATGGCTCTTCGCACCCTTGATATGGGCTACGAAGCCGACGCCGCAGGCATCGTGCTCGTTGCGGGGATCGTAAAGCCCCTGGGGCGGCAAGTGGTCAGTCAAATTCCTCGCTCTTCCTGTATCGCTCCGGCTCGTTCTGGCCCGTTCTGACCGGTCCTGGCTCGTCGATGAGGCCCCGACGCTGGCCAGGGTGCCAGCAACGAAGCGCGACTCACCCGTGGCGGGCAGCATCAAAAATGTCGCGAAAGCCTTCCATGCAGACAGGAAGCTGCTTTGGCAAGAGAGTGCGGCCGTTCCCCGGGAAGCAGCGGGGGCCGGCGGCGGCCGGTGTTTATTCGGCGGGTTCAGCCGGGATGCGGGGGTGCGCGCGCATCCATTCCTCGACCATCGGGGCAATATTGTTGCGCCACTTGCTGCCGTTGAAGATGCCGTAATGGCCAACGTCGCGGGCCAGATGGTACTTTTTCCGCTCCAGCGGTAGGTGCTCGACCAAGTCGAGTGCGGCGCGGGTCTGGCCGATGCCGGAGATATCGTCCCGCTCGCCCTCGATCGCCAGCAGCGCGGTGTCGCGGATCGCATCGGGGTCGATCGGCTTGCCGCGGTGGACGAACTCGCCCTTGGGCAGGGAGTGCTTCTGAAAGACGTGCTCGATCGTCTGCAGGTAGAACTCGGCGGTCATGTCGCAGACGGAGAGGTATTCGTCGTAGAAATCCTTGGTCCGTTCGGCGCCCTCCTGGTCGCCCGCCGTAAGGTGCTTGAACATCTCGTAATGGCTCAACATGTGGCTTTCGAGGTTCATCGAGATGAACCCGGCGAGCTGCAGGAACCCGGGATAGACCCGCCGCCCGGCGCCGGCATAGCGAAGCGGCACGGTGGCGATCACATTGTCCACGAACCAGCTGAACGGCTTGTCCATCGCCACGTCGTTCACCGAGGTGGGGCTGGCACGGGCATCGATCGGGCCGCCCATCAGCGTCAGGGTCGCCGGGCGGCAGGGATCGCCCTCCGCCGCCATCACCGCCGCGGCGGCAAAGGCGGGCACGGAGGGCTGGCAGACCGCCAGCACATGAGTGCCTTCTCCAATGAACTGCAGGAACTCGATCAGATAATCGATGTAATCGTCGAGATCGAACCGCCCGGCAGCGAGCGGCACCCGCTTGGCATCGGCCCAATCGGTGATCCACACCTCCTGGTTCTCGACCATCCGGGTAAGCGTGCCGCGCAGCAAGGTGGCATAGTGCCCGCTCATCGGCGCGACGATCAGCAGCCGCGGGGCATCGGCCGGCAGCCCCTCGCGGCGGAAGTGCCGCAGCACACCGAACGGCTTTTCCAGCACCACGGTCTCGTGGACCGCATGGTCTTCCCCCCCAACCGCGACGCTTTCGATCCCGAATTCGGGCTTGCCACGATCCTCGTAGAAGCCGGCGAACACCTGCAGCGCGCTGGCCACCGCCGGGCCCGCCCCGAAATAGCCCATCGGCAGCGCCGGGTTGCTGAGGAGTTCCGCGCCGATGGAGGCCCAGCTGCTGGCGGTGCTCAGGAAGGAGCGCTGAAGTTCATAAGCATCGTAGATCACATGCGATTCCCTGTGGCGCTCTCCGTTCCGGTTCAACCGCCGGCCTTGCGGGAGTGTTCCTTCCTCGCCTTATAACCGCACCGGCGCGCATGACAAAGAGAGCGCTAACGGCCGCTCCCGCCTTTCCCGCACTGGGACAATCATCCGGCGCCCGGTGGATTGCGCGCAAGCCGCGGCTTCATTCCCGCGCCGGCTTGGGCTAGTGCCCGGCCACCCATGTCGCGCGCGCTCCGAAATGCCCAAGTCGAACCGGCCACCAGCCTTGCCCCGCTGGGGATGATCGCGCGCGCCGCGCTGCGCTATCCCGGGCAGATGGCGTTGGCCTTGTTGGCGCTGGTGGTGACCGCGGCGGCCACGCTGGCGATCCCGGCGGGCTTCCGCATGATCATCGACCGCGGCTTCATCGCCGGCACCAATCCCGACGAGATCGCGCACTGGTTCCGCTATCTGTTCCTGATCGTGCTGGTGCTCGCGGCCGGCACCGCTGCGCGCTACTATTTCGTCTCGCTGCTGGGCGAGCGGGTGGTGGCCGATATCCGCCGTGCGGTGCAGGGCAACCTCCTGCGCCTCTCGCCGGCCTTTTTCGAACACAACAGCCCGAGCGAGATCGCCAGCCGGATGACCGCCGACACCACGCAGATCGAGCATGTGGTGGGGGTGACGATCTCGGTGGCGCTGCGCAACCTCATCATGGTGGTGGGCGGCACGGCCTATCTGCTGGTGCTGGCGCCCTCGCTCACCGGGCTGCTGGCGATCACCCTGCCGCTGGTGATCCTGCCGCTGGTGTGGTTCGGCCGGCGGGTGCGGCGGGTCTCACGCGAAAGCCAGGACCGGGTGGCCGCGATCGGCAGCAGGGTGGCCGAGGTGCTGGGGGCGATGAAGATCGTCCAAGCCTTCAACCAGGAAGAACGCGAGCAGGATCGCTTCGGCGCCACGGTGGAGCGCGCCTACCGCACGGCCCGCCACCGCACCGCCTTGCGTGCAGTGATGACCGGCTGTTCCATTGCCATCATCTTCGGGGCGATCACCTTCCTGATGTGGCGCGGCGCGCTACAGGTGGTAGATGGCACGCTTTCGGGCGGCACCATCGCCGCTTTCGTGCTCACCGGCGTGCTGGTGGCGGGCGCGTTCGGTGCGCTGGCAGAGGTCTATGGCGATCTGTTGCGCGGCGCGGGCGCGGCCAGCCGGCTCGACGAACTGCTGCACGAAATGCCGGGGATCGCCCCCCCGGCCCGCCCGCTGGCGCTGCCGCACCCGCCCCGCGGTGGGCTCGCCTTCCAGAACGTCACCTTCCGCTACCCCACCCGGCCTGACACCGCCGCGCTGGCCGGCTTCGATCTCTCCGTGGAGCCGGGCGAGACGGTGGCGCTGGTCGGCCCCTCGGGCGGGGGCAAATCCACCGTGTTCCAGCTGGCGCTGCGGTTTTACGATCCGCAGGTCGGCATCGTCAGGCTCGACGGCGTGCCGCTGACCCAGGCCGATCCCACCGAGGTGCGCCGCCGCATGGCGCTGGTGCCGCAGGAGGGGATCTTGTTCGCCGCCAGCGCGCGCGACAATTTGCGCTACGGCGCTTGGGAATCGGACGAGGAGGCGATCTGGCAGGCCGCCCGCGCCGCCAATGCCGAGGAATTCCTGCGCGCGCTGCCGGAGGGGCTCGATACCTTCCTGGGCGAAGGCGGCGCGCGGCTTTCGGGCGGGCAGCGCCAGCGAGTGGCGATCGCCCGCGCGATCCTGCGCGATTCGCCCGTCTTGCTGCTCGACGAGGCCACCAGCGCGCTCGATGCGCAGAGCGAGGCGCTGGTGCAGGACGCGCTGGAGCGGCTGATGCGCGGGCGCACCACGCTGGTGATCGCCCACCGCCTCGCCACGGTGCGCGCGGCGGATCGCATCGTGGTGCTCGATCAGGGGCGGATCGTGGAGCAGGGCACGCATGGCCAGCTGATCGGCCGCAGCGGCCTCTATGCTCAGCTCGCGGCGTTGCAATTCGCCGACGCGGCCGCCGCCTAAGGCCGCTTGGCAGCGGGCTCACCGCTCGTTCATCGATGAAATGCCTAGATAAATCGACGAACGGCCTGTGGCGCCTTACAGTTGGGGGTATGGCCATATGGTTACGAGCGGAACCGATTCCGGCCAAGCTCGCCCAGTTGAATTGAAAAGGTCCACCCGCTCATGCTTCGACGCGCTCTCGCCGCCGGTATTTCCGCCACCGCTCTGATGTTCGCACTGCCCGCCGCGGCACAGGTCGCCGAGGAGCGGCCACCGGTGCCCACCATGAGCTTCGGCGAATGGGGCGTCGATCCCACCCTGCTCGACCCAGCGGTCGATCCGGGCGACGATTTCTTCGCCTATGTCAACGGCAAGTGGGTGCGCGACAATCCGATTCCGGCTGAATACAGCCGCTTCGGCTCGTTCAACATTCTGGGCGAAAAATCGACCACCGATGTCGAGCAGCTGATCACCGAACTCGCCGCCGCCAACCCCGCCCCGGGCACTTCGGAGCGGCGCCTGCTGGATGCCTACAATTCCTATCTCGACACCGCCGCGATCGATGCCGCAGGCTTTGCGCCAGCGCAGCCGTACCTGCAGCAGATCTTCGCCGCGCCCGATCTCACCGCGCTCGCCACCATGTTCCCCGAAGCGGGCGTGCCCTCGGTGGTTTCGGCCGGGGTGACGGTCGATTCGAAGGACCCCAACACCCACATCGTCGGCATCGGCTTCAGCGGTACGGGCCTGCCCGATCGCGATTATTACCTGGTCGACAACGCTCGCAACGAGGAGATCCGCAGCCGCTACCGCGATTACCTCGCCTTCCTGCTCGGCAAGGCGGGCTACCAGGATTCGGTGGCCGCGGCACAGTCGGTGTACGCTTTCGAGCACCATGTGGCCGAGATCGAGTGGGCGCGCACCGCCCTGCGCAACCGCGATCTTACCTACAACAAGCTGACCCGCGCCGAGCTGCTGGCGATGGAGCCGGAATTTCCGCTCGAACGGCTGATCGATGCCGCCGGGCTGGGCGCCGCGCAGGAATTCCTCGTCTCGCAGCTTCCGCCAAGCCCGGAGAAGGCCGCCGAACTGGCTCTCAGCCCCGAGATCCGCGAGGGGATCGGTGGCGGCACCCCGGCGATGCTCGACCTGCTGACGCGCACGCCGCTCGCCACGCTGAAGGCCTTCATGGCCGCTCGCTTCCTCGATTCGCATTCGTCCGTGCTGCCGAGCGAAATCGACCAGGCCAACTTTGATTTCCGCGGCCGCTTCCTGCTCGGGCAGGAGGAGCAGCGCCCGCGCTGGAAGCGCGCGATCGACGCCACCGAGGGGCAGCTGGGCGAACAACTCGGCGCGCTTTACGTCGAGCGTTACTTTCCGCCCGATTCCAAGGCGCAGATGGACGAGCTGGTGGTCAACCTCCGCCGCGCACTCGCCGTCAGCCTAGCGGAAAACGACTGGATGACCGAGGCCACCAAGCGCGAGGCGATGGCCAAGCTCGATGCCTTCACTCCGAAGATCGGCTACCCGGACGAATTCGAGAGCTACGAGGGGCTGGAGATCCGCCCCCGTGATGCACTCGGCAACCGCATACGCGCGATTGCCTGGCAGTTGGAGGACAATCGCCGCGATCTGGGCCAGCCGGTCGATCGCTCCGAATGGGGCATGCTGCCGCAGACGGTGAACGCCTACTACCGTTCGGTGTTCAACGAGATCGTATTCCCCGCCGGCATCCTGCAGGCGCCGTTCTTCGATCCCGACGCCGATCCGGCGGTCAATTACGGCGGCATCGGCGCGGTGATCGGCCACGAGATCGGCCACGGGTTCGACGATCAGGGCGCCAAGAGCGACGGCACCGGCACGCTGCGCAACTGGTGGCAGGACAGCGACCTCGCCCGCTTCAGCGAGCTCGGCGACAAGCTCGTTGCGCAATACAACGCGTTCTGCCCGTTCGACGAGGGGCAGACCTGCGTGAACGGCCGCCTCGCGCTGGGCGAGAACATCGGCGATGTCGGCGGGCTGAGCCTCGCCTATCGCGCCTATCGCATGTCGCTGAACGGGCAGGAGGCGCCCGTGATTGACGGGCTGACCGGCGACCAGCGCTTCTTCCTCGCCTGGGGGCAGATCTGGCGCGCCGCCTCGCGCGAGGCCTCGCTTCGCCAGCGCCTGCTCACCGGGCCGCACAGCCCCGAGCAATACCGGGTCAACGGAGTCGTCCGCAACCAGGACGCTTGGTACGAGGCGTTCAACGTCACCCCCGGTCACGAGCTGTACCTGCCGCCCGAGGAGCGCGTGCGCATCTGGTAATGCTGCGGATGCGAGCGGAACCTTGACTTGCCGGCCCCGTCCGTTTCAGGCGGGGCCGGATGGATAATACGCTCACCGCAATCCTGCTCGGCATCCTCGAAGGGCTGACCGAGTTCCTGCCGGTGTCGTCCACCGGGCACCTGATCCTCGCCCAAACACTGTTCGGCTTCGACCCGGCGCAGTGGAGCCAATTCAATGTCGTCATCCAGCTGGGCGCGATCCTGGCGGTGGTGGTAACCTACTGGCGGGTGTTCTGGGACATGGGGACGGGGCTGCTGCGGGCCGAGGCGCGCTCGGTCCGCTTCATGCGCAATATCGCGCTGGGCTTCCTGCCCGCGGCGGTGATCGGCCTGTTCGCCAAGGATACCATCAATCTGATGCTGGGCAGCCCGCTGGTCGTGTGCGTGGCGCTGGTGGTCGGCGGCATCGCCATCCTGCTGGTGGAGCGCAAGGTGACGCCCGGGCCCGACACCGGCGTCTCCGAAATGCCGATGAAAACCGCCATCGCCATCGGCCTCTTCCAGTGCCTCGCGATGATCCCGGGCACCAGCCGCTCGGCCTCCTCGATCCTGGGCGCGCTGGCGATGGGCGTGGGCCGCAAGACCGCGGCGGAATTCTCCTTCTTCCTAGCGGTGCCCACCATGCTCGGCGCGGCGACCGTCAAGATCCTCGACGAACCCACGCTGCTGGCGGGCGAGGCGGTGATCGGCTGGTACGAGATTGCGCTCGGCTTCATCGCCGCTTTCCTCACTGCGCTGGTCGTGATCCGCCTTTTCGTTGCTTATGTCAGCCGGCACGGCTTCTCGCCATTCGCCTGGTACCGCATCGTGATCGGCGGGGGCGCGCTGCTCTGGCTGACGCTCGGCTGACCCATATCCGGCAACTAGGGATAACAACATAGATCAGGAACAGAACGCCGGCCGGTCCATTTTGCGGTTACGAATGGGTTTTTCTGAGGATTGGCGATGGGAATCGTCTTCTTGCTGGTTTCGGGCAGCATTCTGGGCTGGTTGGCCGCGATCATCGCCCAGGCGGAACATCGCCGCGGGCTGGTGCAGAACATCTCTGCCGGCGTGATCGGCGCCCTCCTGGGAGGGCTGCTGGTCTGCCCGATGATCGGTGGTGGCGATCTGGTTTCTGGCAGCTATGACGTAGCCGCTCTGCTGGCCGGCCTTGCCGGATCGGTGGGGCTGCTGCTGGCGGTGAACCTGCTTCGTCGGGATATCGCTCGGTAGCGGCGCATGTCTTGCGCCTTGGTCGGGTGGGTAGGGGGCCTGCTCGCGAAATGAAGGGGATTAATATGAAGAAGCTCGTTGCCTTTGCCTCCGCCGCCGCTCTTGGCCTTGCCTTGTCCGCTTGCGACAGCCCCGCCGAAGATGCCGCCGAGGATCAGGCCGACGCCATCGAGGACCGCGCCGATACGCTCGAGGACGAGGGAGTGATCACCGAGGCCGAGCAAGAGGCGATGGAGATGGAAGCCGAGGTGGTCGAGGAGACTGGCGAAGCCCAGGCCGACGCGATGTAAGACTGCCCTGAGAGGCACGATTGCACCAAGGGAGGGCCGGCCTCGGGAGCGATCCCGGGGCCGGTTTTCTGTGTAGGACCGGCCTCTGCTAGGGAGGCGCTTGCGTGTGCGTCGCAGGGAAGCGCCCGGCGTCAGGCCGGCGGCGCGTTCGAGCCCCGCCCGCCCCGCGTATGGTATTCCTGGGTGCCGCGGTGCAGCACCTCGTCGCTCTCCAGCACCGCCGCATTGGCGTAAGTGAAGCCGGCGCTCAACTCACGGTAGATCGCATTGAAATCACGCTCCACGGTGCGATGATAGAGATCGGCGAAGCTTTCGATCACGAAGTAGGTCGGCTGCAGATCGTCGATCGCATAATCGGTGCGCATCACCCGGTCGACATCGAGCATGATCCGGTTGGGCGATTGCCCCTCCAGCGCGAACACCGCCTCGCGCGGGCCGGAGAGGATCCCCGCGCCGTAGATCCGCAGCTGCCCGTTCTCGCGCGTGAGGCCGAACTCCACCGTGTACCAATAGAGCGCGCCCAACGCCTTGAGCCGGTTATGGCGCATCGCCTTCCACCCGGCGCGGCCATATTCCTGCATGTAATCGGCGAACACCGGGTCGCTCAGCAGCGGCACGTGACCGAATACGTCGTGGAAGACGTCCGGCTCTTGGATGTAGTCGAAGGTCGCTCGCGTGCGGATGAAATTGCCGGCCGGGAAGCGGCGGTTGGCCAGGTGCCAGAAGAACACGTGATCGGGGATCAGCATGGGCACTGGCACCACGCTCCAGCCGGTCAGCTGCCCCAGTTCGTGAGAAAGGCGGGCAAAGTCCGGCACGCCCCCGCGCCCCAAATCGAGCCGGTCGAGCCCGGCCATGAAGGCGTCGCACGCGCGCCCGGGCAGCAATTCCGCCTGCCGGGCGAACAGATCGTCCCACACGGCATCGTCCTGGCTGTCATAATCGTGCTGGCGCGGCTCGAGCCAATCGTCCGCGACATGTTGGGGTCGCTGAAGCGGCGCGGTGAAGACCTCCCCGCCGACCTGCGGCAGCGCGGAAAAATCCGAGGTGGGTTCTACGATCGTTGCCATGCATTCTGCTCCGTGGGCGACCCTAACATGGGCGGGGGGCCAGCACCAAATCGCGGATCAGCGCGCGACCGGTCCCGGCTCGGCAGCGGGGCGCTCCTCGAGCATTGCCTCGGCCCGTTCGAGCGCGCGGCTTTCGCCCACCTCTGGCCGCTGTGCCGCCGCCTCCTGATCGCCCGGCGCACAGGCGGCGCCGGGCAGGAGCGCGGCTGCCAGAATGGCGCCGCGGCCCCAGACTATCGATGAGAGTGCGGCCAATTACATCGCTTCCTCGGCAGCCTGGGTCGCCGCTTCGGCAGCGGCCGCGGCTGCGGCGGCATCGGCTGCGGCGGCATCGGCCGCATCGCCGGCCACCTCGGCCGCCTGGGGTGCATTCTCCGGCGATTCGCCCGCCTCCCGGGCTGCTTCGGAAGCCACAGTGGCCCGGGTCTCGGCCGCGGGCATCGGCGCCTCGCTCATCGCCTCGTCGGCCGGCATCTCGACTGTGTCGGCAATCGCTTCTTCCGAGGCATCGGTGGAGCTGCCGCAGGCGGCGAGCGCCAGCGTGGCGGCAGCGGCGGTGGCGAGCGGGGCGAAGATCCTCATGGTGGGTTCCTTTTTTCCAAGATCAGGGGCGGCCCGGTGGCGATTCCCGCCCGGCCGAAGCGGCGCATGTATCCCAGAGCGGCCGCCAGTGAAATGCACCGAACGCACAATGCGCGCGGTTTCCCCCGCCTGTCCGATCTGCCATTGCCCGGCGCATGAGCGAGATCGGCGAAATGATGGCCCCGACACACGAGGCGCTGCGCACAATCTTCGGCTTTGCCGGCTTTCGCGGCGTGCAGCAGCAGGTGGTCGAGCGGGTGATGGCCGGCCGCTCCACACTGGCGGTGATGCCGACGGGGGCGGGAAAATCGCTCACTTACCAGCTCCCTGCGACCCTGTTGCAAGGCACATGCATCGTCGTTTCGCCGCTGATTGCCCTGATGCACGATCAATTGCGCAGCGCCCGCGCCAACGGGATCCGCGCCGCCGCGCTGACCAGCGCGGATGCCGATCAGGCCGCCACCATCGCCGCCTTCCGCGCCGGCGAACTCGATCTGCTCTATGTCGCGCCCGAGCGTGCCAGCCAGCCGTATTTTCGCCAGCTGCTGACCGAGGCGCAGCTGGCGCTGTTCGCGGTGGACGAGGCGCATTGCGTCTCCGAATGGGGGCACGATTTCCGGCCCGATTACCGCCAGCTGCGCCCGTTGCTCGACAGCTTCGCCCATGTTCCCCGTCTGGCGCTCACCGCCACCGCGGACGCGCACACCCGCGCCGATATTCTCACCCAACTCGGGATCGCGCCCGAGGGGCTGATCGTCGCCGGGTTCGACCGGCCGAACATTCGCTATATGATCCGCCCGCGGCAGGAGCTCCCTCGCCAGCTGGCGACGCTGCTGGCCGAGCAGCCCGGCCCCGGCATCGTCTACGCCCCCACCCGCCGCCAGGTGGAGGAGCTTGCCACCCGGCTGGCGACCGCGGGTCGCCCGGTGCTGCCCTATCACGCCGGCCTGCCGCCCGAGCAGCGCGCCGCCAATCAGTCCGAATTCGTTGCCTCCGAGCACATGGTAATGGTGGCGACGATCGCCTTCGGCATGGGGATCGACAAGCCGGACGTGCGCTTCGTGGCCCATGCCGGCCTGCCCAAATCGATCGAGGCCTATTACCAGGAGACCGGCCGCGCTGGGCGTGACGGCGATCCTGCGCTGGCGCTGATGCTGTGGGGCGCGGGCGATTTCCGCCAGGCCCGCCAGCGGCTGGACGAAGTGGAAGGGCACCGCCGCGCCGCCGAGCGCACCCGGCTCGACGCGCTCGGCGCGCTGGTGGAGGCGCCGGGCTGCCGCCGAGCGATCCTGCTGCGCCATTTTGGCGAGGACCCCCCGGAGCGTTGCGGCAATTGCGACAATTGCCTGGCGCCGCCGCAGGTGATCGACGCCACCGATCTGGCGCGCAAGCTGCTCTCGGCAGTCTATCGCACCGGGCAGAGCTTCGGGCTGGGCCATGTGCTCAAGGTGCTGATCGGGGCTAACGACGAGCGCGTCCAACAGCGCGGCCACGAGAGCCTCAGCGTATTCGGCATCGTGGACGAGGAGGAGGCGCGGCTGCTCCAGCCGCTCGCCCGAACGCTGCAGGCGCGCGGCAGCCTTGCGGCCACCGAGCATGGCGGCCTGCAGCTGGCCGGCGATGCCCGCGCGATCCTCAAAGGGGAAAGCACGGTCGCGATCGTCCGCCCGGCCCGGACGGAGCGCCGCCGCACCCGCTCCGCCGCCGTGCCGGCAGAGCCCGTCGATCCGGCCGATGCCACCATGTTCGAGACGCTGCGGGCGCTGCGCCTGCAGCTGGCGCGCGAGGCGCAGGTACCGCCCTACGTCATCTTCCACGATTCGACCCTGCGCGCCATTGCAGCCACACGCCCGGCGGATCTGGGAGCACTGGGCGCGATCCCCGGCATCGGGGCGCGCAAGCTGGAAAGCTACGGCCGCGCTTTCCTCGAGGCCATCGCCGCGCACGATCAAGCTTAGCCGAGTGTTAACCATTCTGCTCTAGGCAGGGTTCATGGACCACGCCAACCCGATCCGCCGCCCGTCCTTGCTCCTGTGCCTGCTGCTGGCGGTGCTGTCGATCGCCGCCATTCCGCTCGGCGTGCTGCTCGTCTGAGCCGGCCCCTTAGGCGCTCTCCGCTTCGAAACCGCGCGCGAAGCGAACCCGCGCTAGCGGTGCCTCGCCGGCAAGCGGCAGTTGGAAGTGCTCCGAAAGACTGCCGCCGATCTCCAGCGAGGAGCCCACCCGGAATCCGAACCGTGCGTAGAACTTCCGATCGCCGACCACCACCAAGCCGCAAGCGCCATGCGCGCTCAAGCGGGCCAACCCCGCCTCGATCAGCCCGCGCCCGATCCCCCCGCTTTGCCGCGCCGAAACAACGGCAATCGGGCCCAGCGTGAACCAGCCCTCCTCTTCGTTCGGTAGCAGCGCGGCGAAAAGGCGACATGGCCCACGACCACCCCCTGCTCGATCGCCACCAGCGACAGCGCGAGGTCGCCATCGGTGCGCAATGCATCGATGATCGCCGGCTCGGCACCATCGGTGTGGGGATGGCCGGCGAACGTGTCCCGGAAAATCGCCGCCTCGTCGCCCGGCCGTTCGGGACGGATCGTCCAGTCGGTTACAGCCAGTGCCCGGCCGAGTCGCGCTTGGTGGCGAGGTAGCGTGCGTTGTGCGGATTGGCTGGCAGGCGGTGCGGCACGCGCTCAGCGATGTGCACCCCTGCCGCTTCGAGCGCCGCGAGCTTGGCGGGATTGTTGGTCATCAGCCGCACCGCGCCCACGCCCAGCAGGGCCAGCATCCGCGCCGCCACCGGGAAGTCGCGCGCCTCCGCCGGGAAGCCGAGGCGGCGGTTGGCCTCCAGCGTGTCGAAGCCCTGGTCCTGCAGGCGATAGGCGCGCATCTTATTGACGAGACCGATCCCGCGCCCCTCCTGCCGCAGGTAGAGCAACACGCCCCACCCGCCGCCGCGCGCCTCCGCAGCCATCGACTCCAGCGCGGCGTCCAACTGCGGCCCGCAATCGCAGCGCAGGCTGCCGAGGATATCGCCGGTCAGGCACTCCGAGTGCAGCCGGACCAGCGGCACGCGCTCCGCCGAGTGCCGGCCGAGCACCAGCGCGACATGCTCGCGCAGATCGTCGGGGCTGCGGAACAGCACGATCTCGGCTTCCTCGCACGAGGCCAGCGGCAATCGCGCCCGCGTGGCGATGGCAAGCGCGGCCGGATCGGACAGCGCGGCGACATCCTCTGGCAAGACCGCAACCGCCTCGGCGGCGGATTGTGGTGCGACCAGGAATGCCGGCAGGATTCCCGCGATCCGCGCCAGCTCCATCGCCGCGCCCGCTTCCTCCAACCAGTCGAGCGGCTCGGCCAGGAACGGTCCTTTCAGCGGTGTGGCGAGGTCCATTGAAGGGTCGGCAATGGCGCGGGCAGCGGCGAGATCGAGCGGATCGGCAGTGCGCACCAGAACCGCGCTGTGCGGGTCGGCCGCCGCGCGCTGGTTGGCAAGCTTGAGCGTTGCCGCCCGGGCAGCGGAAATCAGGGCATGGCTGGATCGCACCTCGCCCGGCGCGGTCTCGATCGGCAGCAGCAGCGGCGCCCCGCGGACCTTAATCGGCCAGCCATGGCGGAGCGCATCTACCGCCTGCGCCGCACGCCGGGAGGAGGGCGCGGCGCTCAGAGCGCGAACTCGGTGAGCAGCGGCACGTGGTCCGACGGCCGCGCCCAATCGCGCGCCGGCTCGAGCACCCGGTGGGTGCGCACGGTGGCGGAGAGCTCGGGCGAGGCCCAGACATGGTCGAGCCGGCGGCCGCGATCGTTCTTCCTCCAGTCGGGCGAGCGGTAGCTCCACCAGGTGTAGCAGCGGTCCGGCGCGCGGATCTGCTCGCGACCGATATCGGCCCAGCCATGCGCGTCGCTGAAGCGCTGCAGCGCTTCGATCTCGATCGGCGTGTGGCTCACCACCTGGAGCAGCTGCCGGTGGTTCCACACGTCGCATTCGAGCGGAGCTATGTTGAAATCGCCGACGATCACCGTCGGCCGTTCGAGCGCATCGGCCCAGCGCGTCATCCGCTCGAGAAAGTCCAACTTCTGCCCGAACTTGGGGTTCAATGCGCGGTCCGGCACGTCGCCGCCCGCGGGAACATAGACGTTCTCCAGCACCACGCCCTGCCCCGGCCCCAGCAGCTCGACACCGACATGGCGCGCCTCGCCATTATCCTGCCAATCGTGCCGCGCAATCTCACGCAGCGGAATGCGGCTAATCGTGGCGACGCCGTGGTAGCCCTTCTGGCCGTGCACCACCTGGTGCGGATAGCCCATCGCCGCCAGCGCCTTGGCGGGGAAGGTCTGGTCGATTGTCTTGATCTCCTGCAGGCACAGCACGTCCGGCCGTTCCTCGGCCAGCAGCCGCTCAACCAGCGGCAGACGCAGGCGGACCGAGTTGATGTTCCAGCTGGCGATGGTGACCATGGTGGCCCGATAGGGGAGCGGCCCGAACGCTTCAACGCCCGCGGCGGCAAACCTGCACCGGGACGAGCGCGGCTGATGAAAAACCCCCGCCCCCGGGGGCATTGGGAGCGAGGGTTCCTCTTGAGCGTTCGTCACGCTTTTGCGAGACGGCAATATATGGTCGGCAGGGCAACAGGGGGGAAGCCCGCCTCCGTGCCGTCTCCCTACTATCCTTAAGGGCTGTCTGCTTTCGTCCCGATGAATAGCGCGCAACGGCTGGCCGCAAGCGCCCAACCGCCCGCCGCGAGACGCTTCAGCCAGGACGCCGCGTGGTGCGGCGCGGGTCGCGATAAGTGAAGGCGCTGTCCGGCACCGAGAGGCCGTAGCGGTGGTTGGCCAGCCGCACCGTCGTGCGCGTGTTCTGCGCGTCGAGCGCCACCCAGCTGCTCAGTTCGAGACCGCCGGGCGCGGACGGATTGTCCACGAACACCAGCGTGATGGTGCCATATTCGGGCTTGCCCGGGTCCTTCACCTCGACACTGGTGACACCGGGATTGGCCGTTTGCATCAGACGGCCATAGCGCTTCACGTCGCGCCGCGGGTCGAGCAGCGCGCCCAGCGGCGAATTGCTGATCGGCCAGCGCTGCACCTGCCGCACGTCGTAATCGACCAGCGTCAGCGAGCGGCCGTCGGCGACGACCAGCATGTTGACATCGCTGGTGTACTCGAAGCGAATGCGGCCCGGGCGCTTGAGCGTCAGCGTGCCGCCCACAGTACTGCCCGCGCGATCAGTCTGGGTGAAATTGGCGCGCATGGTGGAGATTGCGCGCAACGCCTCCACCACCCGGTCAAGCTGGGCGCCCTGCGCGGCGGCGCGCTGCTGGGACGCGGCCGGGGCTACGGGCAACACGAGCGAGGCGGGAAGCGCCAGTGCCAGAGCACCGGCGAGAGCGGCCGTCAGCGGCCGTTGCGTAGGAAGGCGGATCATCTGCGACATACGGCGCCTTTCATCGACATACGGCGCCTTTGCGCGAGCCCCATTGAACCCGTCGTGAACCCCCCATGCAGGTTGAGCAAAGGAACGAAGCCGCCCACAGGGTGCTCCGCGCAGGCTTACCTGATCTTGCCTTCCTTGAACTCGACATGCTTCTTGGCAATCGGATCGTACTTGCGGAAGGACATCTTCTCGGTCTGGTTGCGCGGGTTCTTCTTCGTCACGTAGAAGAAGCCGGTGCCGGCGCTGGAGTTCAGCCGGATCTTGACGGTTGCGGGCTTCGCCATCGGTTCGGTTCCTGAATGTTCGCACTGGGGCGCCGATCAGTAGGCGGTCGCCCGAAACAACACGGGCGACGCGCGCGGCGCCGCCCCTAAGCCCGGCGCCCTTGCGGCAGGGCCGGGCGAAAGTCAAGCGTGCCCAACGCTACCATTCGACTTTACCGCGATCGGCCTTGACCGTCCCGCGCGCCTTCTTCGAACGCAACCTTTGTTCCTTGCCCACCCGGTTGACGCGCGATTTTGCCCGCTTGCGCGGCTCCACCTCGGCCGCGCGCAGCAATTCGGCCAGCCGCTCGCGCGCATCGGCGCGGTTGGCCTCTTGCGTGCGGTGGCGGCGCGCATCGAGCACCAGTTCGCCTCTGGTGTTCAGCCGGCTGCCGGCCAGCACCTTCAGCCGGTGGAACACGGGTGGGGACAGCCCGAGGCGATAGATGTTCACCCGCAGCTGCACCGCGCTGGCCACCTTGTTGACGTTCTGCCCGCCGGGGCCGGAGGCGGCGATGAAGCTCTCCTCCAAGAGGCCCATGGCGCGCTCGACGAGGTCAGCCATCGCCGCCCTGTTCCGCCGGCACGGGCGCGAACCCCAGCGCCTCGAAATCGGCTGGCATCGGCGCCTGCGCCACCACCGGGGGCTTCCCCTCGCGCCCGATCCGCAGAGCGGCGGCGTGCAGCATCGTCCGGCGGGCGCCCTTGTTGCGGCCATAGACCGGGTCACCCAGAAGCGGCACGCCGATGCCGCTCGCCGCATGGACGCGGATCTGGTGCGTCCGGCCGGTCTCGGGGCGGAACTCGACCAGCGCGCGGCCCTCGCGCTCGTCCAGCACGCGCCAGCGGGTAAGCGCGGGCTTGCCCTTGCGCGCCGGGATCATCCGCCATCCCTCGCTGGCGCTGCTGATCTTGCTGAGCGACAGCTCCACAATCCCCTCGCTCATCGCCGGCACGCCGTCGAGCACGCCCAAATAGAGCTTTTCGACCAGCCGCTGCTCGAACGCGGCGGAAAAGCGCTTCAGCGCCTTGGGGTTACGCGCCAGCAGCAGGCAGCCCGATGTATCGGTATCCAGCCGGTGGACCGGCACCGGCGGGCGCTGGAAGCCGAGCCGCAGATCGTCCCAATGGTCCTCCAGCGAGCGCCCGCCGGCGCGCGGCTGCTCGATCGGCAGGCCGCCCGGCTTGTCGATCACCAGCGCCTCGCCGTCTTCGTACAGAATGGGGATGTCCATGGATGCGCCTCTTTCAACAAAGGGCCCGGGCGATCCGCCGCATGGCCTCGGCCAGTACGGCCTCCCCCGCGGCGAAGCTGATGCGGAATCCATCGCGCCCTCCGAATGCACTGGCGGCAACCACCGCCACGCCATGCTCCAGCAGGTGCAGCGCCAGCACGTTGTCGTCACCGTCGTAACGCGCCATCAACGGCCCGGCATCGACCAGGCAGTAGAACGCCCCGTCGGGCACCGGGGTCGAAAGTCCGGAAACGCCGTTCACCGCCGCCACCACCAGATCGCGCCGGCGGCGGAAGGCCTCGCGCCATTCGCCGAGAAATGCCTGAGGCCCCTTCAGCGCCGCGACCGACGCCGCCTGGCTGATCGAGCAGGGATTGCCGCTGGTGTTGGATTGCAGCCGGCCGATCGCCTCGATCAGCCAGCCAGACCCATGCGCGAAACCGATGCGAAAGCCCGTCATCGCATGGCTCTTCGAAACGCCCGAGACGGTGCAGATGCGTGGCCCCAGATCGGGCGCGAGTGCCGCCATTGTGGTGTGCGGCGCATCGGTGTAGCTCAGCGGCGCGTAAATATCGTCCGAGATCACCAGCACATGCGGGTGGCGGCGCAACACCTCGGCGATGCCCTCCAGCATCGGCGCCGGATAGACTGCGCCGGTCGGGTTGCCGGGGCTGTTGAGCATGATCCAGCGCGTGCGCGGCGTGATCAGCACCTCTAGCCGGGTGGGATCGAAGCGAAAATTGTCGCCCGCATGGGTCTCCAGCGGCACCACCGTGCCGCCGCAGAAACGCACCATCTGCGGGTAGCTCACCCACCACGGCGCAGGCACGATCACCTCGTCCCCCTCGCGCACGGTGGCGGCCAGCGCCGCAAAGATCGCCTGCTTGCCGCCCGCCGTCACCGCCACCTGCGCCGGTTCGGCCGCGATGATGCCCAGGTCCCGCGCAAAGTGCAGCGCCGCGGCGCGTTTGAGCGCCGCGGTGCCGGTGACAGGCGTGTAGCGCGTCTCTCCCGCATCGAGAGCCGCCTTGGCAGCCGCGATCACGTGCGGCGGGGTGGCGAAATCGGGCTCGCCGACCGAAAGCGAAATGATGTCGCGCCCGGCCTCGCGCAGCGCGCTGGCACGGTCGTTCATCGCCGACGTCTGCGAGGCGGCCATCCGCTGCAGCGCCGGGCTCAGCCGGTCGCTCCGTGCGGCGCTCATGGCTGCACCAGCCGCGCCGGGCTGAGCCCCCGCAGCGCATTGCCGATCCAGAAGCCGCCCGAAAGGTCCTCCAGCCGCAGCTCCGCCTCCACCGCACGCCCCGCCTCGATCAGCGCGCGCCGACCCACGCCGGGCAGCAGGCCGAGAGCGGCGGGCGGGGTCAGCAGCCGCCCCTCGCGCTCGATATAGAGATTGGTGAAGCTGCCCTCAGTCACCAGCCCGTCGGGGCGCACCAGCACCGCCTCGGCTCCGCCGGCATCACGCGCGGCGTCCAGCGCATCGGCGTAAAAGTGCCGGTCGCTACTCTTGTGCCGCAACCGCCAGTCGCCCGGGTCCACCGGCAGCGGCAGGGCCACGCAGGGCGCGGGATCGGGCAGCGGCGGCGGCAGCGGGGCGCTCTCCAGCGCCAGTTCGCCACTGCGCGCGAGCACCAGCCGCAGCTTTGCGGGCTGGCTCAGACCCTCGCACAGCTCCGCGACCCGCTCCACCAGCAGCGCCCGTTCGAAGGCAAACCCCAGCTCCGCCGCGCTGGCCCCCAGCCGGTCCAGATGCAGCGCCAGCAGCGCCACGGCCCCTGTGCCTGGCTCGAACCGCATCGTCTCGATCAGATCATGCCCGCCCGCCGCGCCGCGCGCGAAGCCGCCCTTGACTAGGCACTCGCGCCATTCCCCGAGCCCGTCGCTATCCGCCACGATCGCCCCACCCACGCCGAGCACCGCGGAATGCCGCTGGTTCTCGCCCGGCGTGAGCCGGATCGTGCGGATCGCGACGCTGAACGCCGCATCCGGCACCCCGCCCTCGGCTGTTCCGATCCGCCCGATCGCCCCGCAATAAACCCCGCGCGCATCGGGCTCGACCGTGTCGATCCACTCCATCGCGCGGATCTTGGGAGCGCCGGTGATCGATCCGCAGGGGAACAGCGCCTTCAGCACGTCCATCGCACCCAGCCCACCCGTCAGTTCGGCGCGGACGGTGGAGACCATTGCGTGCACCGTGGGGTAGGTCTCCACCGCGAAGCGCTGCTCCACCGCCACGCTGCCCGCCTGCGCCACCCGCGCGAGATCGTTGCGCATCAGATCGACGATCATCAGGTTCTCGGCCCGCTCCTTCACCGATCCGGCCAGTTCTTGCGCGAGAGCACCGTCCTCGGCTGCATCGCGCCCGCGCGGGCGAGTGCCCTTCATCGGGCGGGTCTCCACCTTCCGGCCCTTCAACTCGAAGAACATCTCGGGGCTGAAGCTGAGCAGCCAATGCGCACCGTCGAACACCAGCGCGCCATGGCCGGCCAGCGCCGCCGGGCGGATTGCCGCATAGAGCGCCACCGGATCGCCACTGGCCGCCCCCACCAGCGGCATGGTCAGGTTCGCCTGGTAGATCTCGCCCGCGCGAATGGCCTCCTGCAATCGGTCGAACGCCGCTAGATAGGCGCCGGGCGAGAGCGCCGGCACCAGCGGCCCGATCGAGGCCGCCCCGCTCCCACCGCGAGCCGCCAGCCAGGCGGGCACATCGGCGGCCGCGACCCGCGCGAATTGCTCGAACCGCCCGAACCACACCAGCGGCCCGGCCGCGCCGGTCCGCGCCGCCGCGTGGCATGCCAGCCGCGGCTCCAGCGCCAACCCGGCCTCGTAGGCGAGATAACCCGCCAGCGTTCCGCCCCGCTCGGTCCGCGCCGCCTCGGCCGCTGCCAGCACGGGCAGCACCTCGTCCGGCCGGCGCGCCACGAACAGTTCGGCCGCATTCTCGAACAGCAGCGCGTCGCCCGCCCCCTCGGCACGCGCGTCGTCGAGCAGGACGAAGGGGTTGGCCATCGGCAGTGCTCTAGAGCCAATTTGCCACGTGTCTATTGCTTGACCGCGCCCGCGCCGCTGCGCCACTGATCCCGGCTGAAGCGAGGGAGCGCAGGATGGCGGACGCAATCTTCATCGGGCTGGGCGGCAATGGCGAGCGGCAGGGGCTCGATCTCACCCGCGCCAACCGCCATGGGCTGATCGCCGGCGCCACCGGCACCGGCAAGACGGTGACGCTGCAGGGCCTCGCGGAAGGCTTTAGCGCCAATGGCGTGCCGGTGTTCCTGGCCGATGTGAAGGGCGACCTTGCCGGCATCGCCATGCCCGGCTCCCCCACCTTCAAGCACGCCGCCAGCCTGGAAACCCGAGCCCGCGAGCTGGGCATGGAAGACTACGCCTACGAAGGCTGCCCGGCGGTGTTCTGGGATCTGTTCGGCGAGCAGGGCCACCCGATTCGCACCACCATCTCGGAAATGGGCCCGCTGCTGCTGGCCCGCCTGCTGGGCCTTAACGAGACGCAGGAGGGCGTGCTCAACATCACCTTCCGCTTTGCCGACGAGCAGGGCCTGCTGCTGCTCGATCTGGCCGACCTTCAGGCGATGCTGGTCCACACCGCCGAGAACGCCGCCGAGCTCACCACTCGCTTCGGCAATGTCACCCGCGCCAGCGTGGGCGCGATCCAGCGCCAGCTGCTGGCGCTCGAAAGCCAGGGCGGAGCGCTGTTCTTCGGCGAGCCGGCGCTGGAAATCGAGGATTTCATCCGCACCGATGAGGAGGGGCGTGGCATCGTCAACATCCTCGCCGCCGACCGGCTGATGCGCAGCCCCAAGCTCTACGCCACCTTCCTGCTGTGGCTGCTGGCCGAACTGTTCGAGGTGCTGCCCGAGGTGGGCGATGTCGAAAAACCCAAACTGGTGTTCTTCTTTGACGAGGCGCACCTGCTGTTCGACGATGCCCCCAAGGCGCTGCTCGACACGATCGAGCAGGTGGTGCGGCTGATCCGCTCCAAGGGCGTGGGCGTCTATTTCGTCACTCAGAACCCGGTCGATATTCCCGAGGCGGTGGCGGGCCAGCTCGGCAACCGGGTGCAGCACGCGCTGCGCGCCTTCACCCCGCGCGGAAAGCGGGCGATCCGCGCCGCGACCGAAACCTTCCGCGAGAACCCCTCGCTCGACGTTGAGACCGCCATCACCGAGCTGCGCGTGGGGGAGGCGCTGGTCTCCACCCTTCTGCCCGATGGCGCGCCCTCGGTGGTGCAGCGCACGCTGGTGGCCCCGCCGCGCTCGCGGCTGGGCCCGCTCGGCCCTCCGGAGCGCGCCGCAATCCAGGCGGCCAGCCCATTCGGCGGCAAGTACGACGAGGCCGTCGACCGCGAGAGCGCCTCTGAGGTGCTCGCGCAAAAGGCGGCCGACGCCGCCGCCACCGCCGACGAGGTGGCCGAGAAGGGCGAGGAGAGCGTCCGCCGCCGCGAACGCAAGAGCCCCGATATTTGGGGCCGGGCAATGAAGAGCGCGGCAGGCTCGGCCGCGGGCTCGGCCGCGGCGATCGCCGCCGGTGCCATCACCGGCAAGGCCTCGCGCGCCCGGCCGATGAAGACCGGCGCCACGTCGGGGCTCGGCTCGCTGGCCAGTAGCCTTGCCGGTCCGTTGGCCGGCCGCTTCGTGCGCAATCTGATCGGCGGGCTGATGCGCTGAACCGCGACACCCGAGCCCGTTTGCCCTCAGAGCGGCAGCCGCAGCTCCGCCACCAGCCCGCCCACGCGCCCCGCTCCGTCCGTGCGGTTCGCCAGCACCAGCCGCCCTCCATGCTGCTCGGCAATCGCGCGTGCGAGCGTGAGGCCGAGCCCGGCACCGCCGGTGTCCCGGTTGCGCGAGGCTTCGCCCCGGGCAAACGGCTCCAGCATCGCGGCGATCTCCTGCTCGGGAAAGCCCGGCCCCTCGTCCTCGATGCGAATCACCACCTCACCTCCCTCACGCACCAGCGCCACCTGCGCCCGCTCGCCATAGCGCAGGGCGTTGTCGATCAGATTGCGCAGCGCCCGCCGTAGCCAGGTCGCGCGCAGAAGCAACGCCAGCCGCTCGCTTTCAAGCAGCACCACCGGCTCGCCCATGTCCTCATATTCCTCCACCACCCAGGCGACCAGCGCGGCCAAATCCGTCCGCTCCATCGGGTCGCTCGGCCGGCCCACCCGCGCAAGCGAAAGAATGTCATCTAGCGAGCGGGCAATATCCTCGATCGTGGCCGCCATCCGCTCGCGTTCGGCCGGGTCCTCGACCAGCTCGATCCGCACGCGCAGCGCAGCAAGCGGGGTCTTGAGATCGTGCCCGATCGCGCCCAGCATCACGTCCTTCTCGTTCAGCAGCGCGGCGATCCGCGCCTCCATCGCATTGTGCGCCAGGATCAGCCGGCGCATGTCCTGCGGGCCGGACGGGGCGATCTGGTCGTGGCAGGCGCGCGTCTCGGCGAAGCTCTCCACGCGAGCGGTCAGTGCCGCGAGCGGTCGGGTGATCCGCCGCAGCAGCCAGGCCAGCCCGCCCACCAGCACCGCATAGAGCAGCAGCGTCTGCGCGATCAGCGCCCACAACCGGCCCAAATCGCGCTCCGGCGCCGGGATGCGCGCAATACTGTAGGTGGCCGCTCCCGGCTGGCGCAGCGCGGCCAGCAGCAGGCGATCGCTCCCGGCCTCGCTCGCGGCAGGCCAGCGCCAGGTGCCTTGCAGCTCCGAGAGGTAATGAAGGTCGTCGCGCAGCATCCGCTCCGTCACCAGCAGCTCGCCGGCGGCCACGCCCTGTTCGGCCAGGATCGCGCGCAGACCCGCCTCGCGATCGGCATCGCGCACCTCGCCCGGTCGCAGCGGGGTGGCCGCCGAGCGTTCGACGCGAAGCCAGTGCTTGCGACGCTTCTCCCGGCGCGGCGCTCCAACAGCTGCAACGGCATTCAGCCCGGCATCTGCCCCGGCATTGGCTCTGGTGTCGTCCACCAGCTGGAAGGCGAGCTGGTTCGCGGCCCGCGTCTCGCGCCGCTGCTCGGCCGCGCGGAACAACAGTACGGCGGAGATCGCCTGCGCCACCAACAGCGCCACCGCCACCGCCAGCAGCATCTGCCCCAACAGGCTCTTGGGCCAAAGACTTCGGGGCATCAGCGCTCGCCCGCGATTCGCCGCACGTCCGCGGCGAGGCAATAGCCGCCGCCCCATACGGTCTGGATCAGCCGCGGGTCGGCCCGGTCCACTTCCACCTTGCGGCGCAGGCGGCTGACCTGGTTGTCCACGGCGCGGTCGAACAGATGCGCCTCGCGCCCCTGCACCATGTCGAGCAGCCGGTCGCGGTCGAGCACCTGGCGCGGATGGGTCAGGAAGGCCAGCAGCAGCCGGAACTCGGTCGAGGAGATCGGCACCACCGTGCCATCGGGGTCGCTCAGCCGCCGCTTGAGCGGGTCGAGCCGCCAGCCTTCGAACTCGTACACCGCATCCTCCTCGGGCGCGGGCGCCCCCGCAGACCGCGCCCCGCGGCGCAGCACGGAGCGGATTCGCGCTACCAGCTCGCGCGGTTCGAACGGCTTGACCACGTAATCGTCTGCGCCGATCTCCAGCCCCACGATGCGGTCGGTCGCCTCGCCCCGCGCGGTCAGCAGGATCACCGGTAGGTCGCGCGTTTCGGCCAGATGGCGGCACAGCGCCAGTCCGTCCTCGCCGGGCATCATGATGTCGAGCAGCACAAGATCGGGCTGCTCCTCGACCAGGATCGTCCGGGCGCGGGCCGCATTCGCCGCCTCGCTCACGATAAATCCCTGGCGGGTAAGGTAGCCCGCCAGCGGTTCGCGCAGGCTCGCCTCGTCGTCGACGAGCAGCAGGCGGACCGGTCCCGCCTCGCTCATCGGCCGGTGCCGGCCATCACTCGGCGGCGCCCCGACCGCGCCGCTGGCCTTCGCGCGCCGCGCGGCGCTCGGCGGCGGTCACCGTACCGTCGCCGTCGGCATCGGCCCGGTCGAACCGCGCCAAGGCCTGCGCGATGAAATCGTCGCGGCCGATCGCGCCGCCCTCACCGCTGCCGCCCCATCGCCCCATTCGCCCGCCACCATGGGCTTCGGCACGCATCTCGCCGCGCCGCTCGCCGCTCATGGCGCCGCGCATCGGCCGCTTGCGCTGCGCAGCAAACTCGTCGCGGCTGATCGCCCCATCGCCATCAGTGTCGAGGCGGTCGAACCGCGCCTGCCGATGGCCTGCGCGGTCAGCGTGGTCGAGCTGGCCGTCGCGGTCGATGTCGAGCCGGTCGAACGCCGCTGCGGCGCGCTCCTGCGCCTGAGACCGGGTCATCCCGCCGCCCACCCGGGCGTCACCGCCCGGCATTTGCGCCATAACGGTCCCGCCGGCGAACAGCGCAGCAGCGGCGGCAATCGGGGCGAACAGCGTTCCGTGGGTCATGGCAGATCCTTCCTACAGCGGCCGTGCGCGGGGCACCATCATGTGTCCCGCCCCCGCCGCGTCATGGATACAGGTCCAGGCCGTGTGGCCGGGGCAATGAAGCAACGGGGCGCCGGTCTCTGGGGGAGCAAGCAGCGCCCCGCCACTCCACGCGGTCAGCTCTACGCCGCCCCTGTCGCAGCTTTATGCCCGGCGTGAGCGAAAGTGTCGCCATTTGTCGCGTCCCGCGCCGTCCGTTCAACCACCCTCACACACCAGCCCTGTGCGCTTGCGCCCGGGCCGTCAGGAGCGCTAGCGCAAGGCATGACGAGCATTGCCCAGACTCCTGCTGGCGACAGCCTCTCGCAGCGAATCCGCGCCGCGCTGCTGGCCGGCAAGCCGCGCGCCAAGGTGATGGCCACGCGGGCGCTGGCGCGAGAGTGGCGCCAGGGCACGCTCGCATGGGATTTCACCGACACCATGCCCGCCCGCCCCGCGCTGCCCACGGGGCTCGAGCTGCTCGCGCCCGGCCGTATGCCCAAGCGGCGGCGCGGCGGATCGGAACGCGGGCGGATCGCCTTGTGGCACGCGCTGGCGCATATCGAGTTCGTCGCCATCGACCTCGCGCTCGATATGGCTGGCCGCTTCGGCGCGGCGCAGGGCCCCGCCTTCGTGTCCGATTTCCTGCAGGTCGCCGCCGAGGAGGCGATGCACTTCGCGCTGATCCAGCGCCACCTGCGGAAGCTCGGCACCTTCTATGGCGCGCTCCCGGCGCATGATGGATTGTGGGACGCGGCGGCCAAAACGAGCGGGATGTTGTCGCCCGCTTGGCCGTGGTGCCGATGGTGTTGGAAGCGCGCGGTCTCGACGTCACCCCCGCCATCCTTGACCGCGTGCGCTCGCAGGGTGACATTACCGGCGCCAGGATCCTGCAACGGATCCTCGAGGACGAAATCCGCCACGTGGCCACCGGCGCAAAGCACTTCCAGGCGGAAGCGGCGAATCGAGGCGAAGACCCCGAAAAGCTTTGGCAAATGCTCGTAAAGCAGCATGTTTCCGGCGCGTTGAAGCCCCCATTCAACGACTCAGCCCGCCTTGCAGCCGGTCTGCCGCGCACATTCTATGCTGCTCTTGCGCGAGTGCTCACGATCGAGATAAGTCCAAATCACCGAGAGGGCGGGGGGGTTCCGACCGTCTCTGAATAATTCTCCGCTGGCACTTTTGGGAGCCGCTGCGGGTCAAGAATGCCACGAAACCGCCACCAGCCCGGCACCGGGCGCAGACGACGGAAATAGGGGTCGCATGATCTTCAAGCACGCTTTCACTGCCATTACGGGTCTCGCGCTTGCGCTCACCGCCACACCGGCGTTGGCCAACGAAGGCGAAACCGCCGCGCAACTCAGCGGCATCATCAAGGCCGAGGCCGAAGGTGCCCCGGGCAACCAGGAATTCACCGAGCTGTTCGCCAGCTGGACTTCGCCCAATCGCCCTGCAAAGGCGATCGAGGATCGTCCCTACGTCACCGTCGCTCCTACCGTTCCCATTGGCCGCGCCCGGGTATCGGTCCCCTCGCGGATGCCGGTCGATGGCGTGCGGTTGAGCAGCGGATACGGTATGCGGATGCACCCGGTGCTCGGCAGCCGGCGCGCGCACAACGGCGTCGATCTCGCGGGCCCCACCGGCGCCCCGGTCTACGCCACGGCGGACGGCATCATCGCCCGCGCCGATTACTGGGGCAGCTACGGCAATTACATCCAGATCGAGCATGGTGGCGACTTTCAAACCCGCTACGCGCACCTTTCCGGCTTCGCGGTGTTCCCGGGCGATCAGGTCGTCAAGGGCCAGCTGATCGGCTATATTGGCTCCACAGGTCGCTCCACCGGCCCGCACCTGCACTATGAAGTGCGCGTGGCCGGCTATCCGGTCGATCCGCTCCCCTACATGTACACCGGTCTCGCTGTTGCCGAAGACACCGGGGCGATGGGCGGCCCGGAAGACTAAGATCTCGCTGCTTGCCGCAAGGCACAATAGGTTGAAGGGCGCCGCCAGCGGCGCCCTTTTTTGGTTTCCAGATCGGCTGGATTGCAAACCCACGCTGAAAGATTCGCCTTGGGTCACTGACCTTGAGTGCGGCAGCCAAGTTTCCCGCTCCGAAATTGTTCTGCGCAAAGTCCCGGTCTGGTTCGCCCGAGGTCCGGCATCGCGGCCGCCCACCGGACGGACGGCGCTGCCACCCTGGTGCCAATCCCGATTTAGCGGGCGAGCAGGCGCTCGATCACCTTGCGCACTTCGGCGCCGATGTCGGGCCGCTCCAGCGCCAGCGTCAAAGTCGCCTCGACAAAGCCGATCTTGCTGCCGCAATCGAAACGCCGCCCCGCGAAGGTCACCGCGTGGAACGGCTGCTGCCCGATCATCTTGGCCATCGAATCGGTCAGCTGGATCTCACCCCCGGCGCCCTTCTCCTGCTTATCGAGCGCAGACATCACCTCCGGCTGGAGGATGTAGCGGCCCGAGACGATCTTGTTCGAAGGCGCCACGTTCGCCTTGGGCTTCTCCACCAGCCCGCGCACCTCGGTCAGCGCGCCGCGGCTCTCGCCCGGGTCGATCACCCCGTAGCTGGAAACCTCCTCCATTGGCACTTCCAGCACCGAGATCAGGTTCCCGCCCACTTCATTATAGGCCTCCACCATCTGCGCGATGCAGCCGGGCTGGCCCACCATCAGCTCGTCGGGCAGCAGCACCGCGAACGGCTCGTCGCCCACGATCGAGCGCGCGCACCACACCGCATGGCCCAGCCCCATCGGCACCTGCTGGCGTACGGTGATGAGGTCGCCCGGGTTAAAGCGGGTCGGGTCGAGCACCGACATATCCTTGCCGCGCTCCTTCATCGTCGCCTCGAGTTCGTAGGCGATGTCGAAATTCTCGACCAGCGCGGTCTTCCCGCGCCCGGTCACGAAGATCATCTGCTCGATTCCCGCTTCGCGCGCCTCGTCCACCGCATATTGGATCAGCGGCCGGTCGACGATCGGCAGCAATTCCTTCGGAATCGCCTTGGTCGCGGGCAGAAAACGGGTGCCGAGCCCCGCCACGGGGAACACGGCTTTGCGGATGGGTTTGCGGCTGCTCATGCGCCCGGCGTTACCGGTCCGGCAGGGACGGGGTCAACCGCCATCCAAGTTGCGCCGCAGCATTTCCATTCGGCTTGAACCTTCGTCCCGGTCGAGCGTTGGAAAGCAGCACAGCAAAAAGGCGACCACACGATGGCTATTCTTAAACTCGCAGCACTCGGCGCGCTCGGCTATGCCGGGTACAAATATTTCGTCGAATCCAAGACCTCCGGCAACTCAGCTTTCGCCCCGGGCGAATCGGACAGCGACAATTTCTCGCAAGTTCGCAACGCCGGCCCCGCCTCGATGGGTGACACCAAGCACCGCGAATGGACCGAGGCCGACGAGGCGAGTGACCAGAGCTTCCCGGCCAGCGATCCCCCCGCCAATTACTGATCCGGTTCGCCTGGCTGCGGGCCATCCCGCAGCCGGGCGACCAACCACAGACGGATTGCCCCAGCCAAACCGGAAGGATTCTCAGCGCCGATCCGCTCGCTGTCGATCTGCGCCACCAGCGCGTTCACCGGCATGCGTTCGGCCTCCGCCGCATCGCGCAACAAATCCCAGAACAGAGGCTCGAGGCTAATCGAAGTTTTGTGCCCGGCGATCTCGACCGAGCGCTTCACCGGCGGGTGATAGAGCGCCATCTCGCTCCCAGGCCCAACCGCAGCCTCAGTCAGGCCCGAGCATCGTTTCGGGCCGCACCACGCGGTCAAACTCCTCGCCGCTCACATACCCACTGGCGATCGCCGCCTCGCGCAAGGTGGTGCCTTTCGCATGCGCATCCTTCGCGATCGCCGCGGCATGGTCGTAGCCGATGCTCGGCGCCAGCGCGGTCACCAGCATCAGTGAATTCTCCACCGCCTGGCGGATATTGTCCTCGCGCGGCTCCAGCCCCTTGAGCAGGTTTTCGGTAAAGCTGCTGGCCGCGTCCCCCATCAGCTTCACCGATTGCAGGAAATTATAGGCGATCACCGGGCGATAGACGTTCAGCTCGAATTGCCCCTGGCTGCCGGCGAAACCCAGCGTCCCCTGGTTGCCGAAGATCTGTGCGCACACCTGCGTCATCGCCTCGCACTGGGTCGGGTTGACCTTGCCCGGCATGATCGAGGAGCCGGGCTCATTGGCCGGCAGCGCCAGCTCGCCCAAGCCGGAGCGTGGGCCCGAGCCCAGGAAACGGATATCGTTGGCAATCTTGTACAGTGCCGCCGCTAGTGCGGTGATCGCGCCATGCGCGAACAGCAGCGCATCCTCTGCCCCCAGCGCCTCGAACTTGTTGGGCGCGCTGGTGAACGGCAGGCCGGTATCGCGCGCGATCTCCTCCGCAATGCCCTCGGCAAAGCCCTTGGGCGCATTGAGCCCGGTGCCCACCGCCGTACCGCCCTGCGCAAGCTCCAGCACGCCGGGAAGAGTGAGCTCGATCCGCTCGATCCCCGCCTCCACCTGCCGCGCATAGCCGGAAAATTCCTGCCCCAACGTCAGCGGGGTGGCATCCTGCGTGTGCGTGCGGCCGATCTTCACGATGTGCTGCCAAGCCGCGGCCTTGGCCGCCAGCTCGGCATGCAATTCACGGAGCGCCGGCAGCAGCGCGCCGCACAGCTCCCGCGCGGCAGCGATGTGGATCGCGCTGGGGAAGGTGTCGTTGGAGGATTGGCTCATGTTGACGTGATCGTTCGGGTGTACCGGCGCCTTGGTGCCGGGCTCCCCGCCCAGCGCGATATTGGCGCTGTTGGCGATCACCTCATTGGCGTTCATGTTGCTCTGGGTACCCGATCCGGTCTGCCACACCACCAGCGGGAAATGCTCGTCCAGCGCCCCGCTCGCCACCTCGCTCGCCGCCGCGGCGATGGCCTTCGCCAGCCCCTCATCAAGCAGGCCGAGCCGCTGGTTGGTCAGCGCCGCCGCTCGCTTCACCGTGCCCAGAGCGTGCACCACGGGCAGCGGGATGCACTCGCCGCCGATGCGGAAGTTCTCGCGGCTGCGCTGGGTCTGCGCGCCCCACAGGCGGTCGGCGGGCACCTCGATCTTGCCCATCGTATCGCTCTCTGTGCGCGTTTCGGCGGTGCGCGTCTCGGCCATGTATGTCATCCCTGCCTGCTGGTTGCGGCCCACCACCAGCGGGGGGCCGCGCGGCTGCTGCTAACCAGCCGCGCGCCGTAACTCAAGCAGGCCAACTCAAGCAGACCAACTCAATACATGTGCTGCCCGCCGTTGATCGAGAGCGTCGATCCGGTCACGAAGCCGCCATCCTCGCTGGCGAGGAAGGCCACCCCGCGCGCGATCTCCTCGGCATGCCCCAGCCGGCCCACGGGGATGCGGGCGATGATCTTCTCCAGCACGTTCTCGGGCACCGCGGCGACCATCTCGGTGTCGATATAGCCCGGCGCGATGGCGTTGACGGTGATGCCGAAGCGCGCGCCCTCCTGCGCCAGCGCCTTGGTGAAGCCATGGATGCCGCTCTTGGCCGCCGCATAGTTCACTTGGCCATATTGCCCCGCCTGGCCGTTGATCGAACCGATGTTGACGATCCGGCCCCACTTGCGCTCCTTCATGCCGGGAAAGCACGCCTTGGCCATGTTGAAGCAACCCCCCAGGTTCACGCGCAGCACCTCGTCCCATTCCTCGAAGCTCATCTTCAGCAGCGTGCCGTCGCGGGTGATGCCGGCATTGTTGACGACCACCTCGATCGGGCCGACCTCTTCTTCCACCTGCCTGCAGCCGGCGATCACCGCCTGGTGGTCGCCCACGTCCCATCGGAAGGCGGGAATGCCGGTCTCCTCGGTTAAGCCGCGCGCCTTCTCCTCATTGCCCGCATAATTGGCCGCGACGGTCAGGCCCTGCGCCTTCAGCGTCTCGCAGATGGCCCGGCCGATCCCCCTGGTCCCGCCGGTAACGATTGCAACGCGTGCCATATCCTCTCCTTTCGCATGAAGGATGTTTTCGAGGGCATGACCCTAGGGGAGCGAACGGGCGCGCTCCAAACGAAAACCCCCGCCAGTGGCGGGGCTTCTCGCAATCACGCTACTTCGCCCGTGCGTCAGAAGCGGAACTGGGTGCCGATATAGACGGCCTGATTGTCCCGCTCGGCCGCCGGGGGCAGTGGGGTCAGCCGGTCGCGGTCCTGCGAATAGCGCACGCCGGCCGTCACATCGAGGTTGCGGGTCAGGCGATAGCTGCCGGCAAGGTCCACCGTCTGCTCGGCCCCGATTGTCTGGGGCGCAGAGATGCGGGGCCCGGCCAAACCGGGCGCCTGCTCGGAAATCCGCGCAGCGAAGCGGCTTTCCTCGCGCGCAACGCCCGGAGAGGGGCGGAACTCGGCCAGATCGGGGATCGCGGCATCGGCCGTCCGCGTCGGCACCACGCTGGCGGACAGCGCCGGGGCCAACCGACCCGCAACCGCCGTGCGCGGGGCGCTCTGCGCAAAGCCCTGATAGCCGCGCGCAAGGCCCAGATTGTAGCGGGTGGAAGCGATAGCGATCCCTGGGCCGCCATCGCTGCTATTGTCCTGCGCTGCCTGGATCGCCGAGCGCACCTGGATGGCTCGCGCATTTTCGGCATCCACGCGCACTGCCACAGTCAGCGTGCGGCTGGCGCGCGAATCGACCCCGGCGGGGGTGAAGCGCTTGAGCCCGACCGCGGTGCCGCGGCTCTCGGCCACGAGGCGGGCCAACCGCGGATCGACCGAAGCGGGGGTAAAGATCGACAGCCGATCACCGCCGAGGAGCAGCCGGCTGCTCTCAAACGCACCGAGCGCCATGCCGGCGCTGGGGAGGAGCGAAAGCGCAAGGGCACAGCCGGCGAGGCTCGGCCCCAGCCAGCGGTAACGGTGCGATGTCTTGTTCCTCGTCACCAGTTCAGCCCCAAATGCGGACGCGCCTGCTCGGCAACGTCCATACCCAAGAGACAAATGGGCATGGTAAACAGTTCCTTGCCTGTCCACCCCGCCGCGACTCGTCTCCTAGCTACGCAGTGTAGGCGTTGCCCGGCGTTTGGCCAACCGCGTCTTGGCGGCAAGATGCTGTTTTGGCAGACTGTTGCACCCGTCCCACAGCAGGACCGGGGCACGTCGCAAGAAGGCCTCGGCGCGCTGCCGGGCAAACCCCAGAATGCAGGCGATTCACACCGCGTTCAACCCGTCCGCTGCCCATGTCCACAGCCGCCCCCCGCGCGGCCCGTCCTTGCCGCGCGAGCGAAGGCGGCTATAGAGGCCCATCCGCGCCACCCGCCCGCCGGGACGGCGCGGCTTCGGACAGGAATCATCATGGCTTTGCTTCCCCTATTCTCCCTTCGCTCGAGCGGGCTGCGCGCCGCGGCCCTGCTGGCGCCTGTCGCCCTGCTGGCAGCCTGTGGCGGCGGCAATGCCCGCCCGGCGGCCGATATCGCCGCCTCGCAGGTCACCTCTATCGGCGTGAACTCCTACCTCTGGCGCGCGAGCCTCGATGCGCTGGCCTTCATGCCGCTGGCGCAGGCAGACAGTGCGGGCGGGGTGATCGTCACCGATTGGTACGCCAACCCCGAGCAGCCGGGAGAGCGGGTCAAGGTCTCGGTCTCGATCCTCGATTCGGATCTGCGCGCCGACGCCCTGCGCGTCGCCGCCAGCCGGCAGGTGCTGCAGGCCGGCACTTGGGTCGAGGCGCCGGTGCAGGCCGCCACCGTGCAGCGGCTGGAAGACATCATCCTCACCAAGGCGCGCGACCTGCGGCGCTCCACCATCGGCTGATCGCCGCGTCCGACGGTGCGTGAAGCAGTGGCGCGATGAGCGACAATCGGTTCGATCCCGCCAGCGCCGATGCACGTTGGCAAGCGGCCTGGGCCAAGGCGCGCTGCTTCGAGGCGGATAGCGCCAGCACCCGGCCCAAGGCCTACGTGCTGGAGATGTTCCCCTATCCATCGGGGCGCATCCACATCGGCCACGTCCGCAATTACGCGATGGGCGACGTGCTCGCGCGCTACAAAAAGATGCGCGGGCACGAGGTACTTCACCCGATGGGGTGGGACGCCTTCGGCATGCCGGCCGAAAACGCCGCGATGGAAAAGGGCGTCCACCCCGCCGGCTGGACTCACGAGAACATCGCCACCATGAGGGCGCAGCTCCAGCGCCTCGGCTTCGCGCTCGACTGGAGCCGGGAATTCGCCACCTGCGACCCCTCCTATTATGGCCACGAACAGGCCCTCTTCCTCGATCTGCACGAGGCCGGCCTCGTCTACCGCCGCTCCAGCGCGGTGAACTGGGACCCGGTGGACATGACCGTCCTGGCCAACGAACAGGTGGTGGACGGGCGGGGCTGGCGCTCGGGCGCACCGGTGGAAAAGCGCCAGCTCGACCAGTGGTTTCTCAAGATCACCGCCTTCGCGGACGGCCTGTTGGAGGGCCTCGGCACGCTCGAGCACTGGCCCGAAAAGGTCCGGCTGATGCAGGAGAACTGGATCGGCAAATCGCAAGGCCTGCAATTCCGCTTCGACCTCTCCAACGGCGATTCGGTCGAAGTCTATTCCACCCGCCCGGACACGATCTTCGGCGCCAGCTTCGTCGCCGTCGCCCCCGATCACCCGGTGGCGCAAGCCGTGGCGATGAACAATTGCGACGCTGGCAAGTTCATCGAGCGCTGCAAGCAGGGCGGCACCACGGCGGCCGAACTCGAAACCGCCGAAAAGCTCGGCTTCGACACCGGCCTTGGCGCCCGCCACCCCTTCACTCAGCAGCATCTGCCTGTCTTCATCGCCAATTTCGTGCTGATGGAATACGGCACCGGCGCGGTGATGGGAGTCCCCGGTCACGACCAGCGCGACTTCGAATTCGCCACCAAATACGCCCTGCCGATCCAGCGCGTGGTCGCCGCCTCGCCAGATCTGGCCGACGCCCCGCTCACCGAAGCCGAAAGCGGCGAGGGCATCCTCGTCCACTCCGCCTTCCTGAACGGCATGGACGTGCCCACCGCCAAGGGCGCCATCATCGCCCGCGCCGAGGCCGAAGGCTGGGGCGAGGGCAAGACCGTCTGGCGCCTGCGCGATTGGGGCGTCAGCCGCCAGCGCTACTGGGGCACCCCCATTCCCTTCGTGCATTGCGCCCAAGAGAATGGGGGCTGCGGCACCGTGCCCGTCCCGCGCGATCAGCTGCCCGTCACCCTGCCCGAGGATGTGGACTTCGCCACCCCCGGCAACCCGCTCGATCGCCACCCCAGCTGGAAGCACACCAAGTGCCCGCAATGTGGCGGCGAGGCCCGGCGCGAAACCGACACGCTCGACACCTTCATCAATTCCAGCTGGTACTTCCTGCGCTTCGCCAGCCAACCCGCGGACAAGCCGTTCGACGCCGCCGAGGTCGCCCAATGGCTGCCCGTCGATCAATATATCGGCGGTGTCGAGCACGCGATCCTGCACCTGCTCTACGCCCGCTTCTGGACCCGCGCGCTCGCCGCCTGCGGCAAGCTGGACGTGCAGGAGCCCTTCGCCAGCCTGTTCACGCAGGGCATGGTCACCCACGAAACCTATCGCGCCGGCGACGGCAGCTGGCTTTCCCCCGGCGAGGTGCGCCGCAACGGCGACGACTACCTGCGCGTCGAGGACGGCACCCCGGTCACGCTCGGCCGCGTGGAAAAAATGTCCAAGTCGAAGAAGAACGTGGTCGATCCGGACACCATCATCGCCCGCCACGGCGCCGATGCCGTGCGCTGGTTCATGCTCTCGGACAGCCCACCCGAACGCGATCTTCCCTGGTCCGAAAGCGGCATCGAAGGCTGCGCCCGCTTCGTCCAACGCCTCTGGCGCCTATTCCAGCAACACGATTCCAACGCCACCGGCGAAGACCGCGCGCTCGCCCGCAAGACCCACCAGTCCATCGCTGCGGTCGGCGAGGATATCGAGAGCCTCGGCTTCAACAAGGCCGTCGCCCGCCTCTACGAACTCGCCGGCGCGATCGACAAGGCGCCCCCCTCGGCCGATCGCACCACCGCCATCCGCACGGCGCTGCTGCTCGCCGCCCCGATGATGCCGCACCTCGCCGAAGAAGGCTGGGCCGCGATGGGCGAGGCCCAAAGAACCGGGGGCCTCGTCGCCGATGCGCCATGGCCGCAGGTCGATCCCGCACTGCTGGTGGAGGATGAGGTCACCATAGCGGTGCAGGTCAAGGGCAAGCTGCGCGACACGCTCATTGTGCCCAAGGACGTCCCCAACCCGGAACTGGAGGCGCTCGCCCTCGCCAGCGAGAAGGTGCAGCGCTCGCTAGATGGCGCCCCGGTGCGCAAGGTGATCGTCGTCCCCGGCCGGCTGGTGAACATCGTCGCATGACGCGCGACCATACCATCTCCCAAGCCGCGCTCCTGCTCGCGCTCGCCGCCCCTTTGGCCGCCTGCGGGCTCCAGCCGATGTATGCCGGCGGCGGCAGCGGCCCGGTCGCCCGCCAGCTCGCCGCGGTCGAGGTCCCGCCGATCGAAGGCCGCTCGGGCTGGCTGGTGCGCAATGCGCTGAACGATCGGCTCGGCCAGTCCGGCACGCCGGCTTCCCCGCGCTACCGGCTCGACGTGCTGCTCGACGATGATCTGCAGGCGCTCGGCCTGCTGACCGACGAGACCATCGGCCGCGAGCGCCGCACGCTGCGCGCCCGCTACCAGCTGGTCGATCTCGCCAGCGGCACCGTGGTGGTCGATGCCAGCGCGGGCTCGGATGCGGGGATCGACGTGGTCTCCAGCGAATATGCCACCATCGCCGCCGAGCAGACCGCGCTGGAAAACCTCGCCCGCGAAGTCGCCGGCCAGATCGTCACCCGGCTGAGCCTCGCCCTGCGGGAAACTGGTGCCCTGCGGGAACCCGGCCGGTAGCGCGGTGAAGGCCACCCAGAAGGATTTTACCAGCGTCGCGGCGCGGGCCGCCGGCAAGCTCGCCATCGCGTTCTTCTGCGGCCCGGATGAGGCCGGCGCCGCCGCCGCCGCCACCCGCCTCGTCGCGCTGCTCCCCGATGCCGGCGAGCGGGTCGAGCTCGCCGGCGCCGAGCTGCGCTCCGATCCCGTCCGGCTGGGGGACGAGGCGCGCTCCAGCTCGCTGTTCGGCGGCACTCGCCACCTGCTCGTCACGGTGGCGGGAGACGAGGCGCACGATGCGCTGAACAATTGGTGCGAGCTGATCGATGCCGGAGAGGCGCGCGGCGCCTGCCCGGTGCTGGTGCTCGCCAGCTCGGCGACCGACAAGTCGCGCACCGCCAAGCTGCTCGCCCCGCGCGCCGATTCGCTGGTGGCGATGTTCTACCCGCCCGATGTCGGCACCATCGCCGCGGAGGTCGAGCGGATGGGCGGTGCCGCCGGGGTAACACTCAGCAAGGAACTGGCCGAGCGGATCGCCCGCGCCGCCATGCTCGATCTGCGCCTCGCCCAATCCGAGGTCACCAAGCTGGCGCTCTATCTTGATGGCTCGCCCCACTCGCCCCGCACCGCCACCGCCGAGGCGATCGAGGCGATCGGCGCGCGGCTGGAGGAGGATGGTTTCATGCCGCTGGTCAACGCCGTGCTCTCGGGCGAAACCCGCCGGCTGCCGGGCGAATTGCAGCGGCTGGCCGATCTCGCGCTCAACCCGGTCGGCGTGCTGCTGGCGCTGGAACGGCGCGCGGCTCAGCTGGCGCAGCTGACCGGCAAGCTCGGCCGAGGCACCCGCATCCCCGATCTGCTGGAGGCCGAACAGCGCGCCCGGCGCGTATTCTGGAAGGACCGGCGCGATCTCGAAACCCAGCTGCGCTGCTGGGATGCGGGCAAGCTGGGCCGGCTGGTCGAGCGCCTCGCCGCGCTCCACCGCGCGCTGCTCGCCAACAGCCCCGCCGCCGAGCTGCTGCTGGTGCAGGAGCTGACCCAGATCACCCGCTTCGCCGCCCCCCGCCGCTAACGGGTCGCCGCCCTTGCCAACACTGCTGCGCGAGAACCCTTACGGCCCCGATCCGACCCCCACGCACCCTGCTTTCTGGCGCGATGCACAGGGCTTGCAACTCCTCGCAAAGCCGCTCGCCATCCAAGCACCGGTGCGCCTGCTGCACGGCCAGCAAGATGCCGAGGTGCCAGTTGCAACATCGTTGCGCCTCGCTTCCGCCCTGCATTCAACCGACGTGCATCTGACGCTGGTCAAGGGCGCAGACCACCGCCTCTCGCGCCCCGAAGACATCGCCCTCCTCCTGCGCACCGTCGCCTCCCTCGCCTGACCGGGACCCATGCTCACCCTCGCCTCCGCCCTGCTCGTCGCCCAGGCTGCCATTGCCGCCGCGCCCCCACCCACGCTCGAACAGGACCGGCTGGCGCTCTGTGCCGAGGAGGCCCGGCGCGATCCGCCGACCGCGCTGGTCAATGCCTCGGGCTGGCTCGCCGAGGCAGCGGGCCCTGCGCGCAGCGCGCCGCAGCACTGCCTGGGCCTTGTCTACACCAGCCTGTTGCGCTGGCAGGCGGCCGAGGACGCCTTCCTCGCCGCCCGCGAGGCGTTGCCCGCCGGTGCGGTCGCCGCCCGCTCCCGTCTCGCTGCGATGGCCGGCAATGCCGCTCTCGCAGACGGGCGAGCCGAGGCCGCGCTCACCGCCTTCACCCTCGCCCGCAGCGATGCCGAAGCGGCTGGCGAGACCGCGCAGACGGGCCTGATCGCCGCCGATTCCGCCCGCGCGCTGGTGTCGCTGAACCGCCCGGACGAGGCCGCGGCGATGCTGGGAACCGCTCGCCGCCTTACGCCGCAGGATGCCGGCGTGTGGCTGCTCTCCGCCACCCTCTCCCGCCGCCTGGACCAGCTCGATGAAGCGCAGGCGCAGATCGAAACCGCGGCCGCGCTCGCCCCGGCCGACCCCGCGCTCGGGCCAGCGATTGGCCTCGAGGCCGGGCTGATCGCCGCGCTGGCCGGGCGCGAGGCGGCGGCGCGCGCCAGCTGGCAATCGATCGTCGCTACGGCTTCTGGCTCGCCCGAGGCCGCCGCCGCCCGCGCCTATCTCGCCCAACTCGATGTCCAGACCACCGAAGGCGCCCCCCAGCCGTGATCCCGCTCTCCGTCCTCGATCTCGTCCCGGTGCGCGAAGGCGGCACCGTGGGCGAGGCGCTGGCCGCTACCATCAGCCTGGCCGCGGCCGCCGAGGCCGCCAACTACCGCCGCTTTTGGGTCGCCGAGCACCACGCTATGCCCGGCATCGCCGGCGGGGCGACCGCGGTGGTGCTCGGCGCGGTCGGCCATGCCACGGCTACCATCCGCATCGGCTCGGGCGGCATCATGCTGCCCAACCACAACCCCTTCGTCATCGCCGAGCAGTTCGGCACGCTGGACGCTCTGTTCCCCGGCCGAGTCGATCTGGGGCTCGGTCGCGCACCCGGCGCCAGCGGGGTAATCGCCCGCGCGCTGCGCAAGGATCTGCACCAATCCGCCAGCGCCTTCCCGCACGACGTGGTCGAGCTGCGCGCCTTGCTCGAAGGCGATCCCGCAATGCCGGTGGTCGCCACCCCGGGCCGGGGCGCGAGGGTGGACCTGTGGATGCTCGGCTCCAGCCTGTTCGGCGCCCAGCTCGCCGCACAGCTGGGTCTACCCTACGCCTTCGCCAGCCATTTCGCGCCCGCCCAGCTGGATGCGGCGCTGGCCACCTATCGCCAGCAGTTCCGCGCCTCGCCCGCGCTGGAGCGCCCGCACGTGATGGCCGCGATGACGGTGATCGCCGCCGAGACCGATCGCGAGGCCGAGACCATTGCCTCAAGCCAGGACCAGAGCTTCGTGCGCCTGCGCAGCGGCGATCCGGGCCAGCTGCCCCCGCCCGTGCCCGATTACCGCGCCGGCCTGCCGCTCGCCGCACAGGCCATGCTGGAGCACCTCTCCACTGCGCGCGCGGTCGGGGCCCCGGCCACGGTGCGCGCGCGGATCGGCCGCTTCCTCCAGCGCACCGGGGCGGACGAGATCATCACCTCGGGCGCTACCTTCGATCCCGCCGCCCGCCACCGCTCGCTCGCCCTCACCACCGAGGCGCTCGCCGCCTGATCGGAACGACCCGGCGCACCCGCCCATTGTCCTTGTGCCCAACGCACGGCAAGGGAGCGGCTTATGGCAACCATCGAACACACAGGCGCGAGTTCGGCGCCGCTCTCCACCGGCGAGCAGCAGCTCGTCCACGCCCTGCGCGCCCATCTCGCCCGCTCGCTGCTGCCCGGCGAGGACCGGCTCTCCGATCTGCAGCTGGACGAGGCCGCGGCCTTCCTGTTCGAAGCGGCGCGCGAGCGGCGGCCCGAGGAGGCCGCGCTCCTAGTGCGGTCCGCGAATGACGAGAAGCGACGCTTCACCCGCTTCGCCATCATCAATCCGGACATGCCGTTCCTGGTCGATTCGGTCACCGCCGGCGTCGCCGCGGAGGGACTCGCGGTCGACCTGCTGGTGCACCCGATCGTGCCCGTTCGCCGCGACGGGGAAGGCCGCCTGACCGAGGTCCCGGCAGAGGATTCGGCCGGCGAGAAGCACGAATCGATGATCTACCTTGAAACGCCGCGGCTCGATGCAAAGGTCCGCCGCGCGATCGAGCAGCAGCTGGCCGCCACGCTGGCCGACGTCCGCGCCGCGGTGACCGACTGGCCGGCGATGCAGGCGCTGCTGGAGCAGGATGCCGACCGGCTGGCCGATGCCGAGGGCGCGGCGCTGCTGCGCTGGCTGGCGGCCGGGCGGATCACGCAACTGGGCCACCTCACCCGCACGCGCGACGGTGAACGCTCGCAGCTGCTGGGCGTGTGCAGCAACAGCAGGCGTGGGCTGCTGGCGGAGGAAACCTACGAACGCGCCTTCGCCTGGTTCGACGGTAAAGCCTCAGAAACAGGCGCCCAGCCCGGCCGCGCCCCGCTGATCATCAAGGCCAACCGCATTTCGCGCGTTCGGCGGCACGTGCCCTACGATCTGTTCGTCGTGCCGCTGCACGAGGAGGGCCGGGTCGCCGCGCTCTCCATCCACGCCGGCATGTGGACCAGCGCCGCGCTGGCCACCCCGCCCGATCACGTGCCCGTGCTGCGCCGCCAGCTGGCCGCGATGATGGAACAATTCGATTTCCCCCCCGGCAGCCACGATGCCAAGACGCTGGTCCACGCGCTCACCGCGCTACCGCACGACCTGATCATCGGCTTTTCCAGCGAGGACGTTGCCCGCATGGCCATCGCCATGATGGCGCTCAGCAGCCGCCCCCGCCCGCGGCTCGCCACGGTGCTCGCGCCGCTGCAACGGCATGTGTTCGCCTTCGTCTGGCTCCCGCGCGATGTGCTCTCGACCAATGTGCGGCTGCAGATCAAGGAGCTGCTGGAGCGCGAGACCGGCGCGCAGACGCTCGACTGGAGCCTGCTGGTGGAGGGCGGCACCATGGCGATGCTGCGCTTCGTGCTCGATTTCCGCGGCCAGGTGGGCCAGCCCGATTGCGCGGCGCTCGATGCCAAGCTGCAAACCATGCTGCGCGGCTGGTCCGCCGCGGTGGAGGCGGCGCTGGCTGATGCCGAGGAGCCGGCCCGCGCCGCCGCGCTCGCCGCGCGCTATGCCGATGCCTTTCCGGTCGGCTACCGCAGCGCTTACGGCCCCGCCGAGGCGGCGCAGGATATCGAGCGGATGCGCCATCTGAGCATCGCCGACGAGGAGCGCCCGCTGCAGCGCGACGCGCGGCTCTACCGGCACGAGGCAGACGCGCCCGACCAACTGCGGCTGAAGATCTACCAGCTGGGTGGGGCCATGCCCCTGTCGGACGCGGTGCCCGCGCTGGAGAATTTCGGCTTCCGTGTGCTGGCTGAACTGCCCACCGAGTTGACCGGTGCGGATGGTGGCACGATCCACGATTTCAGCCTCTGCCTGCCCGGCAAGGCCGAGGCCGCCCCGCTGCTGGATCGCGCCGCGCCGATCGAACAGGCGATCAACGCGGTGATCAACGGCCGCGCGGAAGACGATGTGTTCAACCGGCTGGTCACCGGCACGCAGCTGGTGGCGCAGGAGGCCGACTGGCTGCGCGCGCTCTACCGCTACCTGCGCCAGTCGAGCATCGCCTTTACCATCTACACCGTGGTCGAGGCGCTGCGGGCCGCGCCCGCCGTCACCGCCGCGCTCACCGAGCTGCTGCGCGCGCGCCACGATCCGGGCTTCGCCGGCGATCGCCAGGCCGCCACCCAGGCGGCCGAGCGGCGGATCACCGAAGGCCTCGCACAGGTCTCGGCGATCAACGACGATCGGTTGCTGCGGCTCTACTGGTCCGCCGTGCGCGCGATCTTGCGTACCAACGCCTTCGCTCCGTCCAGTGCCGAGGCGCTGGCGCTCAAGCTCGATCCCGCGCTGGTCCCCGGCCTGCCCACGCCGGTGCCGTGGCGCGAGATCTTCGTCTATTCCCGCGCGGTCGAAGGCATCCACCTGCGCGCCGGTCCGGTGGCCCGCGGCGGCCTGCGCTGGTCGGACCGGCGCGATGATTTCCGCACCGAGATCCTCGGCCTGATGAAAGCGCAGCGGGTGAAGAATGCGGTGATCGTGCCCACCGGCGCCAAGGGCGGCTTCTATCCCAAGCGCTTGCCCAACCCGGCGCTGGACCGCGATGCCTGGTTCGCCGAGGGGCGTGAGAGCTACAAGCTGTTCATCCGCACGCTGCTCTCGGTCACCGACAACATCGTCGATGGCAAGGTGGTGCACCCGCAAGGCGTGGTGGTGCATGATGGGCCGGACCCCTATTTCGTGGTCGCCGCAGACAAGGGCACCGCCAGCTTTTCGGACACCGCCAATGCCATTGCGCTCGAACGCGGTTTCTGGTTGGGCGACGCCTTCGCCAGCGGCGGCTCCAACGGCTACGATCACAAGGCGATGGGCATCACTGCGCGCGGCGCCTGGCTCTCGGTGCAGCGCCACTTCCGCGAGTTGGACGTGGACGTGCAGAGCGATGCCATCCGCGTGGTCGGCTGCGGCGACATGTCGGGCGACGTGTTCGGCAATGGCATGCTGCTGTCGAAGACGCTGCGGCTGATCGCCACCTTCGATCACCGGCACATCTTCATCGATCCCGATCCCGATCCGCAGGCCAGCTGGGCCGAGCGCCAGCGGCTGTACCAACTGCCCCGCTCCAGCTGGGCGGATTATTCCGAAACGCTGCTCTCCAAGGGCGGCGGGATCTATCCGCGCACGCTCAAGACCATCGCCCTCTCGCCCGAAGCCCGCGCGGCGCTGGGCGTGGAGCAGGAGGAGATCGATCCCGATGGGCTGATCAGCGCCATCCTCAAGGCGCCGGTCGACCTGATCTGGTTCGGGGGCATCGGCACCTACATCAAGGCCACCCAGCAGAGCCATGCCGACGTGGGCGATCCGGCCAACGACACGCTACGGGTGAACGCCGCGGAGGTGCGCGCGAGGGTGATCGGCGAGGGCGCCAACCTCGCCATCACCCAGGCCGGCCGGATCGAGTTCGCGCTGGAAGGCGCAGCGGAAGGCGGCGGGCGGATCAACACCGATTTCATCGACAATTCGGCCGGCGTCGCCTGCTCGGACAACGAGGTGAATATCAAGATCGCGCTCGCTCCCGCGGTCCGCTCTGGCGCGCTGCCCGAAGAGCGCCGCAACGCGCTGCTCGAGGAGATGACCGAGGAAGTCGCCGCGCTGGTGCTGGAGGACAACCGGCTGCAGGCGCTAGCGCTGTCCATCGCGCAGACCGGCGGCGCCAAGGCGGTGGCCTCGCAGTCTCGCCTGATTGAGGCGCTGGAGGACCTCGGCCAGCTCGATCGCCGCAGCGAGGGGCTTGCCAGCGGCGAGGAACTGGCCCGCCGCGCGAGCGATGGTCTCGGCCTCACCCGTCCCGAACTGGCGGTGCTGCTCTCCACCACCAAGCTGGTGCTGCAGGATGCGATCGAGGCGAGCGACCTTGCGGCCGACAGCGCCGCCGAGCCGCTGCTGCTGAACGATTTCCCCGAGCGGATGCAGGAAGATCTCCGGCAAGAGATCCTCGATCACCGGCTGCGCGGCGAGATCGTCGCCACGGTCGTCGCCAACCAGATGGTCAACCGGATGGGCCTGGTCCACCCGTTCGAACTGGCCGAGGAGGAGGGCGCGAGCCTGGCCCATGCCGCCGCCGCCTTCGTCTCGGCGACGCAGCTGCTGAACATGGAGCCGATCTGGCACGCGATCGACATTGCTGACATGCCCGAGCGCGCGCGGTTGATGCTGTTCGATCAGGCGGCGGTGGCGCTGCGCGGACACATGGCCGATCTGCTCCGCGCGGGCGGCGCGGTGCTCGCCCCCTCGGCGCTGATCGGCGAGGTGGCCGATGCGGTGGCCGAGCTGATGGATCATGTCGACGATCTGCTCGCCGCCGAGGCGCGCGAGCATTCGGAGACCATCGCCAAGGCGCTGGCGGAGGCCGGTGCGCCCGAGGATCTGGCGATCAAGGTCGCCTGCCTGTTCGCGGTGGACGGGGCCATCGGCCTCTCGCGCCTCTCGCGCGAGACCAAGGTGCAGCCCGTGGTGCTGACCAATGCCTTCATCGCGCTCGGCGAGCGGCTGGGGCTCGATTGGGCCCAGTCGCGTGCCGCGGTGATGAACCCATCGGATCCGTGGGAGCGGCTGCTGGTCGCCGGGCTGGCGCGCGATTTTCAGCAGATGCGGTTCGAGTTCCTGCGGCGGATCTGCCCCAAGCCGGGCATGTCCGATCCGCTCGCCCGGATCGACACCTGGGCCGACAAGCATGCCGACGCGATCCGCAGTTTCCGCGCGATGATCGCCCGCGCGCAGGCGACCGCCGCACCGCTCTCGGTGACCATGCTGGCGCAGATCGCCAGCCAGGCCCGCAATCTGCTGCGCCGGTGAGCCACCCTTGCGGGTCCCTCGTAGGGCCATTCCAGCGCCGTTTCGCGCCGGTGCGGAGCCGCTTCGGGTGCGCTTCCAACCGGTGCAAACGGCCGTAAGCGCGCCATGAGCGACAGCACGGCGCCAGCCAACCGGGCGGACATCGTCGTCGTCGGCACGGGCCATGGCGGCGCGCAGGCAGCGATCGCCCTGCGCCAGCGCGGTTTTGCCGGCTCGATCCTGCTGGTCGGGCGCGACAAGATGCCCCCCTACGAGCGCCCGCCGCTCTCCAAGGATTACCTCTCGGGCACCAAGCCGTTCGAGCGCATGCTGATCCGCCCACCCGCTTTCTGGGAAGAGCGCGCCATCGGCTTGCGGCTGGGCACCAACGTGATCCGGGTCGATCCTTTGGCCAAGACGCTCGCGGTCGCCGGTGGCGAGGCCATCACCTACGGCACGCTCATATGGGCCGCAGGCGGCGATCCGCGCCGGCTCAGCTGCCCCGGCGCGCATTTACCGGGCAACCACGCCTTGCGCGACAAGCCCGATACCGATCGACTGATCGCGGAGCTGGCTGCGGGCGCCCGGCGGGTGGTGGTGGTCGGCGGCGGCTATGTCGGGCTGGAAGCGGCCGCGGTGCTCCGGGGCATCGGCTGCGCGGTGACGCTGATCGAAGCGCGCGACCGGCTGCTTTCGCGGGTTGCCGGCGAGGATCTGTCGCGCTTTTACGCGGCCGAGCACCGCACGCACGGTGTCGAGATCCGCCTCGAGACCGGGCTCGAGAAAATCGAGGGCGAAGGCCGAGTTACCGCTGTGCGCCTCGCGGGCGGCGAGACGATCCCGTGCGATATCTTGGTCGCCGGCATCGGCATCGTACCCGCGATCGGCCCGCTGATCGCCGCCGGCGCAGCGGGCGCCGACGGGGTGGATGTGGACGAGTTCTGCCGCACCAGCCTGCCCGATGTCTACGCCATCGGCGATTGCGCCGCCCATTCCAATGCGTACGCCGACGGCGCGGTGATCCGCCTCGAAAGCGTGCAGAACGCGCACGACATGGCCCATGTGGCCGCACGCGCGATCTCCGGCGATCCCGTGCCCTACGAGGCGGTGCCGTGGTTCTGGTCAAACCAGTATGATTTACGGTTGCAGACCTCTGGCCTCAGCCTCGGCCATGATGCCACCGTGCTGCGCGGACGCCCGGAGGAGCGCAGCTTCTCGGTGGTATATCTCAAGGCCGGGCGCTTCGCGGCGATCGATTGCGTGAACAACGTGAAAGACTACGTGCAGGGCCGCAAGCTGGTGGAGGCGCGCGCGATGGTCGATCCGCAGACGGTGCTCGATCCTACGCGGCCGCTGGCCGATCTGCTGTAAGCCGCGCGCGCGCCCAACCGGCCGCCTCCGCCACCACTGGATCGGCATCGCCCACCAGCGCGGCGACGGGCGCGCAGAGGGTCGGATTGCCGCTATTTCCGGCTGCGATGAGGCAGTTGCGCACGAATCGGTTGCGCCCGATCCGCTTGATCGGCGAGCCCGAGAACAGCCGCCGGAAGCCCGCATCATCGAGCGCCAGTAGCTCAGCTAGGCGAGGCGCGACCAGTTCGGCCCGCGGCACGAAGGCCTGGTGGCGCGCGGCGACGGCCGCAAAGCGGTTCCACGGGCACACCGCCAGGCAATCGTCGCAGCCATAGATGCGGTTGCCCATCGCACTGCGAAACTCGTGCGGGATAGGCCCGGCATGTTCGATCGTCAGGTACGAGATGCACCGCCGCGCATCCAGCCGGTAGGGGCTCGGAAAGGCGTCGGTCGGGCAGGCATCCTGACACGCGCGGCAGGTTCCGCAGCGGTCCGCATGGGGCGGATCGGGCGCAAAGGGCAGCGTCGTGTAGATCGCGCCGAGGAACAGCCAGCTGCCGTGGCTGCGGCTGACCAGATTGGTGTGCTTGCCCTGCCAGCCGATCCCGGCGGCCTCGCCCAGCGGCTTCTCCATCACCGGCGCGGTATCGACAAACACCTTAAGCGCACACTCCAGCCCCGCGCCCTCCGCCTCCGCCACCAGCCAGCGGGCGAGCGCCTTTAGTGCCTTCTTCACCACGTCGTGATAATCGCGCCCCTGCGCATAGACTGAGATCCGCGCCCGTTCCGCATCTCCCGCCAGCGCCAGCGGATCGTGGCCCGGCGCATAGCTCATGCCGAGCGCGATGACGCTTTGCGCCTCGGGCCACAGGCTCTGCGGCCCCTTACGCTGGGTGGCGCGCGTCTGCATCCACTCCATCTGCCCGTGCGCACCCGTGGCCAGCCATTCGTGCAGTCGCCGGGCGCGCAGCGGATCGTCCGCCGCCGGCGCGATGCCCACGGACACGAAGCCGAGCGCGCCGGCCTGCGCCTGCATTCGCCCCTTCAACGCCGCGAGCTGCTCTTCATCCATCGCCTCCATGCAAGCGGAGCTAGGCGCTGGCGGCCCCGCCGACAATGCGCACCCATTCAGCCGGCGTTCGGAACCGCCGGTCTAGGCGCCCGCTCATGGTAGACCAGACACCCACTCGCCGCGCGCTCCTTGGTTGGCTCGGCGCCGGCATCGCCGCGCCCGTCCTAGCCGCGTGTGGCAGCGCGGCGGAGGCCAAGAGCTTCCCGGTGACGATGAGCGAGGCGGCCTGGCGTCAGAAGCTGACCCGTGCCCAGTTCGCCATCCTGCGCGAAGAGGGCACCGAACGGCCCTATTCCTCGGCCCTGAACGATGAGCAGCGCCGGGGCACCTATGCCTGCGCCGGATGCGGCAATGCGCTGTTCGCCAGCACGACCAAGTTCGAAAGCAATACCGGCTGGCCGAGCTTCTTCCGCCCGCTACCGGGCTCAGTGGGCACGAAGACCGATTTCAAGATCGGCTTTCCCCGCACCGAGGTCCATTGCGCGGATTGCGGCGGGCATCTGGGCCACGTGTTCGATGACGGCCCCCGCCCCACGGGAAAGCGTTATTGCATGAACGGCGCAGCCATGGGCTTCCGCCCGGACTGACGCCTTGCCGGGCTAGGATCGGCAGCGATACTGCGACGAATTGCTGAGGGTACGCTGAGGGGCGATTAGGTAAATACACGTAGGCTGGCGTGAGGCGTTCTTAGCCCTGTGTGCGGTAGCTCGCGCTCATGCAATTCCCGCTCCTTCCCCTGCCGCCCATTGTTGTCGATCGAACCGCGGAAGCGTCTTCGCTAGCCGGCCGTCTAAGCGGTCTTGGCAAGAAGAAGAACTCCAGATGGCTGAGCGCCGCAGTGCTCAGCTTGCCGCTGATGGCCGCGGATTGCGCGCAGAATGGCGCCGTGCCGTCAGCTGCACAAGAGACTGCCGTTGCACCGCCTGCCCCAACCATGGCGCCTGCGCCTGCCCCCACCACCAGTCCCGCACCGTATGTCAATGCGGCCGAGATGCAAGTTGGTGCGAATTTGGATGGCAATGCTTATTACGGCTCGTCGTTTCCGTTTCTGGACCACATGAAGTCGGCCGGGGGGTGGATCACGCAGCGCGATGGCACGTGG
>LXQI01000039.1 GCA_001683845.1 Erythrobacter sp. ANT-B3C2 | reverse complement strand
AGCAGATGGGGTGGATGGCTCCCGCTCCCGGCATCTAGGTGCCAAAGTGTGGAAGCTGTCAAAGCGTCCACGAGCAAAGGGAGCCACCCGAGATGGAGATTAGCACGATCGGCCTCGATCTGGCCAAGAGCATTTTTCAGGTTCACGCGGTTGATGCGTCCTGCCAGACGGTCGTTCGCAAGGCGCTGAGGCGAGCGCAGGTGCAGCCGTTTTTTGCCAAGCTGCCGCCGTGCCTTGTCGGCATGGAGGCGTGCGGCACCTCACATCAGTGGGCACGCGAGCTGACGAAGCTCGGCCACGAGGTGCGACTGATGCCGCCCGCGTACGTCAAGCCGTATGTGAAGCGCGGCAAGACCGATGCTGCCGACGCGGAAGCGATCTGCGAGGCGGTCACCCGTCCGAGCATGCGGTTCGTGCCGGTGAAGTCGGCAGAGCAGCAGGCGGCGTTGGCGCTGCACCGGACGCGCGACCTGCTGGTCAAGCAGCGCACGCAGCTGGTGAACATGGTGCGCGGGCTGCTGGCCGAGTTCGGGATCGAGATGGCGCGCGGCCTGCACCATGCGCTCGCGTTGGCGGCACGGCTGTCAGCCGGCGACGCGCCTGAGGTGCCGCCGCTTGCCCAGCGCGTGGTGAAGGGTCTGGCAGACCAGATCGGCGCGTTGCAGGTCCAGTTGGGTGCACTCGAGAAGGAGCTGCTCGCGTGGCACCGTTCGAGCGAGCTGTCTCAGCGCCTGGCGACCATCCCCGGTGTCGGGGTGATCACTGCGACTGCGCTCACCGCTTCGGTTACCGAGCCCGAGCGCTTCCGATCTGGCCGGCAGTTCGCGGCCTCGCTCGGGCTTACGCCGCTCCAGAACTGCTCGGGAGGCAAGGAGCGGATGGGCCGGATCTCGCGTATGGGAGACCGCTATCTGCGCCGGCTACTGGTGCTCGGCATGACCTCGATGATCCGCCGGGCAAGAGCCAAGCCGGACTCGGTCGATCCGCGCCTTACGGCCATGCTCCAGCGCAAGCCGGCGCGTGTGGTCACGGTCGCGGCGGCTAACCGCACCGCGCGCATAGCCTGGGCGATCATGGCCCGCGGCGGCACCTATCAGGCGCCTGTCGCCGTAGCAGCTTAGGAAGGAGACGAGCTTCACGAGGTTGCGAGGACGATGAGAGATGATGGCGCACCGGTCAGACCGGGAGCCGGGACACCCCGCTGAATGTCCAAGGCGTCATAGCCTGCAAAGCAGAGTGGGACCCAGCTCGCGGATACCATCAGGGCCAGCGGTCATATGCCGACCGCAACAACAGGCCGGACAGAAGACTGCACCCGACCCAACGCCAAGCCTCAAATTATCCTTGCAACGCGGGAGCCATCCACAGA
>LXQI01000038.1:1123-15482 GCA_001683845.1 Erythrobacter sp. ANT-B3C2 | reverse complement strand
CCATTTCCAATCTCCTCCATGATCCAAAATAACAAAGATTTCGGACCACTCAGAAGGGGGCAGATCAAGCAGCACCCTCCGCAAGCGTCAATTGCATATTGTTCAAACCGGCTGCGGCGCTCAGGCGCGGCACATGCTCATAAAGTCAGCTTCACCAAGAATACGGAGCGCCTGACCTGCCTCAATTAGCTTCTCAGCCTTGCGGTGCTTGCTGCTCTTGTTCTGACCGTTAAGCTTATCAATATCTTGGTCGCCAACGACGAGCAGCGTCGTCGTCTTGGTGACACCCGCCTCTACCGCCGCGCCCGCATCGTGCGCCATGTCAGCAGCTTGGCGACGAGGGACTATCAGCGCTCCGGTGAACACGATGCGCTCACCGACCAAGGGACCGTCGCCGTCTCCATCCCGCCGTATGTTTGCGCCCGAGCCGGGGCTGACAGAGTTTTGGCACCGCTTGATCCACTCAGCCGTATCAAAGCCTGTTTCCTCAATTGCTTTGAGCAGAATGAGACCCGCCGTGCGCGCGTCCTCCAGCGCGTCGTGATGCTGGAAGCTGATGCCAAAGTGCTGTGCAAGGTTGGATAGGCCATAACCGGACTGTGCGAACTGCGACCATGCGCGACGCGCCACCCGCGCCGTGTCCAGCCAGTTGCACGGCAAAGGGTCCAGGGAGTGCAGCCCGCACGCTTGCGCCAGCGCTACTCGGTCAAAGTGCGTATGGCAGGCGACCACCTGGCCTGTCGTTTGCTGACATAGCCAGCCGTGCAGGTCGGTGAATCGCGGTGCGCCCTGCACCTGCTCCTCAGTGATGCCGTGAATCGCGACGTTGTAAGGGTCAAAGTAGTCGCAAGGGTCAACAAGGCGAACCTCCGCGTCCACCTCCTTGCCGTCCTCGAAGGTGACAATACCAATCTGGCAAATGCTACTCATCCGCGGATTGGCAGTTTCAAGATCAACCGCGATGAACCTCATGCCTACACCTCCAGTTTCGCTACGGGTCAGAGAGGCGGGCAGTGTTCGCTGATAGAGCCGACTAACTCATGCTGGTAGGCGTGCAATCTGTGTTGTCGAGCGTAGCCTCTACCGCCCCAAGGCTCATCCCGCCAAACTTATTTTCGGCTCGGTAGCGCATAAAAACGCGGTGCTGCCCGGCGGCATCGACCGGTTCGATAGTGGTTTGCACGTGATCAAATGAGTCAGGGTTTCCCATCAAACTCATTAGTAGCCCTCGAGCCTGTTTCACTGTGTTCGAATTATTGTCGCCAGGCAATGCCCGATTTCCACCCACAAGCAGTCGCCGCCTGCGGTCGATATTGGTTCAGCCCTCAATCCACCTGCCAGCGCGCCACGAGGAACCCGTCCATACCGCCCGCGTCCGCCAGCATTCCTGGATCGGTTCGCAGCCAGCCCTCTGCGGTGGGCTCAAGCCCCGCGGGCAGTTCAGCGGCGGAGATCGGCTCGGGCGGCAGCGGCAGGCGCGAGGCCTGTGCCTCGCCTTCGGCATGCTCCAGCGAACAGGCCGCGTAGACCAGCCGGCCACCCGGTGCGAGCCAGCCGGCTGCGCGCTCCAGCATCCGCGCCTGCTGCCTCGCCATTTCGCCGATCTGCGGCTCGCCAATGCGGTGCAGCACCTCCGGGTGGCGCCGGGCGGTGCCGGTGGCGGTGCAGGGCGCATCGAGCAGCACTGCGTCGAACGGCGCCGGCGGCTCCCATTCCAGCATGTCGACCACCACCAGCTCCGCCGAAAGCCTGGTGCGCGCGAGGTTCTCGCGCAGCCGGCCGAGCCGCGCATCGCTGATGTCGAGCGCGGTCACCTGCCAGCCAGCCGCCGCCAGTTGCAGCGCCTTGCCGCCGGGCGCGGCGCACAGATCAAGCGCCCGGCGTCCATCCCCCGCGCCCAGCAGCCGCGCGGGCAGCGATGCGGCGAAATCCTGCACCCACCAGGCGCCATCGGCGAAGCCCTCCAGCCGCTCGACCGCAGTGCCGCGTGCCAGCCGCACATGACCCGGCGCGAGCGAAATGCCGCCCAGCCGCTCGGCCCAGAGCGTAGTTTCGGACGGATCGCGCAGGGTAAGGTCGAGCGGCGGCGGCTCGGCGAGACCTGTGGCGATGGCGCCGGCCCGCTCGCCCCAGCGCTCCGCCACGCCCGGTGGCAGGGTGGGCGCCTGGGGCAGCGCCACCCGCTGCCGCACCAGCGTGGAGAACACGCCATGCGCCAGCCGCCGCGGACCGCCCGTAAGCAGCTCCAGCCCGGTGGCGATCACCGCGTGGGGGGGCGTGTTCAGGCGCAGCCATTGCGCCAGCATCATCCGCAGGACAATGCGCGCCTTGGCATCTCCGGCGAGGCGCTGGCGGGTGGCGCTGTCGATCAGCGCATCCAGATCGGCCATCCAGCGCAGCACTTCGCCGGCGATGGCGCGGGCGAGCGCCCGGTCGGCCGGCAGCGGGACCCCGCCCATCGCCGCTTGGTCCGCCTGGTCGAGCGTCGCGCCCCGGCGCAGCACCGCATCGAGCAAGCGAAGGCCGGCGCGCCGGGCGGGGATTCCGGGAGGGGATGCCATGGCGATGGCCCTATCCGCCCTTGCCTTGCAGCGCCACCCGCACCACTTGGAATCCATGATCAAGCGCGCCACACAGCGGCCGGAAGGCTTCGAAAAGCCCGCGCATTGGACCGATGCGCCCCCGCCCGAGCCCAAGCCCGGAGACGGGCAGGAGGAACTTAGCCCCACCCGCTACGGCGATTGGGTCAAGAACGGCATCGCCATCGATTTCTCTTGAGCATTGGCTCCAGCCTCGCCGTGTCATAACGGAACAGGGCTGGCCCCGGGCCGTTCGCCGGACAGAAGTTCGGAGAAAATATCATGAAAAAGCTATCACTTGTCGCTGTCGCGTTGGCCGGGCTCGGCACGTCCGGCTGTGTGGCCTTGCTGGGCGCCGGGGCTGGCGCAGCCGCAGTCGCGTGTACGGCGGACGAAGTGGATTGCCCGCCGACTAAGGCCGTTGAAGCCGTCGAAGGGGCGATCGATGGGGGGTAAGCGCTAAACGGCTGAGCATCGCCGCGCCCGCGGGATCTAGACCCAGCCTGTCAGTTCGCGGCGCACCAGCGTCTCGAGCATCGCCATTCCGGTTGCGCCGGCGTTGAGGCAACTCAGCGCGTGGAACTGCTCGCCACCGGCTTCGACGAATTGCTCGCGGCCGCGGATCGCCAGTTCCTCCAGCGTTTCGAGGCAATCGGCAGAGAAGCCCGGCGCGGTGATGGCCAGGCGCCTTGTACCGGCGCGCGCCTCTTGGTCCAGCACATCATCGGTCGCCGGGCCGAGCCATTTGGCGTTGCCGAAGCGCGACTGGAAGGTGGTGCGCAGGCGCAGCCCCGGCCGCGCAAGCGCCGCCTCCAGCAGCCGGGAAGTCTTCTGGCAGTGACAATGATAGGGATCGCCCTGGTGCAGCGTGCGCTCGGGCATGCCGTGGAAGCTCAGCACCAGCAGTTCGGGCTCGAAATCCAGCGCGTCGAGCTGGCGGCCGATGTCCTCGGACAGCGCCGTGATATAGGCTGGATCGTCGTGATAGGGCGGCAGCGTGCGCAGCGTGGGTTGCCAACGGGTTTCCCGCAGCCAATCCCCGGCCTTATCCACAACGCTAGCGGTGGTGGCGGCGCAATATTGCGGATAGAGCGGCGCGAGCAGGATGCGCTCGCAACCGGCATCCTTCAGCCGTTGCAGCTCGGTGCCCATCGCCGGGCTGCCGTAGCGCATCGCCCAGCCGACCTGCACGCTGTCTCCCAGCCGCTCCTGCAGTTTCGTCGCCTGTTCGGCGGTGATCGCCGCGAGCGGGGAGCCGGCCTCGGTCCATACCTGCTGGTAGGCCTCGGCGCTCTTCTTCGGGCGGGTGTTGAGGATGATGCCGCGCAGGATCGGCTGCCAGGCGATCGGCGGGATCTCCACCACCCGCCGATCTGACAGGAACTCGGCAAGATAGCGTTTGACCGAGGGCGTATCGGGCGCGTCGGGAGTGCCGAGGTTTACCAGAAGGACGCCCACGGCTCCGCTGGAGACGGGCGGATGGTCAGGCGGGAGGGCTTGGTTCTGCCAGGTCATGTTGCGCCCGATAGCAGCGGCAGGCGGCGATGGCGAAGCCCGGTTGCGGAGTGCAGCGCATTGGCAAGGGCCGGCGCCACCGGCGCCACCGCCAGCTCGCCCGGATCGAACGGACCGGCATCGCTATCGATCAGCTCGATCGCAATCTCGGGCGTGTCGGCGAGCCCCGGCAGGTTCAGCGAGGCGAGGCTGCCCTGCAGCGGCATGCCGCGCTCATATTCCAACCCCGAGCCGAGCGCGAGGCCCAGACCGTACAGCAGCCCGCCCTCGATCTGCTGGAGCGCGATGTCGCGATTGACCACCCGACCGATATCGACCGCCGCGACCAGCCGCAGGGCCTCCACGCCGCTCCCACCCTCCTCGGCGCCCGCCCTTGCGTTCGCCACCAGTGCGATGCGCCCGCTGCGTTGGCCCAGCTCCATTCGGTGGCAGGCGAGGCCCTGCCCGCTGCCCGTGACGCCGCCGCCCCATTGCGCGCGTCGCGCGGCCCGCTGCAGGCATCGCGCGAGGCGCGGATCGCCGCCCAGCATCGCCATGCGATAGGACAGCGGCTCGAAGCTCTGGCGGCGGGCCAGTTCGTCGATGAAGCTTTCCACCATGAAGCAGCTGTAGCCATGCGCATTCCCACGCAGCCGCCCGCTCGGCAGGTCGAGGCTGACGGGCACGTGGTCGATCGCGACATCGGGGATGGCATAGGGCGGCACCAGCCCGGCCAGCACCAGCGGGTCGCCTTGGCCAGCCACCGCCTCGATCGCGCCCCAGGCGGTGCGGTTGCCCAGAACCCTTCGGCCGAATTCGAGCGCGGCGGGAGGCGCGGCCACTCGCGCGCGGAAGGCGGTAATCGGGCCGCCGCGGACCAGCTTCGCGCTCAGCACGGCGGCGACCGGCGGGCGCGGGCGCAGGCGCAGGTGCTCCTGCCAGCGTGACCAGGTCAGTTGCACCGGGCGAGCCATTTCGCGGGCGATCAGCGCCGCCTCGACCGCATGTTCGTGCTCCAGCCGCCGGTCGAAGCTGCCGCCCGCGGGCATGGGGTAGAGCACCACGTCGGCGAGCGAGAGGCCCAGCGCGCCGGCCGCCGCCGCCCGTGCCTGCTCGGGCGCCTGCGCGGCAATCCAAAGTTCGAGCCGACCCTCGAGAAGTCGCGCGGTGCAGCTGGCGGTCTCAATCGTACCGTGCGCGGCGGGCATCGCCTCGTACCGCAGCGCCAGCGTGGGCTGGCCCATAGCCTCATCGCCCGCGCCCCTGGTGAAGACGCGCTGCGCCTCGCCGCGCAGCAGCCCGGCCTCGAGCGCCTCCTCGATCCGTGCGCTGCTGGCCGGGCTCGCCAGCCGGAAGCGCGGCGCCATGGCGTCAAGCGCACGCTCTGCGGTCCACCAGTCAGTCGCAACCGCCGCCAGCCAGCGCCTTCCGTTCACCACCCCGACGAGCCCTGCACGGCGGGGTGGCTGGGTGAAGCTCGACAGTTCGGCGGCATCGAGCGGGCCGTGGCGGATCGCGGCATGGACCATGCCCGGCAGGCGCACGTCGCCGGCGAATTGGGCGCTGCCATCGACCTTGGCCGGCAGATCGAGCCGGGGAAAGGCGAGCACGCGCTGTTCCTCCGCAAAGTCGGCGGGCTCCGCTGGGGGCGCGGGGCGCAGCGGCGGCGGATCGGGCGGATCGAAATGCGCCGCTTCCTCGGCCAGCTCGCCGAAGCTGGCACGGCGGCGACCATGCACGATGAAACCCTCGGCCGCCTGGCATTGCTCCCATGCGACATCCCAGCGTTCGGCGGCGGCCATCGCCAGCATCGCTCGGGCGGCGGCGGCGGCCTCGCGGCAGGGCCGCTCGTAAGCGGCGAGCGCGGTGCCTTCGGCGGTGACCATGAAACGATTGCTCTCAGCCCAGCGGCGCAGCAGCCAATCGTCGGGCCACGCGCCGGTCTCGTCAGTCAGCGCAGGAACCAGCGTCTCGCGCAGTGGCGACCAGTGCGCGGCCAGCGGCAAATTGGGCCATGCCCCGCTCACCGGCGCAGGTTCCACCGCCACCTGCCGCCAATCCGCCCCCAATTCCATCGCGGCGATCTGCGGCAGCAGCGTGGTGATGCCCTGCCCCATCTCCAGCTGCGGCACGGCCACGGTGACCACGCCATCGCGCGCGATCTTCAGCCACACGCCGAAGGCTACCTCGCCCTCGCCCGGCGGAACCGGGTGGGCGTAGCGGCGCGGCAGCAGCGTCCAGGCGACCGCCAGCCCGCCGCCCGCCACCGTGCCGGCCAGCAGCCTGCGCCGGCTTATTGGCATGGGGTCAACTGCATTGTGTCAGCCACATGGCCTCAGCCCCGCTCTGCCGCGCCCTGGCCTCCGCCGGGGCCAGTGCTTGGGGCGTGGCCCCGGTCCAGCCAGTCGGCCAGCGCTTGCGCGATGGCGCGGAACGCCTCGGCCTGCGGCCCGTCGCCGGCGGCGGGCGGCTGCCCCGCATCGCTGGCGGTGCGGATTTCCAGCGCCAGGGGTACGCGGCCGAGGAACCGCTCGCCCAGCGCCAGTGCGGCGCTTTCCGCTCCGCCCGAACCGAACGGGTCCGATAGCTCGCCGCAATGCGGGCAGGCATAGCCGGCCATGTTCTCCACCATGCCGATCACCGGCACGCCCACCTGGTGGAACAGGTCGAGCGCGCGGGTGGCATCGATCAGCGCCAAATCCTGCGGGGTGGAAACGACGATTGCGCCGGCCGGGCGGAACTTCTGCAGCATGGTCAGCTGCACGTCGCCGGTGCCAGGCGGCAGGTCGACCAGCAGCAGCTCGGTATCTTCCCAACGCGCCTCGATCATCTGGCCGAGCGCCTTGGTCACCATCGCCCCGCGCCAGGCGATCGCCTTGCCCGCGGGCACCAGCTGACCCATCGAGAGCAGCGCCACGCCATGCGGGCTCTGCACCGGGATCAGCTGCTGCCCCTCCGCTTCGGGCCGAGCCTCGGCGGCGAGCAGCAGCGGTTGCGAGGGGCCGTAGATATCGGCATCGACCACGCCCACGCGGCGCCCCATGCGGGCGAGCGCGACCGCCAGGTTGGCGGTCAGCGTGGATTTACCAACCCCGCCCTTGCCCGAGCCAATGGCGATGATCCGCTGCTCCGGGGCGGGCTGCGGGGGCGGCTCCGCCCGTTCGGCCATCAGCGCCACGCGCACCTCGCGCACCCCCTCGGCCGCGCCCGCTGCGCGCTCGAGTTGGGCCTGCAGCGCCGCCGCTTCGACCCGCTCCAGGCCGGCGGCGTCGACCACCAGATTGGCCACGCCGTCGACCAGCCGGGCCGAACGGATGCGCGGGGCGAGATGCGCGGGAATGTGCCGCTGAAGCGCGTCGGGAAGAGCCATGCCGGCCGCCGCTAGCGCGTCTGGCCGGCCGCTGCAGCGAAAATGTCCGGCGAACCCTGTTTTTTGCCGTAAGCCGCGCTTATAAACAACCGTATGGAACGATGGGACGGGATGATCGGACGAATTGGCTTGGCCATGGCCGGCAAGCGCAGCCCCTGGGGCAAGCCGCTGCCGCCCGAGGATGATGGCTCGGCGACGCCGCCGCCCAGCAGCGAAGATCCGCCCAAGGGGCCGCGCAACCCGTGGCTTCCAGGGGGCGGCGCGCCCGAGCGGCCGCGCCGTTCGGCCAGTATCGACGATATCTTTCGCAACCGCGGCCCTGAAGGCCCGCGCCGGCGAATTGGTGGCCCCGGCGGGCCAAGCTTCAAACTGCCTGAGCGGCCCGGCGGGGGCAGCTGGCTGCCACTGGCGATCGGCGCGATCGCAGGCGTGTGGCTGCTGTTCACCTCGATTCACCAGGTCGGGCCCAAGGAGCAGGGCCTCGTCACCACCTTCGGCGCCTATTCGCGCACGCTGCAGCCGGGGCTGAATTTCACCCTGCCCTGGCCGTTCCAGAACGTGGCGGTGACCGATGTGACCTCGATCCGCTCCGAATCCATCCCCGATGGCACGGGCGAAAAGCTGATCCTCACCGGCGACCAGAATCTGGTCGACCTGAGCTACCTCGTCCGCTGGAACATCAAGGACCTCAAGCAATACCAGTTCCAGCTGGCCGATCCTGACGAATCGATCCGCGAAGTGGCCGAAGCGGCGATGCGCGCATCGGTGTCCGAACACCCGCTCGACCGGGTGCTTTCGGGTGCGGGCCGCGCGCAGATCGAACAGCGCGTGCGCACGCGGATGCAGGCGATCCTCGATGCCTATCGCGCCGGCGTGCTGGTGCAGGGCGTGGAGATCGACCGGACCGATCCACCGCGCATGGTGGTCGAGGCGTTCAAGGACGTTTCCGCCGCGCAGCAGGATGCGGATGCCGATCTCAACCGCGCCGAGGCCTATTCGCAGCAACTGCTCGCCCGGGCGCAGGGTGATGCCTCCGAGTTCAACCAGATCTACGCGGAATACCGGCTGGCCCCCGAGGTCACCCGGCGCCGCCTCTATTACGAGACAATGGAAAGCGTGCTCAGCAAGACCGACAAGACGATCGTCGAGACCGATAATGTCACGCCCTTCCTGCCGTTGCCCGAGGTGAACCGCCGCAGGACCGCGCAGGCAGCGGCCCCGGTCCCGGCACCGGCCCCGGCTCCAGCCCCAGGAGCCCGCTGATGGAACAGCTGTGGGAACGCTACAAGCTGCCCATCATCGCGGCGGCGGCGCTGGTGGTGGCGGCTTTCTCGAGCATTGTGATCGTGCCGGAGACGCAGCAAGCGGTGGTCGTGCGAACGGGTGAGCCGGTTCGGGTGATCAACCAGTTCCGGCCCGACGTGCCCTACGGCCAGACGGGCGCCGGCATGGTCGCGCGCATCCCGATCATCGAGCAGGTGCAATTCGTCGACCGGCGGATTCTGGATCTCGACATGGAGCGCCAGCAGGTGCTCTCGAACGATCAGCAGCGGCTGCAGGTGGATGCCTATGCCCGCTTCCGGGTGATCGACCCGGTGGCAATGGTGCGCAATGCCGGCACCGAGGAGAACCTGCGCAGCCAGCTGGCGCCGATCCTCAATTCGGTGCTGCGGCAGGAACTCGGCCGGCGCAGCTTCGCTTCCTTGCTAACGCCCGAGCGCGGCACGGCGATGACCAACATTCGCAATGCGCTCGACCGGCAGGCGCGGCAATATGGCGCCCAGGTGATCGATGTGCGGATAAAGCGCGCCGATCTTCCCGAAGGCACCCCACTGCAGGCGGCCTACACCCGTATGGAAACCGATCGCGAGCAGGAGGCGGCGGCGATCCGCGCGCAGGGCTCGCGCGATGCGCAGATCATCCGCGCCACCGCCGAGGCCGATGCTGCCCGCACCTATGCCGATGCCTACGGCAAGGACCCCGAGTTCTACGATTTCTTCCGCGCCATGCAGAGCTATCGCCGCACTTTCGAGAGCGGCGAGGGCGACAGCTCGATCATCATGTCGCCGGATAATGATTACTTGCGGCAGTTCCGCACCGGCAACCGCTAGGCGTTCAATCCGTATTCAGTCGCCGGACGGTGAATGGTATGCGGAACGAGCCGGTCCGGTGCCCGGGTGGCGCCGCGCTGACCGACCATTGAAAAGGACCTGACCTTCGTGCGCTATTCTTATGGCTTCACCGCTGCCCTGCTCGCCGGCGGAGCCGCGCTTTCGCTCACCACTGGTTTCCCGGCCGGCGCCCAGGTGGCCCAGAACGACGAGCAGAACATGCGCCAGGCGGTGCCCCGCGCCGGAGCGCCTGAAAGCTTCGCCGATCTCACCGCGCAATTGCAGCCCGCGGTGGTCAACATTTCCACCCGCCAGCGTGTGACGGTCGAGAACAATCCCTTTGCCGGAACGCCGTTCGGCGATTTGTTCGGCAGCCAGGGGCAGCCGACCACGCGCGAGCAGCAGTCGCTGGGTTCGGGCTTCATCATCTCGGCCGACGGCTATGTGGTCACCAACAACCACGTGGTGGCGCCCGACAGCCGCGCCCAGCTGGAAGAGGTGACCGTTACCCTGCCCGACGGCACCGAGTACCGGGCCGAGGTCGTCGGCAAGGATGCGGAAAGCGATCTGGCCGTGCTCAAGATCGAACGCAGCGAGCCGTTCCCCTTCGTGCGCTTCGGCGATTCGAGCCAGGCGCGCGTGGGGGACTGGGTGATCGCCATCGGCAACCCGTTCGGGCTTGGCGGCACCGTCACCAGCGGCATCGTTTCGGCGGTGCTGCGCCGTGCGGGCGCCGGCGCCTATGACCGCTACATCCAGACCGATGCCAGCATCAACCGCGGCAATTCGGGCGGTCCACTGTTCGACATGCAGGGCAATGTTATCGGCATCAACAATGCGATCTTCTCGCCCTCGGGCGGCAATGTCGGCATTGGCTTCGCCATTCCCGCCGAGGTCGCCTCGCCGCTGGTGCGCCAGCTGATCGCTGGCGAGGATATCATGCGGGGCTATCTGGGCATTCAGATCCAGCAGATGAACCCCGATCTTGCTGAAGCGCTGAACCTGCCGCCCAATCGCGGCGAGTTCGTCCAATCGGTGCAGCCGGGCGAGGCTGCCGAGCGCGCCGGGTTGCAGGCGGGCGACGTGGTGCTGCAGGTGAACGGCCAGGAAGTGACCCCAGACCAGACGCTATCGTTCCTCGTTACCAATATCCAGCCCGGCAGCCGCGTGCCGCTGGAGATCGTCCGCGATGGCCGGCGCCGCACGGTGCAGGTGGAGGTCGGCCGCAGGCCGAGCGCGGAAGTGCTAGCCGCGCAGCAATTCGGCGAGGAGGAAAGCGACGGACCGTCCGGTGGCCCACCATCGCAGGGTGGCACCCAGAACGCCTCGGTGGTGGAGGCGCTCGGCGTGCAGGCGGTTCCGCTGACGCCGCAGATCGCGCGCCAGCTGGGCGCAGGCGACCGGACGCAAGGGCTGGTAGTGACAGCGGTGGACCCCAATTCCGATGCGGCGCGCAAGGGCCTGGGCCGTGGCACTATCGTGCTGAGCGCCAATGGGCGCGAGGTCAGCCAGATCACCGATCTGGAGGCCGCGATCGGCGGCGCGCGCCAAGAGGGCCGCGAGGCCGTGCTGCTGCGCGTGCGCGTGCGCGGGGGCCAGGAACTGCTCGTCCCCGTTCGCCTGCGCTGATCCTCGCGCCCGGCGGCCGGCGGGGGTGAGTGGTGCGGGCACGCGGCGGGCGCAGAGCCTTGCCGCGGCCCTCTGGCGGTGCTGAGTTCAAGCCAAGCGTTCGGGCCCGGTCCCAGTGTTTGGGTGCTTGTTCGCGGGGCTCGGTTCGACCGGCAAGCGAAACCACCAGAGGCATTGGCAGCGCCATGCAGCGCCACTGACGAGCCGCCAGCGTCGCTGCCTGTCAGAACGGGGGCGGAACGGTCCGCTGCTGCTGGGGCGGCGGCGCAACGCTTCGCGGAGGGGCCGGTGGCGCCGGCACGTTGATCGGCGGGCGCCGGCTCTCCTCGCTCGGCCTGGCGCCGGTCGCGCGATCCAGAAAGTCTTCGCTCGCTGCCGGCGGCGCGTCTGGGTTGACCGGCTGCGGCAGTGCGCCCGGCTCGTAGCGCCTGCCCGGCTGGGCCGGGCCGCCGTCCTCTCCCGGATAGAGCGGGCGCTCCCCTTCACCGGGCCCGCCATAGGCGCCATCGTCATCGCCGAAGAAATAATTGTCTGGGTCGCCGAACAGCCATTCCTCGTCGGGCTCCAGCTGCCATTCGGGCAGTTGCAACTCGGTGTCGAACTCCTCCGGCGGGCGGTCGCGAACCGCATATTCCATGAAGGCGGCAAAGGCGCGGGCCGGCGCAGTTCCCCCCTGGAGGCCCGGAACGGCCCGCGCATCATCGCGGCCCATCCACACGCCGGTGGTGATCCCGCTGGAAAAACCGACGAACCAGCCATCCTTGTTGGAGCTGGTGGTGCCGGTCTTGCCCGCCACCGGCCGGCCGATCCCGGCTGCGCGCCCGGTGCCGGTGTTCACCGTGGTCTGTAACAGGTCGGTCATCCCGGCGGCGACGTAATCGGGCACCAGCTGGAAGCCGGGCTTCGGCTGGTGACGGTACAGCTCCTCGCCGTTGGCGGTCACCACCCGGGTGATGCCATAGGGCTCGATCGATCGGCCCCGCGCGGAGATCGAGGCGAAGGCACGCGTGAGGTCGATCACCCGCACCTCCGAGCTTCCCAGCACCATCGCCGGGTTGGTGGCGATCGGTGTGGTGATGCCGAACCTGCGCGCCATCGAGGCGACCGAGGAAAAGCCCACCTCGTTGCCCAATTGGGCGGCCACGGTGTTGATCGAATAGGCGAAGGCGGTGCGCAGATCGACCTCGCCGACAAACCGCCCATTGGAGTTGCGCGGCTGCCAGCCGCCGATCGACGTGGGCGTATCATACACCCGATCGCTGGGCGTATAGCCCGCCTCCAGCGCCGCGAGATAGACGAACAGCTTCCACGCGGAGCCCGGCTGGCGCACCGCCTCGGTCGCGCGATTGTAGTTCGATTCCACGTAATCGGTGCCGCCCACCAGCGCCAGGATCGCTCCGTCACGGTCGAGGCTGACCAGCGCACCCTGCGCCCCGCCCGGCACCTCGCTGGCCACGGCGGCGGCGGCGGCGCGCTGCATCCCCACATCAATGGTGGTCCACACCTCGATCGGCTCGAAGCTGTCGTACGGCAGCAGAAGGTCGAGCTGCGGCAGCACCCAATCGGTGAAGTAGCGGGCCGAGTTCTGCCCTTCCTCCTGTTCCAGCTTGATGGTGGAAACGTCCACCGCTGCCGCCTCTGCCGCGCCGATGGCGCCATAGCGGCGCATTTGCACCAGCACGATATTGGCGCGGCTGACCGCGGCATCCACATCGGCGGTGGGTGAATAGCGGCTGGGCGCCTTGACCAGCCCGGCGATGATCGCCGCCTCACCGGTGGAGAGGTCGCGCGCGGAATGGCTGAAGAACTTGCGGCTGGCGGAATCGATGCCATAGGCGCCTCCGCCGAAATAGACTTTGTTGAGATACAGCTCGAGGATCTGTTCCTTGCTGAACTTGGCCTCCAGCGCCATCGCCAGCACCGCCTCGCGCAGCTTGCGATCGAGCGTGCGGTTGGAATTGAGGAAGATGTTGCGCGCCAGCTGCTGGGTGATGGTGGAGGTGGCGCGCACCCGCCCGCCGTTGACCACCGATTCATACACCGCGCGCGCCAGGCCCAGTGGATCCACGCCGAAGTGCGAATAGTATCGCCGGTCTTCCACCGCGACCATCGCGTCCTTCATCACCTGCGGTATTTCGTCGGAATGGAGCCACTCGCCATAACTGGGGCCGAGGCTGACGATCTCGGTGCCATCACGCGCGCGCACCACGATGGTCTGCCCCACCTGGCTGCTCATCAACCGCGAATAGCCGGGCATGCTGCGCGCCGCGAAATAGACCGAGGTGCCGAGCGCGAACATCGCCAGCAACGCCAGCACGCTTCCCCCCACGGCGATCCGGCGCAGCCACAGCGTCCAGCGCGAGCCCTCCTCGTTCCGAGGGCTCGCCCGCCTGCGTGTGGAGGGTGGTCCCCTCCGCCGGTCTGCCATCAGCTAGACGATCCTGTTGCCGGGCACGCGCGCCCGTGTGGTGCTGCCCCCTGCACCAGCCTTGTGAAACGATGCGTTAACGCAAGAAGCCAGCTGCGCAGGATTGCTCAATCGCCCCCGGGCTTGAATTCAAGCGCGGCGCTGTTGATGCAATAGCGCAAGCCCTCCGGTCCCGGCCCATCGGGGAAGACATGGCCTAAGTGCCCCTCGCAGGCCGCGCAGACCACCTCGGTGCGGACCATGCCGTAGGCGGTGTCGCGGTGCTCCTCCACCGCGCGACCATCCGCCGGGCGGGTGAAGCTCGGCCAGCCGGAGCCGGATTCGAACTTGTCGCCGCTCTGGAACAGGGGCTGGCCGCAACCGGCACAGGTATATTCGCCCGCCTGCTTGTTCTTCTCATACTTGCCGGTGAAGGCGCGCTCGGTGCCCGCCTGGCGCAGCACCTGATATTGTTCGGGCGTCAGGCGCTCGCGCCATTCACCATCGCTGAGGGTCAGCTTTTCGGTCATCAAACTCTCCTCTGCCGCGCAATATGGGCAGGGCACTGCGAGCCGGCAAGCAAGCGATGCCCCTGTGGCCGCCAGTGCTCAGGCGTTGACATCGGCATAATGCGCCGGGGGCGGCACCCCCTCCATCTTCTCGGCCAGCAGCGGGCGGAAGCTCGGCCGGCTCTTGATCACGCGGTACCAGCCCTGTGCCTCCTCGTGCCCCTGCCAATCGATCCCGCCGAGATAATCCACCACGCTGA
>LXQI01000038.1:0-1001 GCA_001683845.1 Erythrobacter sp. ANT-B3C2 | reverse complement strand
GCGGGTGTCGACCAGCCAGTCGAGATATTCCAGATGTTCGTGCACCAGCCGCATCGCGTTGCGCAACGCGCCCGAGTCCGGCGGCTGGCGCAGCACCACGCGCTTCTTCATCTTCTCGTGCAGCAGCGGCCGGGTCACGTCAGCGAAGAAATCCTCATCGAACAGGGCGACCAGCCGGCGGATCTCCGCGCGCGCGGTGGCGGGGCCTAGGATCAGCGGGCTCTTCTCCACCGTCTCCTCGAAATATTCGCAGATCGCCTGGCTGTCGCTCAGGGTGATCGCCTTGTCCGCGTGCCGCAGCACCGGCGTCTTGCCCGCGGGGTTGAGCGCCAGGAACGCGTCGCTCCCCTCCCACGGATATTCTGTGCGGATCTCGAACCCCACGCCTTTTTCCGCCAGTGCGAGACGCACCTTGCGGCTGAACGGGCAAAGCGGGAAGGCGTGAAGCTGCCACATTAAGGGCGCCTCCTTGCCGCAAGCACCCGCGCGCGTCCAGAGCGCCCGGCGCGTGGTTGAACCCAGCTGTGGAGCTAGAGCCCTGCGGTCTCCAGCGCAGAGAGGCAGGCGGGCATGATCGCGCGCAGATCCGCCACTTCGCCCAGCATCCGTGCCTCGGCCGAGAGCGCGCCGGCCACCTGCGTGCGGTCGAGCCCGGCCTCGTCGATCACCTGCGCCGATGCGCGCACGAAATACTCGCGCCCGCGTTGTTCGAGCGCCGGGTACCCAGCGCCCATTCCTCGCCCAGCAACTGCCGGTGTGCCACCAGCGCGAAGGCGGCCGAACAGCGCACCAGCATCCGGTGCTCGAGCGAAAGCGGTGCGGCGGGCGCCTCCTGCGCGGCAGCGGGCGCTGCCATTGCGGCGGAGATGGCCAGCAAAGGGGCAAGCCGGGCGGTGGTCGTCAGAGTGAGGCGGGTCATCGCGCCTGTCCTAGCTGTTTGATCCCAGGCTTTGATGGTGCACTATTCACTGTTAGCTGGAAGGAAGCGCTATGGGACAAAT
>LXQI01000037.1:83643-110602 GCA_001683845.1 Erythrobacter sp. ANT-B3C2 | reverse complement strand
CCATTTCCAATCTCCTCCATGATCCAAAATAACAAAGATTTCGGACCACTCAGAAGGGGGCAGATCAATCCGGTGGCGCTTGATTTCGTCGAGTGTGCGGCCATGCTGGTGCGCTGTTTTAAAACGGCCGTCAGGCGGAATCAACGGGGGACGATTGAGCGGTCAACTCACCGTACAAACGCGGATTATCAATGGCCCGGCAACCCAGCCGTTTTTAACCTGCAGGTTTCGCCAGTTCCCGAGCCGGCGATCTGGGCAATGATGATCGTCGGCTTCGGCGCGATCGGGGCAGCTAAGCGTGGCAAGCGTCGGCGCGACACAAGGGTATCCGTCGGCTACGCCTGATCTAACGCAGGTCGCTCGCCGACGGGTAAGAACCGTCTGTGTGCAATCTCGACGCATGACGAAGGGCGCCAATGAGGTCGCCCGGCTGTTCGGCACCACCTCTAGCCCGCAACGCGGCGGCCGAGGTGTTCCCCGGCTATTGATGCCCCATCCCGGCCCGATCCAGGCTTGGTCTTTGCAAGCGGCGGGCCGCGCAGCAAGGCGTGGGGCTCCCCACATGTGCTCGACAGCTCCTTCTTCGGACCGCTCGAGCGATCGTGCAAGCTCATCAGCCCGCTTTCTGATGGCGGGCGCAATTCCGGGTCCGGGATCACTCGCAGCCGTCGCGCGGCGGGGCGAAACGGGTGTGCAAGGCGCCGCAAGAGCGCTGCTCCGGAGTCATAAGCGGGTCACATGCCGGCGGCAGGGATCCGTGGGGTTTCAGCGGCGCTTGGCGAAATGGACCGGGTCAGCATCTTCACGACAGACCGGGCGGCTGCGCGCTTCGCGCCGTTCCTTGATGGCGCGACATTGTTCGGTTTCGAACTGCTGCCCACCTCGGGGCCTGGGCGGATGGTCGACGAGCCGGCATGGGCATTCGTCGATTGGGTGCTGGACGAACTCTCGGGTCTCGAGATGTGCCGCCGCCTCCGCGCGGACCCGCGTGTGCGCGGAGCCCACCTGACCATGGTGCTGGAGCGCAACGATGGCGAGGATCGCCGCAGATCCTTGATGGCGGGGGCCGACGACTACGCTGTTGGGCCGCTCGACCGGCAGACGATCCTCAGCCGGGTGCTCGCGCTGCATGCCTCGGCCCGCCTGCATAACCCGGCGTCGCTCATCATTGCCGGCGACCTGCAGGTCAATGCAGCGGGCGAGCAGGCCCGCTGGCGGGGGCGGCTGATCCCTCTGCGCCCTAACGAATTTCGCTTGCTGCGCTTCTTGACGCAGAACCCCAACCGTGTGCTCTCACGGCAGGAGCTGGTCGACGCGCTGGGCAAGGCCGGGCAGCCCGATTGCCTGCGGACGGTGGATGTATGGATGAAGCGGCTGCGCTTCGGCCTGCGCAGCGTGGATGCGGCGCGGCTGCTGCGGACCGTCCACGGCAGGGGCTACGTGCTCGACCTGCCGTAGAAGCACGGCCGGGCGGCGGCCGTCGATGCCCGGGCCAGCGGCAGTTCCGCCCGGCCCGGCCCGCTTCTAGAACGTCACCGACAAGGATGCCGCGTAGGCGGTGCCGATATCGTAGGAGTTGATGTCGATCCGGGTGGTCCCGTTGTCCTGGAATTCCTCGTGGCCGCGCCCAAAGATGTTGCGCGCCTCCAGCTTCAGTTCCACCTGCGTACCGCCGAGATCGAAGCCCTGCCGCGCGACGATATCGAAGCGCAATCCGGGGTCTTCCACAATGTCGGGCAAGTTGCCGAAGCTGCGGCTGACGACCCGCTCGCTGGCATAGGACAGCAGGAAGGTCAGCTGCTGCAGCCGGTCGAGGTCGTTAAGGCCCAGCTGCACATTGGCCAGATGATCCGATTGCCCCGTCATCGGTACGCCGTCGCGGAAATACAGCAAGGCGTCCGACACAGACGAGCCGAACACCGCGGTCTGATCCCCTTCCTCCACCTGCAGCTCGGACTGGGTGTAGGTGTAATTGGCGATCGCGATCAGCTCCTTGCTCGCGAACCCACCGCCGAGCCCGATCAGGTCGTAATGATATTCAAGCTCCACCTCGGCCCCGTAGAGCTGTGCCTTGGGCGCATTTGCGAAGCTGCTGAGCACGCGACCATCGGTAAAGGTGGAGAAGGTTTCGATCGGCCGCTCGATATCCTTGTAGAAGCCCGCGACCAGCACGCGATTGCTGCCACCGAGGTAATATTCGAGCCGCCCCTCGTAATTGGTCAGCTCGCTATCCACGAGCAGCGGATTGCCGGTGAACAGGCGGGTTGATTCCGGATCCTGGTACGGCTGGAAGATCAACTCGCGAAATTGCGGACGGGCGATCGTGCGCGACGCGGCAAGGCGCGCCTGCAGGCCATTGCCGAACTCGTAGGTCAGCGTTCCGGCCGGCAAATAATACTCGTTCTCGAGCAAGGTGGAAGCATTGATGATGCCGGGCTCCGCGAACACGCTCGTGTCGGGCACCACCGATTGCTCGGCCCGCTCGTAGCGCAACCCAACCTCGATGACTGCGCCGCTGATCGGCTGCAACTGCAGCTGGCCATAGGCGCCATGCACCTCGAGATTTGCAATGAAGGCCGGCGTGGCCTGGGTTAGCTCGATCAGCTGGATCTGGTACGGCAGATCGGTGTTGCGCGGATCCTCGCCGAAATCGATGATCGCGTCACTCAGCAGATAGGTCGGCTGGAAGAGGCTGAACGGGACCGGAAGGTTGCTCGAACGGAATAGAAAGTCGCGCCGCGACGAGTAGCGATCGGTCTTCGAATAGGCATAGCCGACCGTGGCCGTGACCCAGTCGAACAGTTCGTAGCTGAGATCGCCGGCTCCGTAATACAGGTCTTCGGTCAGGTCCGAAAAGGCGACGCTGGCGAGGCTGCGCTGACCATCGAGCGTGTTCTGCCACAAGTCGCGATATTGATTGGATTCGTCGGGGTTGCGGAAATACTGGAAGCTGTATTCGAAAGGGGCCTCGCGCTGGGTCTGGGCGTAGCCGGCGCGCAGATCCGCACTGAGTGGACCGAATTCCAGCTCGCCGACGAATTGGGTGTTGAGCAATTGTCGTTCGTACCAGGCGGTGTTCTGCACCGCCTCATCGTTGCCGTTCTCGAAATTCTGCCCGAGCCCCAGCACCGATTGCTTGAGGGTATCACGGATAAACAGGTTGGTAAGCCGGAAGCGGTGTTCGGCAATCTCCAGACCGAAGCCCAGTAGCGCGTTGACCAGAATGCGATTGTCCGTGGTGTAGTCGGTGGACGAGCGGCGCAGTTCCAGGTCGGAATCGGATGGCGCCTGGCTGAGAATCACGCGGTTGCGCCACTGGTTGCTGATCCCGGCGGTGGCGATCACGCCGAGACGCCCGCCATCGCCGAAATCCATTCCCGTGCCGCCGGTGGCCGAACCGGAGAAATTGACCGGCAGCTTGCCGATCTTCTGCAGCGTCATGAAGGTGGGGACGGTGATGTCCTTGATGATCGCGCGCTGAACCTCGCGGCTGACATCGTTGATCCGTTGCCCACTGTCGAAGAAGGCCTGCAGCGCCGGCGGGTTGTCGCGCGCGCCATTGTCGAACCCGGTCCAGTCGATGCCCGAGCCGAAATAGCTGTAGCCCGGCTGGAGCGTGGTCTCAGTATCGCCGCTGAGCCCGCCGCCGATAGTGAGGAAACTCTCCTCCGGTACCGAGCGGGTGGTGAGATTGATCACGCCGCCGCCGAATTCACCGGGATAATTGGCCGAATAGGTCTTCTGCACCAGCGAGGAGGCGATCAATCCGGTGGGAAAAATGTCCAGCGGAACCACGCGGCTGAGCGGCTCCGGGCTGGGCAGCGGCAGGCCGTTCAGCATGGCGAGCGAATAACGGTCGCCGAGGCCACGGACGAAGACCAGGCCGCCGCTCTGCACCGAAAGACCGGTGACACGGCCGAGCGCGCCAGCGATGTCGCCCTCGCCCGTGCGGGCGATCTGCTCGGCGGAGAGCACGGAGATGACTTGCGAGGCGTTGCGCACTGGATCGCGGCTGACGCGGCCGGTGACGATGATGGTGCCGCCAGGGGCGGAAATGTCCGCCTCCTGCGCGAAACCATCTTCGCGCTCCGGCTGGGTGCCCTGCGGGCCGACCGGCTGGGAATCGGGTTGGGCCGGCTGGGCTGGCGAGGGGGGAGCCTGCACGCCGGCACCGGCATCCCCGGTGGTGCCCTGCGCGATGGCCGCGCCGGGCAAGGTCAGTGCGGTCGTGTAAAGAAGCAGCCTCGCCAGCTGCTTGCCAGTGGTCATGGTACAGACCCCCTCATGAGTCGGTTCTGAAACGCCCAGGGCAATGCCCCGGAACAAGAGCAGGGGAGGGCCGGCCGAACTGGCCGCGCCCTCCCCGGTCACTCACTTCACATGTAAACCGGCAGCGAGGTGCACAGGCCCGTATTGTTGGTGCCGAAATTCGCCGTCACCGAGTTGCAGGTCCAGCCTTCGTACCAGGTATCGCCCGGCCGCACGGCGCCGATGTAGGTGGTCGTATCGAAGAAGGTGCTCAACGTGTTCGCGTTGAACGCCGGCACCGCGGTCTCATTGGCCCCGTTGATGAACAGATTGGTCAGCGTGGGTGTGTAATTGGCATTGTTGTTGGTGCCGGCATTGAAGATCGCCGCGACCGATTCCGCGGTCGAGCCGTCCGATCCGATGAAGGTGGGCGCGGCGCACTGCATCACGACCGAATGGAACACCGGCGGGCCGTTCTCGTCCATCGCGGGATCGGCGGCCTGGACGGTTTCGGCATGGCGGATGCGCAGGCACTGGTCGGTCGGGCTGATGACGATGCCGTTGACCAGCGTGTAATCGGTGCCGCCGCGCAGGAAGATCTGTGCACCGGCATCGGCCGCGGTGTTGGTGCCGATGAAGGTGAAGTTGGCGATCTTGGTGTCCTGACGCGGGATTTGACCGCGCAGATCGTTCGAATCCGCCTCGATCAGGGCATCGTGCACGTTGTTGTTCTGCACCACGATCACATATTGCAGATTGGCCTTGAGTCCCGTGTCGGTATCGATTGAATCGTCTTCGGCACCGACCACGATCAGGTACTTCATGTTCACATAGCCGCCAAAGAACTCGACGCCGTCGTCCGAGCTGTTGAACGACATGATGTGGTTGAAGACCGTGTCGCGCTGCGTGCCGCCGGTGGTGAGCGATTGCAGTTCGGAGCCGCCGGTGAGCGTGAAGCCCGAGAAGCGGATCTGGACGTAGCTGAGCGTGCCGCTGCTGCCGGCGATCGTGGCGCCGCCGAACAGAGCCGGGGCTGCCGTGCCTTCGACCTGGCGTTCGCAAGCCACGGTGCCTGGCGTGGCAGCCGGCGCCACGCAGTCCGTGACCGGGGCGCGGCCGCTGAGCACCACGCCGCCCCACTGGCCGGACGACGTATCGTTGTTGAGCCCAAGCACGTTGTCGCGGCTGGTAAAGATGATCGGACGCGTCGCGGTGCCCACGGCGTCGATGAAGTTGCCGCGATTGACGTTCAGGAAGGATTCGCCGCTCGCATAGATGATCACGCCCGGATCGATCCCCAACGTGACGTTCGTATCGGGCAAGCCATCGCTGGCATCCGGCGCCGGTCCGCCATCGGTGCCGACATCGACCCGGCCGTTCATGCGGTACAGCAAGCCCGGCACGTAGGGCAGGTTCGAGGAGCGCGTGAAGCGCGCCGGCAGGCGGCAGACGCGGTAGGTCCCGGTCGGGCCGGTGATGGTTTGCTCGTCCACCAGGCCGGCCGGATCGGTGATGGTGGGACAGCCGGTCGCAGGAGTCACCAGCGTCTGGGTCGGAGTCGGCGTGGGCGCCGGGGCCGGCGCAGGCGCGGGGGCCGGCGGATTGTTGATGGTGATGTTGCCGCCGGTGCCAGGCGAAGCGATTTCCTCGGGGCCGCAGGCGGCGAGAGCCAGCACGGAACAGCCAAGGACGAGCGAGCGAGAAAGGTGAGTCACGGCGAACGGTCCCCTCAAAAACCGAGAATCGGATATGCGAAAAATGAAGTCGCCATTCCCCGATACGGACACAGCGTGACAGTTTCTTTGCATCGACGATCTTTGTTGCCGATCGGTCGGTCGAAGGTCGTGCCAGAGGGCGACAGTGCCGGCAGCACGCCAGCGACACACACCTCAGTATGTCGTTTTGATGACAATATTACGTTTTTGTTGCAGTTTGCGACCGAGGGGCGCATTGTTCGCAGCAACAAGCATTGGGAGAACAAACATGGCCGTTTCCATCCTCGCGCTGGCGCTGCTCGCCGCCCAGCCGGGAACCTCGCTTCCCGGCCCCGACACCGATCTGGTCACCCAGAAAGAGGTTGCCTTTGAAACGTTGACGCAGGGTCACTCCGAAAGAGCCGCCGCCGAACTGGAGCAGCGGCTGCTCGACGAGCCCGAGGACCCCGCGCTGCTGATCAACCTTGGCGCCGCCTATGTGCAGCTCGGCCGGGAAGAGCGCGCCGCAGCGGCTTACCAGGCGGCGATCGACAGCCGCACGCGCTACCATCTGGAGCTGGCCGATGGGCGCTGGCTGGATTCGCGCCGCGCCGCGCGCATCGCGCTGCAGGCGCTCGGGACGAGGGCGACGGTCGCCGCTCGCTGAGGGCGAAGGGCCGCTCCGGCAGGATAGTCGGGGCGGCTGCCGGTCGCGGCAAAGCGCCTTGCGCGGGCGCGGCACCGGCTCTTATCGGATTGCAAACCACTGCCCGGCGCTGGCCTTGCACAGTCCGGCGAACCACCCCTTGCCCGCGGCGCCCGCAACTCCTCCTGTCACCGCTCTGTCATTTGCTGTACGCAAGGGCGAGACCCTGGAGGTTTTTCGAATGATTCTGGTCGCAATCAGAGCCGCTGTCGTGCTGCTGGCCACGCTTACCGTGGTGCCGGCCCATGCCGACGTGCTCCAGATCGACGCGCCCGGAAAGGCGCGCTGGATTGCCGGCCCGCAGGCGATTGCTGCCGAGAGCCTCGATCCGGTCGCGGCGCCCGGACTGCTGGCCGAAATACCCGTCGAGGCGCGGGGGGTTCCCGATGGTGCGGTCGCCCTTTCCGGCACCTATGCCGGCGACGTTCCTGCGCTTTACGCCCTGAAGGTGGCCGAGCTTTCGGCGCGGTACGATCTCAGCCCGGCACTTATCGAGGCGTTGGTATGGCAGGAAAGCCGCTGGCGCCCCAACGCCGTCTCGCCAGTCGGCGCGCGGGGATTGGCCCAGCTGATGCCGGGCACCGCGCGTGAGCTTGGCGTGAATGCCGACGATCCTTTCGCCAATCTTGAAGGCGGCGCGCGCTACCTGCGCCAGCAGATCGATCGCTTCGGCGGCGACATCGAAAAGGCGCTCGCCGCCTACAATGCCGGGCCCGGCCGCGTGATCCGCGCCAACGGCATCCCGCGCATCCGCGAGACCCAGAACTACGTAGCGTCTATCATGGGACGCCTGAGCAACCATTCCCGGAGTGATCAGTAAGCATGCATTGGCTTTCCCGCCTGGTTGTCGCCCTTATGGCGCTTGCCATTCCCGCTGCCGCGCAGGCGCAGGACCCTGCCGGCTCTGGCCCGATCGGCGCCGCCGTCGGCTGGATGCAGGGCACCCTGCTGGGCAGCGTCGCCACCGCCGTGGCGGTGATGGCGGTGGCCGCGGTGGGCTTCGGCATGCTCACCGGACGGATGAACTGGCGCTTCGGCGCCACGGTGATCATCGGCGTGTTCATCATCTTCGGCGCCGCCTCGATCGTGGCGGGCATCCAGTCCGCCGCTTCGGTCAGCTGAGCGCAAAGCGATGGACCTCATCCGCCACCCCGTCCATCGCGCGCTCACCCGGCCGCAGATGTTCGGCGGGGTGACGTACAATTATTTCATCATCAATGCCGCGGTGACGACCGAGCTGTTTCTGGTGACAGGCAGCTTCCTGGCGCTGCCGGCAGCGCTGGTGATCCATGGCGTGGGCTATTTCGCCTGCCTGCGCGAGCCGCGGATCTTCGACCTTTGGATCACCAAGGTTTCGAAGTGCCCGCGGGTGAAAAATTGGAAGCGCTGGGGCTGCAACAGCTACACCGCCTGACGAACCGCCCTCTTGGGGGCACGGAGCTGACGCCATGAGTATCAAGTGGCTGGGTGCCGCCGCATGGAGCGCCGGGGAGGCGCATGCCGGCGATCGCCTGCCCTACGCGCGGCTGATCGATGCGAATACGATGCTGCTGCGCGACGGTTCGCTAATGGCCTCGCTCCAGGTGCCCGGCCTGCTGTTCGAGACCGAAGATACGGACGCGCTCAACGCCCATGCGGCCACTCGTGAGGTGGTGCTGCGCTCCAGCCTCGATGCGCGCTTCGTGCTCTATCACCACGTCATCCGCCGCCGGGTCGCGGTGGAGCTGCCCGCCACCTTCGAGGATCCGCTCGCTGCGCATATCGACCGGCGCTGGCGCGACAAGCTTTCAAGCGGCTCGCTGTTCGTCAACGACCAATTCGTCACGCTGGTGCGCCGCCCGGCGCGCGGCAAGGCCGGCCTGGCCGAGCGCGCGAGCAAGCTCATGCGTCGCAGAGGTCGCGAGCAGGTGGAGGCCGATCCCAAAGACCTGCGCTCGCTGCGCGCGGCGATGCAGGGACTGGCTGCCTCGCTCGGCGATTACGGCGCGCAGCCGCTGGGCGATTACGAGGGCCCGAGCGGCGGGACCCACAACGAGCTGCTCGAACTGCTGAGCGCGCTCTACAATGGCGAGATGCGCCCGGTCCGCCGGCCCGAGGACGATACCGACATCGGCCGCATGCTGCCCTACCGTCGCGCCAGCTTTGGCCTCGATGCGATGGAGCTGCGCGGCTCGGCCGGGGCCGAGGGGGCCGATTTCGCCGCCATGCTCAGCCTCAAGGATTATCCCGACGCGACTTCGCCCGGCCTGCTCGATGGCATGCTGCGGCTGCCGTTCGAGCTGATCCTTTCCGAAAGCTACGCTCCGCAGGAGCGGCAAACCGCGCGCGAGAAGATCGATCTCGCCATGCGCCGCCTGCGCTCGGCCGACGAGGAAGCGATGGCCGAGCGGGCCGAGATGATGTCTGCCCGCGATGGGCTGGGCAGCGGCTCGGTGGTGTTCGGCGATCATCATCTGACGGTGATGGTGCGCGAGCGCGAGTTGGCCCGGCTCGACGATGCCACCGCCTCGGTCGCCGCCGCGCTGGCCGATACCGGCGCGATCGTGGTGCGCGAGGATACCAATCTGGAGCCCGCCTTCTGGGGCCAATTCCCGGGCAACGAAGCCTATCTGGTGCGCCGCGCGATGATCTCCAGCGCCAACATGGCGAGCTTCGGCTCACTGCACGGCTTTGCTCTGGGGCAGGCCGAAGGCAACCATTGGGGCGATGCCGTCTGCCTTCTGGAAACCACCAGCGCGACTCCGTTTTTCTTCAATTTCCACCATGGCGATCTGGGCAATTTTTCGGTCATCGGCCCGTCCGGCTCGGGCAAGACGGTGGTGATGAACTTCCTCGCCGCGCAGGCACAGAAATTCAGCCCCCGCACCGTGCTGTTCGACAAGGATCGCGGCGCCGAGCTGTTCATCCGCGGGATCGGTGGCCGGTACGATCGCGTGCGCCCCGGCGAGCCGAGCGGCTTCAACCCGATGGCCCTGCCCGACACCCCAGCCAACCGCGCCTTCCTGCGCGACTGGCTGGGCGTGCTGCTGAAGGCGGAAGGGCCGGAGGAACAGGCGACCATCGCCGGCGCGGTGGATGCGGCCTATGCTAACGATTCGTCGCTCCGGCGCCTGCGCTTCTTCAAGGAGCTGGTCTCGGGCGCCCGCCGCCCGCAGCCGGGCGACCTGGCGGACCGCCTCTCGCCGTGGATCGAGAATGGCGAGCACGGCTGGCTGTTCGACAATCGCGACGACCGGCTCGATCTCTCGACGCGGGTGATGGGCTTTGACATGACCGCGCTGCTCGAGAACCCACGGCTGCGCACGCCGGTGATGATGTACCTGTTCCACCGGGTGGAGGAGCGGCTGGACGGGCAGCCGACCATGATCCTGATCGACGAGGGCTGGAAAGCGCTCGACGACGAGGTGTTCGCCGCGCGCATCCGCGACTGGCTCAAGACGCTGCGCAAGCGCAACGCGCTGGTGGGCTTTGCCACCCAATCCGCTCGCGATGCGCTCGACAGCCGCATTTCCACCGCCCTCGTCGAGCAGACCGCGACGATGGTGTTCATGCCCAATTCGCGCGCCCGCGCGGAAGATTATTGCGATGGCTTCGGCCTTACCGAGCACGAACTGGCGCTGATCCGCAGCCTGCCCGCGCACAGCCGCGCCTTCCTGGTGCGACAACCCAATGCCAGCGTGGTGGTGCGGCTCGATCTCTCCGGCGCGCCCGAGGTGCTGACCATCCTTTCAGGCCGCGAGAGCGCGGTGCGCCGGCTCGACCTGCTGCGCGAGGCGGTGGGCGACCACCCGGTCGATTGGTACCCGGCGCTCACCGGCCGCGCCTGGCCGGGCGCACGCGACCCGGACGAGGCCGAGGACTTCCCCGCCGCGGAGGCCGCCGAATGAACGCGATGGATACCTGCCGCCAGGTGATGGAGGGCGTCGGCAGCGGCGTCGCCGCATCCTTGCGCGGGGTGGATTGCGCTGCCAGCGCCACCGCGCAGGCCGCGTTCGGCCGACTGTTCGGCGCGGACGGCGGGCTGCTGACTGCGCTGCAGGTGCTGCTAGCGCTGTACGTGGCCTTCTTCGGCTATGCGCTGATCACCGGCCGCACCCGGATCGGCATCGCCTCGCTCACCCCGCGGATGATAACACTGGGGCTGGTGCTCACCTTCGCCACCAGCTGGGCGGCCTATCAGGGCGTGGTCTGGAACCTGGCCGTGGGCGCGCCCAACCAGATCGCCGGGCTGCTGACCGGGGTCGAGGGTTCGGCGACGCAGGTGTTCGCGGACAAGATCGACATCGTCTTCGCCGCGCTGATCCAAGCCTCGGGCGACGAGGCGATGGCCGGCGCCTCCTCCACCTTTTCGCCGCCCGGGTTGCTGTGGCTGGGCGGAACGCTGCTGCTGCTGGGCACCGTCGGCCTGCTGGCGACGTGCAAGATCGCGCTGGCGCTGCTGCTGGCGCTTGGGCCGGTGTTCGTGGTGCTGGCGCTGTTCAACGCCACGCGGGGCCTGTTCACCGGCTGGCTGAAGGGCGTGGTGATGCTGGCGATCACGCCGCTGTTCGCCGTGCTCGGCGGCTCGCTGATGCTGGAGCTGGCGGTGCCGGTGCTCAGCGCGCTGGCGCAGAATCCCGGCACGATCGAACCCCGCGCGGCAATGGCCTTCTTCATGATCGGCGCGGTGCATGCCGCACTGATGATCATGGTGCTGAAGGTCGCCGGCACGATGGTGGCGGGCTGGACCGTGTTCGGCTTCGCCGGATCGCGCGGTGAGAGCGAGAGCGTGGCCGCCGCCGCAGCCGCACGCGCCGCCGCGCCGGCCGCCGCAGCGATGGCTCCCGCCGCGCTCGCCGCCGCCGCGGCCGCCAGTCCGTCCCCCTCACGCCAGATCCGCGTTCCCGCAACGGTGATCCCCCAGGCGGCGGCCAACGATTCCGGCGCGCCCGGCGCCGGTGCGCTGCGCGAGACCCGCATCGTCACCGCCACGGCCGCCGCTTCGGCTGCCGTTCAGCCCAACTCGCCCATTTCCCGCGCACGCGGGATCGGCAGCCGGTTCCGTGCGCCCAGCCCGGCCGGCAAGCCGATGGAGAAACTTCGATGACCAGCGCCCTGAACGCCCTCGGGCTTGCCGCAGCGCTCCTCGCTTCTCTCGCCGCCGTGCCCGCCGCGGCGGATACTCGGCTGGTGGAGCGGCTCTACAGCCCGGACCAGGTGGTGCGCATCGAAGGGCGCGCCAATGTGCAGGCGGTGATCCGCTTCGGCGAGAACGAGGCGATCGAAAACGTCGCCATTGGCGATTCCACCAAGTGGCAGATCACCCCCAACAAGCGGGCCAATCTGCTGTTCGTGAAGCCGTTGTCGGAACGCGCGGCCACCAACATGACGGTGGTGACTGACAAGCACACCTATCTGTTCGATCTGGTCGCCAGCCCGGCGCACCGCAACCCGCTGTACGTTCTCGCCTTTTCCTATCCCAAGGAGCTGGAGGAGGTGCCCGCACTGGCCGATACCGGCGCCGCGCCCCGCGAGGGCGCCACGGCGCTCGAGCTCGCGGCCGCAGGCGACCCCTATGCGGTGGTCGATCCCGCGCAGCTCAACTTCGCCTGGCGGGCCAGGGGCGATACCCAGCTGCTGCCGCAGCGGATCTACGACGATGGCGATGCCACCTTCCTTGCCTGGTCGTTCGGAACGCCGCTGCCGGCCATTCTGATCAAGGATTTCGAGGGCACCGAGGGCCCGGTCAACTATGCCGTCCGGGGCGAGGTGATCGTGGTCGATGGCGTCCCGCGTGAAATCGTGCTGCGTTCGGGCGACGATGTCGCCACCCTCTCCAACGAAGGCCCGGTGCGCGAGCCCCGGCCGGCAACCCAGCAATCCGCGCTTGCCCAGGCGCTGTCTGCAAACCGTGAGGTAGAGTGATGAAGCTGGCCATGCGTCTGCCCGAAAAAGCCCGGAAACCGGAGACCGACATCGATCCGCGCGAGAACGCCTCGGCCGAGGTGATCGATCTCGCGAGCCGCACCGTTCACCCGGCGGTGGCGGCGCGCAAGGGCAAGTCCGATGCGCTGGGCCTCGCCGCGGGCGTGGGCTTTGTGGCGCTGCTCGGCGCAGCGACGCTGTGGGGCCTCAACGCCTCGCGGCTCGACGACGAGCAGGCCGCCACCGCACCCCCTACCGAGACCGGCCCGCCAGCCAACGCCTTCATCCCGCCGGCCGAGCCGATCCCCGAGGATGTGCCATATGTGAATGCCGGACCCGGCCAGGGTTACAGCAACCCTGCGCCCGCGCCGGTGTATGCGATGCAACCGCAGGCGAACACGATGCCCGCGACAAACCCCTATGCCTCGCCTACGCTGGTGTTCGACGCTGGCGCCGCCCCTCAGGCGGCGCTCGGCGCGGTGCCGGAGGCGGTGCCGCCCGGCACGGGCGAGGCCGCCACGGGCAATTCGGCGGGCGATTTCGCCAGCCGCATCGGCGGTGTCGGCGGCGGGCCCGCGTTGGCGCGCACAGAGTTCGACCCGCAGACCACGGTGACCCAGGGCACCCTGATCCCGGCGGTGCTGGAAACCGCGATCAATACGGATGTGCCGGGCTTCGTGCGCGCGGTGGTCAGCCGCGATGTGCGCAGCTTCGATGGCACGCGCATCCTGGTGCCGCGAAGCTCGCGGCTGATTGGTCAGTATCAGTCGGGGCTGCAGGCCGGGCAGAAGCGCGCCTATGTGATCTGGACGCGGCTGATCCGGCCCGATGGTGTCTCGGTCGCGCTCGCCTCGCCGGCGAGCGCCTTCGATGGTAGCGGCGGCCTGCCGGGCAAGGTGGACAATCACTTCTTCCAGCGCTTTGGCTCGTCCATCCTGCTCTCGGTGATCGGCGGGTTGACCGCGGTCGCTTCGGGCGGCACTTCGGTGGTGCTGGGCGGCGGGCAGGATGCCGCCTCCACCGCGCTCCAGCAGGGCGGCCAGATCGGCCCCACGATCCGCGTGCGCCAGGGCGAGCCGATCCGCGTGTTCACCGCGCGCGATCTCGATTTCTCCACCGCCCCGGGCGTCTGACGGTTCCGGCTTGGCGGACGAAGGGATGAGCGCGGAAATCCACCGGCTCGGCGGCTCCCCGGCGGCCGATGCATTGGCGCCCTTGCCCGAGGCGCCGCGGATCGTCAGCGGCAGCGTCTACCTCGATGCCTATCTTGAGCCGTTCCGCGAGTGGCTGGAGCGCGACACGGTGACCGAGATCATGGTCAACCGCCCGCACGAAATCTGGATCGAGGATGCCGCCCAGCCCGGCATGCAGCGGATCGAGGCACCCGAAATAGACGATCGTCTGGTGCAACGCCTGGCCGAACAGGTTGCCCGGGTCAGCCACCAGGGCATCAATCGCGAACATCCGTTGCTCGGCGCCACCCTGCCGGCCGAGGGGTTCGGCGGGGCGCGGATCCAGTTTTGCGGACCGCCCGCCACCCGGCGCCACTGGGCCATGGCGATCCGCCGCCACCGTCAGTTGGATCTGCCGCTCGACGCCTACGACACCGGCCCGCTGCGTGCCCGCGAAGATGCGCAGATGCCCGATCCGGCCGAACAGCCGATCGCCTTCCTTCGGGCAGCGATCCAGGCCCGCAAGACGATCCTGATCTCCGGCGGCACCAGCACCGGCAAGACCACCTTCCTCAACGCCATGCTCGGCGAGATCCCGCCCAGCGAACGCGTGGTGCTGGTCGAGGACACGCCCGAACTGCGCCTGCCCGGCGCCAACGGCGTGGGGCTGGTGGCGGTGAAGGGCGAGTTGGGTGAGGCCAAGGTCACCGCCAACGAGCTGCTGCAATCGGCGCTGCGGCTGCGGCCCGATCGCATCGTGCTGGGCGAATTGCGGGGGGCGGAAAGCGTCAGCTTTCTGCGCGCGATCAACACCGGCCACCCGGGCAGCTTCTCCACCATTCACGCCAATTCCCTGCGTGGCGCGCTCGAACAATTGAGCCTGATGGTAATGCAGACCGGCATCGGCCTCACCCGCACCGACACCATCGCCTATGCCGCCAGCGTGATCGACGTGCTGGTCCAGCTGGAACGCCGCGAGGGCCGGCGCGGCATCGGCGCCATCGCGCTTGCCCACGAACTGGTGTGAGCAACGGGCTTGCAAGCCCGTTTCCAGGCGGTAACACGGCGCTTCGCAACCCTTTGCGCCAGCCATGCATTCCGAGGCGATGAGCACTCCTGTGTCCGATTACCTCCCGTCCGATCGCTCCGCGTCGGACGAGCGCTATTTCAACCGGGAGCTGTCCTGGCTCGCCTTCAATGAGCGCGTTCTGGCCGAGGCCTGCAACCGCGCCTATCCGCTGCTCGAGCGGCTGCGGTTCCTCTCGATCTCGGGCAGCAATCTCGACGAGTTCATGATGATCCGGGTCGCCGGGCTGGCCGGGCAGGTGCGCAGCGGCGTCGGGAAAACCTCGATCGACGGCCGCACCCCCGGCCAGCAACTGGCCGCCATCACCGGCATGGTGCGCAAGCTGGAGCACCGGCAGCAGGGCACGCTGACCGATCTGATGCCGCTGCTGGCGGCTCAGGGCATTCACTTCGCCAGCGAGCAGCGGGTGGATGCGGCGGCGCATGAATGGCTGCGCCAATATTTCCTCAGCCACATCATCCCGGTGATCACCCCGCAGGCGATCGACCCCGCCCACCCCTTCCCGTTCGTGGCCAATCGCGGGATCGGCGCGCTGTTCAACCTCGTGCGCGAAGAGGATGAGAGCCGCCTGGTGGAAATGGTGCTGATCCCCGCCGGCATTCCGCGCTTCGTGCGCGTGCCGCAGGAAAAGGCCGGCGAGGAAGCGCTATACGTCTCGGTCGAGCGGCTGGTCTGCCGCTTCGCGCATCTGCTGTTCCCCGGCTTCCGGATCGAGGGAGACGGCGTTTTCCGCGTGCTGCGCGACAGCGATATCGAGGTGGAGGAGGAGGCCGAGGACCTGGTCCGCTATTTCCGCACCGCGATCCAGCGGCGCCGGCGCGGCAAGGTAATCCTGCTCGAGCTGGACGATGCCTTCGACCCTGACGGCGAGACGCTGCTGCGCGAGCAGCTTGGGCTGGAACAGGCGATCGTCACCAAGACCGAGGGGATGCTGGGGATCAGCGACCTCTCGCAGATCGTCGGCGAAGACCGGCCGGATCTCAAGTTTGCCCCTTACGCGCCGCGCTATCCCGAGCGGGTGATGGAGCACGATGGCGATTGCTTCGCCGCTATCCGCGAGAAGGACATCATCGTCCACCACCCTTATGAAAGCTTTGAGGTGGTAGTCGATTTCCTGCGGCAGGCGGCGAACGATCCGGCGGTGGTCTCGATCAAGCAGACGCTCTACCGCGCCGGCCACCAATCGCCGGTGATCGCCGCGCTGGTGGAGGCGGCCGAGGCGGGCAAGTCGGTCACCGCGGTGGTCGAGCTGAAGGCCCGCTTCGACGAGGAGCAGAACCTCAAATGGGCCGCCGAGCTCGAACGCGCGGGCGTGCAGGTGATCTACGGCTTTCTCGACTGGAAAACCCACGCCAAGGTCTCGCTGGTGGTGCGCCAGGAAGACGAGGCCTATCGCACGTACTGCCATTTCGGCACCGGAAATTACCACCCGGTCACCGCCAAGATCTACACCGATCTCAGCTACTTCACCGCCGATCCCGGGCTCAGCCGCGATGCCGCCAAGCTGTTCAACTTCGTCACCGGCTATGTCGAACCGCAAGACCTCGAAGGGCTGGCGGTCAGCCCGCTGAACATGCGCGAAACGCTCTACCGGCACATCGACCACGAGACCGAGAACGCCCGCGAAGGAAAGCCGGCGGCGATCTGGGCCAAGTTCAACTCGCTGACCGAGAAGGGCGTGATCGACCGGCTCTACGCGGCCAGCCAGGCCGGGGTGGAGATCGTGCTGGTGGTGCGCGGCATCTGCTGCCTGCGCCCCGGCGTTCCCGGCCTCTCTGAGACCATCACCGTCAAGTCGATCATCGGCCGGTTCCTGGAACACAGCCGCATCTGGGCCTTCGGCAATGGCGCGCCGCTGCCGAGCGAGGAAGCCAAGGTGTTCATCACCAGCGCTGACGCGATGAGCCGCAACCTTAACCGCCGCGTGGAGGTGCTGGTACCGATCCGCAACCAGACCGTGCACGATCAGGTGCTGGAGCAGGTGCTGCTCGCCAATCTGCTTGACACCGAGCAGAGCTGGCTGCTGGATGGCGAGGACGGCAGCTACGAGCGCGCCGAGAACGTGCGCGAGGATGACGAGCCAAGCTTCAACCTGCACGATTATTTCATGACCAACCCCTCGCTGTCCGGTCGCGGCGGCGCGCTGAAGGAGAGCCGGGTGCCCAAGCTTTCGCTGCGCAGGGGCCGGGCATGAACGGCAAGCTGTGCTCTGGGCGGCGGACCGGCGAGTTGCCCGATCGCGCGGTGATCGACATCGGCTCCAACACCGTGCGACTGGTGGTCTATGCCGGCAGCCCCCGAGCGCCCGAGGTCTACCTCAACGAGAAGGTCAGCGCACGGCTCGGCCGCGACCTTTCGACCAGTGGGCGAATGCCGCTCAAGGCAATCGAATGCGCGCTTGAGGCGCTCGGCCGCTACGCCACCATCCTCGCCGATCTCGACGTGACGGACGTGCAGACCGTCGCCACTGCGGCGGTGCGCGATGCCGCCAACGGGACCGCCTTTCTCGAGCGGGTCAGCGCGCTCGGCCTTTCGCCGAGGTTGCTGACCGGCGAGGAGGAGGCGCAGACCTCGGCGATGGGGGTGATGGGCGCATTCCCCGGTGCGCGGGGAACGGTGGCGGATCTGGGCGGCGGCAGCCTGGAGTTGGTGATGATCGAAGGCGGCGCCTGCCGCGAGGGCGCCAGCCTGCCGCTCGGCACGCTGCGGCTGCCCGCGCTGCGCGAAGGCGGCCCGGCGGCGTTCGGCAAGGCGGTGGCCAGCGAAATGGCGCGCGCCGGCTGGGCGGCGGCGCACCCGGGGCCGCTCTACATGGTCGGCGGCACTTGGCGCGCGCTCGCGGCCTTTGCCATGCACAAATCGAGCTATCCGCTGACCGATCCGCACGGCCTGCGGATGGCGCCGGACGAGGCGGAACGCATCGCCCGCAAGATTGAGCGGATGGCGCCCGAAGAGCTCTCCCCGATCCCCGGGATCGCCGCCTCGCGCGCCACCGGCCTGCCCGATGCGGCGGCGATGCTGCGCGTGGTGCTGAACGACATCCGGCCCGATGGGCTGGTGTTCTCCTCCTGGGGCCTACGCGAAGGGCTGCTTTATGCACGGCTGGGCGAGGGGGCGCGGGCGCAGGATCCGCTGCTCGCCTCGGTCGCGCAATTCTGCGAACCGCGCGGCGGATCGGTGACTCTCGCGGCGATGATCGCCGGATGGACTTCGGATATCGCAGGCATCGATGGCAATAGTCGGGATGGCAGGGACCAGGACGCCGGCGGCGAGCGGCTGCGGCTGGCGGCCACCCTGCTGGCGCTGGCGGCAGCGCGGCTGGAGCCGAACATGCGCCAGCGCCATGCCTATGATTGGGCGATGGACAAACGCTGGCTGGGGCTCGACCCCGAAGGCCGGGCGCGGATCGCCGCGGCGTTGCTGGGCTTTTGCGGCAAGCCGGCGCTGCCCGCCGACCTTTCACTGCTGGCGAGCGAGCAGGCCCTACGGCAGGGCGTCGCCTGGGGGCTCGCAATGCGCCTGTGCCGCCGGCTTGGCGCGGGTTCGCGCGTTTCGCTGCTGACCAGCTCGCTGCGCCTGCGCGAGGGCCAGCTGGTGCTGTGGGTCGATGCCGGGCGGGCGCAGCTCGCCGCGGGGCCGGTGGAGGGCGATCTCAAGGCGCTGGCCCAATGGCTCGGGCTGGAGCACACGCTGAAGGTCGGCGAGCCGGAAGAGGTGGCAGCCGAGGCCTGAGAGCGCTGGCGCTCAGAAGCCGTAGCGCAGGCCCGCCCAGACGGTGCGCGGCACCCCCAGATCGATCGATCCGCCCTGGTTTCGGGTGAAGATCGCCTCGTCGAACACATTTTCCACCCGCACCACCAGCGATGCCCCGCCCGCGAGCGGCGCCTGTGCGAACAGGTCGAGCGTGGTCGCGGCGGGCAGCACATCGTCCTGCTGATCGCCCTCAAACTGGTCGGCGACATGGCGCAGGGTGGCGGAGAGTAGCGCCCCGGCGACCGGGTGCCAGCCGATGCTGGCAGAGCCGGCCCACGCAGGGGTTTGCGCCGGGCGGAACCCGTTCAGCGGATCGGCCAGGCCGCTGCCGCGCACCTGGGCGTCGGTATGGGCAAGCGTCGCATCGAGGCTCAGCGGCCCTCGCTCCACCCCGGCGGCCAATTCGAGCCCGCGCGCCTTGATCGCATCGAGGTTGCGGCGCTGGCGCAGGTTTGGCCCTATAGTGACATTGGCGATGGCATTGGTGACATCGTTGTCGAACGCAGTCAGCGAAAGGCTCACCCCCGGCGCGGGGCGCCAGTCGATCCCCGCCTCGTAGCCTTCGAGCCGCTCGACGCCGAGTGCGGCATTGGCCTGCGTCTCCACCGGGAACACGACAAACGGGCGGTACAGCTCGTTCAGAGTGGGCAGGCGCAAGCCGCTGTAAGTCGCGGCGCGCAGCGACACCGCTCCGTTCAGCGGGTAGAGCACCCCGGCGCGCCAGGTGGCTTCCCAGCCCGAGCGATCCAGATAGGCTTGGTCGTCCGTGATCACCCCGGCGCCGTCGAGCGCGCGAAAATAGCCGTCTCGGATAGTATAGAGATCGGCGCGCAGGCCGCCGGTGAGCACCAGCGCGCCCAGCCGCCAATCGTCCTCGACGAACAGGCCCAGATCGCTGTTGACTCCGCCGGCGAAGCGCTGGCCAGTGAGCGCGCCGGTGAAGGCGCTGTACGCATCCTCGAACAGATCGCCCTGCGAGCGGCGGTAATCGACGCCCAGCCGCAGCACGTGCCCGCCGCCGACCGGCGGGCGCAGCTCCAGCTTGCCGCCGAGCCCGGTGGAGGGCGTGTCCCGCTGGTCGAGCACGCGGGTGAAGCGGGTGGAGGAAATCACCACATTCGTAAAGTTGCGCCATTGCGCATAGGCCAGCGCATCCACCTGCCATGCGCCGCGGCCGACCAGCCGAAGCGACAGATCCTGCCCCTCGGTGGATGCATCCGCACCCTCGAAGCGGAGCGTGCGCCGATCGTCGAAGGCGAGGCCCCGCAGCTGCAGTTCCAGCGCTTCGCCCACCGGCTGCACCGCACGCACACTGGCGGACCAGCTCTCGAAACGTGCGCGCGCGCTGGCGGGAACGCGTTGGTCCACCGGCGTGGTGAAGAAGCCTCGGCCCCGATCCCAGCGCCCGCTCGCCACCGCGAAGCCGCGCCCCAGCTGCGGCGCGGCGGTGGCGGAAAGCTCGGTTTCCCCGCGATGGTTCAGCAGCGCCTGCCCGCTCAGCGCGCCGAGCGTGGCGGCATCGGCGCTTTCCAGCTCGATCGTGCCGGCCAGCGCGCCCGCGCCGAACGGGCCCGAGCCGCCACCCCGGGTGACGCGGATCGCCTGCAGCCGCTCGGGCGCTATGGCCGAAAGCGGGATGTAGCCGAAGAACGGGTCTGCCAGCGGCACCCCGTCGAGCAGCACCTGCGCGCGGCTGGTGGCATTACCGCCAAGCGCCCGCAGCGTGACGCCCTGCGCGCTGGGGTTGGAGGAGCGGCTGTCCGAGCGGCGGAACTGCTGAAACCCGGCGACTGAGGAGAGCACGTCCTCGATCCGGCCCGAGGCGCTGGAGACGATCTGCTCCCGCTCCAGGATGATCGTGTCGTAAGCGGGGCTCGCGGGCGTCGGCTCCAGTCCGGCGCCGGTGACGATGATCAGCGGCGGCGCCGGCCGAGGCGCCGGAGCTTCCTGCGCGAGAGCAACGGCACCTGACAGCGCTGGAGCGAGCGGCACTGCCGCTGCCAATAAAGCAATTTGTTTCCGAGACATGTTAAAATCCGTGGTCGCGTAGCGGACTTCGCCGCGCTGTAGCGCGCCGCCAGCTTCGCATTATCCCGCAACGCCCTTGCCTCAGCCGGTGTTCCGAGCTGACCCATCCGAGTACCGCACTCGGGGGCTTGTCCCACAAGGCTAAGCGACTATGCGCGGGGGCGATGGAGGCCCCATGGCACAGCTGATCGACGGACGCGCGCTCGCCCGGGCGCTGGATGCGAAGACCGCCGCTGCGGTGGCCGAGATGGCGGCCGCTGGTCTGCCGCGCCCCGGCCTGGCGGTGGTGCTGCTGGGCGATGATCCCGCCAGTCAGATCTACGTCCGCCGCAAGATCGCGGCCTGCCGTGAAGTCGGCATCCGCTCGTTCGAGCACCGCCTGCCCGCCGCGACCACGCAGGACGCGCTGCTGACGCTGATCGCCCGGCTCAATGCCGATCCCGAGGTGCACGGCATCCTGTGCCAGGTGCCGCTGCCCCCGCACATCGACCAGCGCATGATCCTGGGCGCGATCGACCCGGCCAAGGATGTCGACGGGTTCCACCCGGTCAACGTGGGACGGCTGTCCACCGGTACGGGCGGGATCGTGCCCTGCACCCCGCTGGGCGTGATGATGCTGATCGACACCGTGGCGGGCGATCTGACCGGCATGAACGCGGTGGTCATCGGCAAGTCGAACATCGTGGGCAAGCCCATCGCCATGCTGCTGCTGGAGCGCGAAGCGACCGTTACCGTCACCCACATCCACACCGCAAACCTGCCAGCCATCACCCGCGAGGCGGACATCATCGTCGCCGCCGCGGGCGCGCCCGATCTGGTGCGCGGATCGTGGGTGAAGCCGGGCGCGATCATCATCGATGTGGGCATCTCGCGCATCCGCGGCGAGGACGGCAGGGAACGGCTGGTAGGCGATGTCGCCTTCGCCGAGATGGATCATGCCGGGGCCGTCAGCCCCGTTCCCGGCGGGGTGGGGCCGATGACGATCGCCTGCCTGCTCTCCAACACCGTGAAGGCGGCCCGCATCATCGCCGACCCCCAGCCGGCGGGAAGCGACACCGAGGATGAGGACGAGTGGCAGGACGTGCCCGGCCGCTCGCTGTTCGCGGATAGCTGAACGCGGGCTACGGCGATGGAGGAAGCGCCCGCGCTCACGGCGCGATCTCGCAATCTTTGTGGTAATGTTGTCACGGAGGTCGCCTTCATCGACCGGCGCGTTTTGTTTTGCCCGATCTTCGATGCGTTTCATGGCTTTCATCATGCCCCGGCGAACTGCGTTCTTGCCGTTGGTTGTTCGCCCGCTGAATTGCTCCAGCTCGACTAGTGCTTGTTCGAGTCCGCGAAAGCCGTTGAGCTCAATCTTCATCCGGTTCCGCGCGATCATCGCCGTGCGCGACCACAAAGCCCGCCTCAATGAGCTGCGCGGCCTCTTCGTCGCTAACCTCGTAGATGCGGCCAGGGTTCTTGACTCTGGTAGGCCGATGCGCGTTTGTGTGCTGCCTCAGCGTCTTGACCTTCATGGAGCCTCCTATGCGTGCTGCGATTTGTGCTGCTTTAGTCTTGCTTGCCGCCTGCGATGCCGCTCCCGCTGACAAAGCCGCTGAGACCGGAATCAATGCCGCGAACTACGCGAAGGTTGAGACGGGCATGAGCCATGCGGAAGTTGCCGCGATCCTTGGTGAACCGGGGCAAGAGATTTCTTCCAGCGATATGGCTGGAACGCGAACCGTCATGTATTCTTGGGAAAGCGGAAAGATGGGGGCTAACATGAACGCCATGTTCCAAAACGATAAACTGATTACGAAAGCGCAGTTCGGTTTGGACTAAGCCGCGCGCACCGCAGTGGCCTCAAACTGCCCGCGCCCCGGCGTATCCGGCGCGAGGCCAACAATGTCCCATACCACGCCGTCAGCCGTCAACCGGTCCTTCAGCGTCAGTCCGCGCGTCCGCTTATTGGCGAGCATATTGAACGTGGCGGCTTGCTGGCCCTGTTCCATCGCGGCTTGGCGGCGCTCGTCGCCTCTGCCGTAAAATAGCTGGCACCATTCGCTGCCGAGTGCGCCCCAGGTCAATTGTTCTTCGCCGTAGGGGTCTTGAACGACTGTTGCGCGCTCCAACGAAACCAGAACGTCGCGCCGCCCTGCGGGCATTACCGGCTCTTGCTCGGGGTGATGCGAAGTTCGCCCGTGCCTGTCGCCACGATAGCTGTCACCGCCGTGCCACCGACAACCGGCAGATCGCGAGGGCCGTTTGCGGATGGTGACCGACACGATTGCCGGCTTCGATGCGGGCGGCGTTCTGCTGGCTTCGGGCGAGCACCTGCCGGCGGATATTGTGGTAACCGCCACCGGGCTGAAGCTGCGGCTGGGCGGCGGAATTGCGGTGTCGCTCGACGGCAAGCCGGTCGACTGGACGCGCCATTGGTTCTACCGCAATTGCATGTTCTCCAACGTCCCCAACCTTTCCGTGGTGTTCGGCTATCTCAACGTCAGCTGGACTCTTCGCGCCGATATGGTGGCCGACTACATTGCCCGCGTTCTGCGGCATATGCGGGAGACCGGCGCGGGGGTGGCGGTGCCGGAGCTTGCCGCGGGGCATGGAATGAAGGAGGCCGATATCGTGCTGTATTCCTCGGGCTATCTCCAGCGGGCCAAGCCGCTGATGCCCAAAAGCGCCGCTGTACTGCCGTGGCGGCTGCACCAGGATTTTCTGGAGGATCGGCTCGATTACCGCCAACGACCTGTCGCTGATGGGGTGCTGCGCTTTATGCCCGCGAGCGTGGCGGCCTGATGGCCGAAGACCGCATCTGGACCGCCGCTCTGGTGGTGATCGGGGACGAGATCCTCTCGGGCCGCACGCATGACAAGAACATCGCGCAGATCGCCAGCTGGCTGCAGGTGCAGGGCATCCGCCTCCTCGAAGTGCGGGTAGTGCCCGATGTCGAGGCACGGATCGTCGAGGCGGTGAATGCTTTGCGCACCACGCATGATTATCTGTTCACCACCGGCGGCATCGGCCCGACACATGACGACATCACCGTGGACGCGGTGGCCGCAGCGTTGGGCGTGGACGTGGTGATTCACCCGGAAGCACGGGCCAGCCTGGAGGAGTATTATGCCATCCGCGGCGGGCTGAACGAGGCGCGGCTGCGCATGGCGCGGGTACCGGAAGGGGCCGGGCTGATCCCCAACCGTATGTCGGGCGCGCCGGGCATCCGCATCGGAAACGTGTTTCTGATGGCCGGGGTGCCGCATATCACCGCGCAAATGCTCGATGCGCTGACCGGAATGCTGGAGGGCGGTGCGCCGTTGCTGACCGAGACGATCGGTTGCTGGGTGGCGGAAAGCGAAGTGGCCGATCTGCTACGGGAGGCCGAGAAGGCGCATCCGGCCAGCCAAATCGGCAGCTATCCGTTCTTCCGCGAAGGGCGGGTCGGGGCCAATTTCGTAGTGCGCTCTACCGATTCCGAAGCCTTGCTAGCCTGTGTCGATGGGCTGTGCTCGGCGTTGACTGCAGCCGGGTTCGAGGCCACGCCGGGCGGCATTTGAACGCTGTTTGCACGGCGTTGAAAGCCGCTTGCAATCTATCGGCAACCGCAGCGCAACAAAGCGCTAGCGGGCCTATTGCTCCTTGTATTCCGGGTCCCGCTCCAGCTCTTCGCGCAGTTCGACCGCGCCGCGTTCGGCGCGGGCAACATCGCCCTTCGTGCCGCCGCGATTGCGCAGCATCGCGTAGGCGATCACGGCGATCAGCAGGATCGGGCCGATGATGGTAGCGAGGCCCCAGAGCGAACCGGACATGAGCAAACCTTTGTTTCGTTACTTCTTGTTCGATCAACGCGCGAACAGGCGAAGTTTTCCGGTGCCGCCATGCGAAGGGGCCGGAAAGGTTTCCCCTCCCGGCCCCCGCTGGTGATCTGCTTTCGTGGTTGCGCCTAGGCGGTGCCGCCTTCCAGCTCCGCCGTATCCAGCTTGAGGCCGGGGCCCATCGTGCTGGTGAGCGAGACCTTGCGCAGATATTTGCCCTTGGCGCCGCTCGGCTTGGCCTTGACGATAGCATCGGTAAACGCGCGGAAATTGTCCTTCAGCGCCTCGTCCGTGAAGCTGATCTTGCCGATGCCCGAATGGATGATGCCCTGCTTCTCCACGCGGAATTCCACCTGGCCGCCCTTGGCATCCTTTACCGCCTGCGCCACGTTGGGGGTGACGGTGCCCAGCTTGGGGTTGGGCATCAGGCCCTTGGGACCGAGCAGCTTGCCGAGGCGACCGACGACACCCATCATGTCCGGGCTGGCGATCACGCGATCGTAATCGACATTGCCGGCCTGCATGTCTTCCATCAGATCCTCGGCGCCCACCTTGTCGGCGCCGGCGGCTTCGGCTTCAGCCGCCTTGTCGCCGCGGGCGAACACCGCAACGCGCACGTCCTTGCCCGTTCCGGAGGGCAGCGAGACCATGCCGCGGACCATCTGGTCTGCATGGCGCGGATCGACGCCCAGGTTCATCGCCACCTCGATGGTCTCGTCGAACTTGCCGGTGGTCAGCTCGCGCAATGTGGCGAGCGCCTCGTCGAAGCCATAGAGCTTCTCGGCATCGAGCTTTTCGGCGAGCTGCTTCTGGCGCTTGGTCAGCTTGGTCATGGCGTCAGCCCTCCACCACTTCGAGGCCCATCGAACGGGCGGAGCCCTCGATGATCTTCGTGGCCTGCTCGATATCGTTGGCGTTGAGATCCTTCATCTTGGTCTCGGCGATCTCCGACAGCTTGGAGCGGGCGATGGTGCCGGCCGAAATCTTGCCCGGCTCCTTCGAGCCGGCCTTGAGGTTGGCGGCCTTCTTGATGAGGAAGCTCGCGGGCGGGGTCTTGGTCTCGAAGGTGAACGAACGATCCGAATAGACGGTGATCACCGTGGGCGTGGGGGCGCCGTTCTCGAGCTCCTGCGTGGCGGCGTTGAACGCCTTGCAGAATTCCATGATGTTGACGCCGCGCTGGCCCAGCGCCGGGCCGATCGGCGGCGAGGGGTTGGCCTTGCCCGCAGGCACCTGCAGCTTAATATAGCCTTCGATCTTCTTGGCCATGGTGTGGCCTCCTTTCTCACTGTCGCCGCGCGCCGTGGCACAGGGCTCATGGTAAGCGGTAAAGCGGCGGGCCCGAGGGCGCGCCTCCCGCATGGGTTTCCCGAATCTCGTGGGAAGCCGGGCCCTTAGGCGAGGCGCGCGAACAGTTCAAGTTTTCCTGCATCAATGGTATGGTGAACGCACCTAATCAGCAGGGGATTGGACTTCCATGGACGAGGCCAGCACGAACAAGCCCGGCGATCCCATGGCTGGGACGGTGGCGACCGAAAAGCCCTCAATGTTCGGCAAGCTGGGGACCGTGGCGTTCGGCTTCTTCCTCATGCTGATGGGCCTCGTGCTGCTCGACCCGGCGCAATACACCCAGAGCGCCACGCAGGTGGGGCTGGGATCGGTGGTGACCGCGTTCGGAATGGGGATCATCGCTACCGTGTTCCTGCCGCGTTCGATCGAGGTGGGCGGCGAGCGGTTCAAGCCGCTGGGGCTCGACGTCAAGGCGAGCGGCGGGGCGGCGGTGTTCATCGTGGTGCTGGCGTTCCTTTATTTCACCAACACGCCCACCCCCGCCGGGGCGGAGCCGGCACCGGTGGCGGAGAACGGGGCGTTCAACGGCGGCGAGCCGGTCGCAATCGCAGGCGGGGGGGAGGCGCAGGTGCCCGCGGTCACCGCCAATCCGGCCGGCGCACAGACGGCGGCACCACAGAACCAGGCCATCAGCCAACCGGCTGCGCCGAATTTGGCGAAGGGAATGGCGAGCCCGGCCCAGCCCGCCCTGCCGAATCAGCTCGCGTCCGAGATTTCCCAGGCGACGCTGGAGCCGGGGATCCACCTTGCCTGGACGTATTGCAGCACCTGCTGCCCGCAGGGGCCGGACCTCTGCCCGCACGCCAGCTGGGGTATGGCGCTCGATGCCCAGCAGGCGGCCGACACGGCGATCCTCTATTGCGCACAGAGTGGCGGGACCGAGCAGAGTTGCCGCCAGAACGTGGTGTTCGCCACCGCCGCTGATCTAGGCTTGTGACCCCGATCGCTTTGCCGGCCGGGGCTTTAGGCTGAGCCGGGCGCGATCCGCAGGCCGGCGGGCCAAGCCGGCTACTTGACCAGTTCGACCTGCTCGAAATCGAGCTCCACCGGGGTGGCGCGGCCGAAAATCGAGACGCTGACCTTGACCTTTTGCTTGTCGAAATCGAGCTCTTCCACCAGGCCGTTGAAGCTGGCGAAGGGGCCTTCGAGCACCTTGACCTGATCGCCGATCTCGTAATCCACGCTGATCTGCTTCTTGGGCGCGGCCTTGGCTT
>LXQI01000037.1:50867-83517 GCA_001683845.1 Erythrobacter sp. ANT-B3C2 | reverse complement strand
GCCGCCGGAGCCGAGGAAGCCGGTGACCTTGGGGGTGTTCTTGACGAGATGGTAGACATCGTCCGTCATGTTCAGCTTGGCCAGCACGTAGCCGGGCATGAACTTGCGTTCGACCTGCACCTTCTTGCCGCGCTTGACCTCGGTGACGGTCTCGGTCGGCACCTCAACCTCCTCGACACCGTCGGCCAGGCCTAGCCGATCGGCCTCGGACAGGATCGCATCGCGAACCTTGTTCTCAAAACCGGAATAAGCGTGAATGATGTACCAGCGAGCGGGCATGCGCGTCTCTATCGTGTCGAAAAGGGGTGGATCAAACCAGCGTCAGCAGCCAGCGCACGATTGCGCCGAAGGCCGAATCGATGGCGAGGAAGAACAGCGAAAGGATCAGCACCATGATCCCCACGAAAATACTGGTCCGAACGGTTTCCTGCCGCGTGGGCCAGACGACCTTGTTCGTCTCGCTGCGGATCTGGCGGATGAACTCGCCGGGGTTGGTTTTCGCCATCGTCGCTCTGCCTCGTTTGACATCTGGTTCTGACATCGGGACCGGCTTCGGGGTTCGACACCGGTCTGGCACCACGCTTTCCGCCATAGGCCCTTCGCCGCCCCGGGCTAGGTCCGGGAGGGGCTGGTGGGCTCCGATGTCGGGAAGCGAATGCGGCATGTAGCGGGCCGGCCGCGCGATGACAAGAGAGCGCGGGGCCGGTGTTTGCACCCGCTGTTTGCCCACGCTTTTTGCCAAACCTCATTCGCTCTGGTCACCTGCGCCCCATGGCACTAGCGTGAAGGGCGCATTGGCACTGCGAAGGGACGAAACAGGGTGGCAGCAGGCGAACGGTCGATCGGGATGATCGATCATGTAACAAACGTGTCCGATTTCATCTGGGCGGGGCTGTGGAACGGCGAGCAGGTGCTGCCCTTCCCGCCGATGGTGATTGTGCTGCTGGGCATCGGCCTGTGGGTGATGATCGGGCTGCGGTTCTACCCGATCCTCAAGCTGGGCAGCGCCTTTGCCGGGCTGTTCCGCAGCCGCAAGAGCAGCGGGGCGGGCGAGATCAGCCCGTTCGCGGCGCTGTCCACCGCGCTTTCCGGGCAGGTGGGCACCGGCAACCTTGCGGGCGTGGCGACGGCGATCGCGCTGGGCGGGCCGGGCGCGATCTTCTGGATGTGGGTAACCGCGCTGATCGGCATGGCGCTGGCCTTTGCCGAGGGCTCGCTCGCGATCCGCTATCGCGAACGCAGCGCCGAGGGCGTCTATCGCGGCGGGCCGATGAGCTACATCATGCTCGGGCTCGGCCGCAAATGGACCTGGCTGGCGGTGCTGTTCTGCATCGGCACGCTGTTTTCCGCGCTGGTGACGGGCAATTCGATCCAGTCGAACGCGGTGGCCGACGGGATGAACGAGCTGTTCGGGATTGAGGAATGGCTCGCCGGGCTGATCACCGCGGTGCTGGTGTTCATCGTGATCATCGGCGGAATTAAATCGATCGGTAGCTTTGCCGAGAAGGTGGTGCCGTTCATGGCGGCGGCCTATATCGTCATGGCGGTGATCGCCGTGCTGCTGAACATCGAGGACATTCCCGAGACCTTCTCGCGCATCTTCGGCGGTGCGTTCAACACGCAAAGCGCGAGCGGCGGCTTTGTGGGCGCGGCGATGATCATGGCGATCCGCGCGGGCGTGGCGCGCGGGCTGTTCTCGAACGAGGCGGGCCAGGGCTCCACCCCGATTGCCCATGCTGTGGCGCAGACCGACGACCCTGAGCAACAGGGACGGATGGCGATGCTGGGCACCTTCATCGACACGATCATCATCTGCACCATGACCGCGCTGGTGATCCTCACCGTGCAGGGCGAATTCATCGGCGGCGGCGCGCCGGTGGAGCACGCCTGGCAATCCGACCTGACCGGCTTTGCCATGACCAGCGGCGCCTTTGCTGCGGCCTTTCCGCTGGCGGTGGCAAGCGTTCCGATAGGCACGCTAATCGCCAGCGTGGCGCTGATCCTGTTCGTGTTCTCCACCCTGCTCACCTGGTCGTATTACGGCGAACGGGCGATTACCTTCCTGTACGACCGGGTGCCCGGTTCGACCCCGAAGGGCGAGCGGTTGCTGCATGTCGGCTGGCGGGTGCTGTGGTGCGTGGTGATCTTCATCGGCGCCGCGCAGCCGAGCGAATTGGTGTGGCGTCTGGGCGACATCTCGAACGCGATGATGGCGCTGCCCAACTTGGTGGCACTGGCGCTGCTTTCGGGCGTGGTGTTCCGGTTGGCGAGGGGCGAGCGCAAGGCGGGCCCGGACCACGCAAGCGAAACCCCGGAGAAGCCGGTCAAGACGTGACCGGCGCCCCCGGGGCTCGCCGTTTACAAACTGACTGGCTCAGGTGCGGCCGAACAGGCGCGCCAGAAAACCAGGCTCTTCCATCGGGAGGATGGGGCCGTGCGCGTGGTAGCGTTGGCTCGCATCGCGGTGCGGGCGGGGCATGGTCCAGACGTCTGGGCGGCTGCTCCGAAAAGTATAGCTGGCCATCAAATTGCTCCCTCTTGGTCGCTTCTAGCGCATGTAATGAACGGTTCGCCGCTCTGGTTCCCGAAATGCCCGAAATCCGACACAATTGCGCAAGCCGAATTCTGTCAGTCCCGGTTCAGGACATTGATGATTCGCCAGGATCCTTTTCGATCGCTCGGCCCTCGTCGGCGAGCGCAACGATCGGCAGCGACGGCAGGGGTCCGCTGCGGTATTGTGTCCAGCGCGCGCTGAGACATTGGCAAAGTTGAAACTTTGTGCTGGCAGGAACCGTCAGCCAGCGCTCTCATACGGGTCGGTGGCCATTCTGGAGGAAATTTTCCGATGTCGTTTCGATTTGCGCTGGCGCCGGTTGCGGCGATGGGACTGATTGCTGCCCCGCTCGTTGCCGAGGCGGTGGAGCGCATGCCCTCCCCTGTCGGTGAGGCCGAGCAGCTTACCGACGAGACCCGGCTGCCGGTGCTGCTGGCGATCGCGGGCTTCCTCGCAGTCGTCGCCTTTATCGTGTTCGATCAAGTCGATGACGACCTGCCTGTCAGCCCCTGAGCTTTCAACAGGATCAGACTGGCGGATTGGGGCGGGTGGCCGGGACCGCTACGCCCCGGTTGTGCGTTGCACAAGACGATGGCCACTGCCCTTCGCCTCTGCCCTGAACGCTGCGCCAGCTCTGGGGTGTGCGACTGGGACAGCGCCGGGCGTTCCGCTTGTCATGGAACGTGCCGTTCGCGGGGCGGGCTACGCCGGGCCGGATCGAACTCGCCGGCGAACGCTGGCAGGAGTGGAGGGACTCGAACCCACGACCCTCGGTTTTGGAGACCGATGCTCTACCAACTGAGCTACACTCCTGTGGGCGGTGTGGGCGTGTATAGGCGCACTCGCGGCTTGGCAAGCGACCACGCCGGTAGTTCTTGGGCGTGCGGGTTCGGCCAGGGGATCGAATGATGCATGGGGCGCCGATGTCGCCGATCTCCGCCACTCTCCTGCTCAACGCCTATCGCAGCGGGCTTTTCCCGATGGCCGATTCGCGCGGGCAGGACGAGGTCTATTGGGTGGAACCGCGCGAACGGGCGATCATCCCGCTCGACGGATTTCGCTGCTCACGCTCGTTGGCCAAGGCCATCCGGCAGGAGCGCTTCGCGGTGACCTGCAACGCCGCCTTTCCGCAGGTGATCGATGCCTGCGCGGCGCCCCGCCCGGACCACCCGGAGACTTGGATCAGCCACCGGATCGAGGCGAGCTACCGGGCGCTCCACAAAGCGGGGCATGCCCATTCGATCGAGTGCTGGCAGGGCGGCGCGCTGGTGGGCGGCCTTTACGGGGTCGGCTTCGAGCGCGCGTTTTGCGGCGAGAGCATGTTCAGCGCCGTGCGCGATGCCTCCAAGGTGGCGCTCGCCTGGCTGGTGGTGCTGCTGGGGCGGGCGGGCTACCGGCTGCTCGACTGCCAGTTCATGACCGAACACCTCGCGTCAGTTGGCGCGGTGGCCATCAGTCGTGACGATTATCTGCGCCTGCTGGCGGGGGCGGTAGCTGCCGGTCCTGCGCGGGGCCTGCCCGAAGCCTACGCCTCGCTGGTGGCTTCGGCTGCGGCTCCGGTGTCGCCCCCGGACTCGGCCGGTGTGCCGGAGGGGTCCTCCTCGCCGGGGAAGCTCATCGCGCAATCCTTGACCCAGACATCGTAGACCGGGTGCTCGACCACGTTGAGGCTGGGCGAGTTGCGGAACAGCCAGCCCGAGAAGATGCGGCGCCATTCCAGCTGCGAATCGGCGTCGGGCCGGTCTCGCACGGTGACCTGGACGAAGGCGCCGGTCTCATTGGTGGTTTCCCACGGGGCGGTGCGCTCGCAGGCGGCAAGGCGGATGACCACGTCGCCCACGCGGCGGGTCTCGCCCGGGCTCAGCTCGAATTCGCGCGAAATGTTGTTGCGCTTGTTGAGCAGGCCTAGCGTCGCCACGCGCTCGGCCATGGGGGTGCCGATCGCATCCTCGTCCGGGACCGGCGGGGGCGGCGGAGCGGCCTCGACCAGCTCTTCGGGAATGTTTGTCGCCTCGGGCTCAGGCTCGGGCGCCTCGCCCGTGCAGGCGGCGAGGAGCGCTGCCCCCAGAATCAGGCCGGCGACGCGGCGCATCAGGCGTCGGGCGTCCAGGATTCGTAATCGCCACTGGAGCGCGCGCGTTGGCCGCCGCGCTCGAGCGCGCCGACGGGTCGGTATGCCGAGGCGGTGCCGGTGGCATTGGGCGTGTAATCCACCTCCCAGATTCGGGGCGGCGGCAGATTGCTTTCCGGCAGATCGTCACCCGAGCCGTGCAGCCAGCCGTGCCATTCGGCGGGCACGCGGCTGGCATCGTTGGCGCCTTCGTAGATCACCCAGCGGCGCTCGCGGCCATCGCCATGCTTCTTCTTGGAGCGGAAGTATCGGTTACCCTGCACATCGGTGCCGATCTGCTCGCCCTTCATGGCGCTGAACAGCGCGGTGCCGATCGTCGCGCCGTTCCACCAAGTGAAGATCTTGCCGAAGAATGCCATCGGCCGCCGCGTTAGCGCCGATGGCCGGGGCGGCGCAAGCGGCCTTGCGCCGCTCTCTTTACGCAGCGCTCACCAGGAGACCAGCGCGCCCGGGCCGATGCCGAGCTCCGCCGCGCGCCCGCCGTTGAGTTCGAGCACCGCGATCACCGGCGCCTCCGAGACGATGTTGTCTTCGGAATAGGGAGTGGCGTTGGCGGCGACGTTCACCACGCGCCGGTCCGGGCCGACGAAGATGAGATCGAGCGGGATCACCGTGTTGCGCATCCAGAAGCTGCGCATCTGCGGCTGGGCGGTGGGGAACAGCATCCCCTCGTCTGCCCCCATCTCGGCACGGAACATGAGGCCCTGCGCCTGCTGCTCCGGTGTTTCGGCCAGTTCGACGCGGAAGGAATGGGTTTGGCCATCCGTGGCGACGGTGAGCGGGACGACCTTCAGGCCCGAGACGGGGTGGACCGAGGGCTGCTCTGCGGCGGCGGCGGCGCGCTCGGCGGAGGGGGTGCGCTCGGCGGAGGGAGCGGCGGCTTGCGGCGAGCAGGCGGCCAGCGCCGAGGGGAACAGCAGCAGGGCGAGGGGCATGGTGCGCAAGGGGCTAGATCTCGTCGTCATCGCCCTCGGCGGCCCAGGCTTCGGCCGCTTCGGGCGTGGGCGCGGCGACCAGTTCGCGCGCGTCGCCCAGCATGTGCCCCGCGCGCAGCATGGCCGCAATCTGTTTCTCGCGCAGCTTGACGCGCTGTTCGCGGTCTTGCGGCGCGGCGCCGAACGGGCCGAAGCGGCGCTTGCGGGCGAGTGCCAGGGCAGCGCGGCGGCGGGCGCCCTCCCCCGGTGCGTTCTCGTCACGGATCGCCTCGTCGATGCCGGCATGGTTCAGCGCTTGGCTGACCCGCCGGGGGCCATAGCCACGGCGCAGCAGGCCGCCGGCCTTGGCGCGCGCATAGGCGGCATCGTCTACATGGCCGAGCGCGGTGTGGCGGGCGATGATGGCGGCGAGGTCGGGCGGGTCCGCTGCCCTCCCCTCCTCCTCCTCGGCACCCTCGCCCTCCCAGCCGCGCTCGCGCAGCTTGCGGGCGAGGTAGCGCTCTAGGCCGGCGGCGCTGGTGGCGAAGCGGGCGACATAGGCGAGTGCCAGCTCTTCCAGCCGGGCGCTGCTCAGCGGGGGCGCGGGGCGGCGGCGGTCGGAGGCACCCGTCCGGCCAGCCCGTTCATCCCGGGTATCCCTGCCCCGCTTCATACTAAGGCCTTAATCCTGCCACACTCCTTCCCAAATGGAAAAGGTTGGACCGGGCGTGCGGTATTCACCGGCGCCGACTGCTTCGATTGAGCGCCAGTAGAGCGCGTGGGGACGAGCTGCCTTTCACCATCATGACTGACCTCATCGCGACCCCCAACGATTGCCCCCTGCCGCGTCGCCGCGCCGATTTCTCGACCTTTGTCGAGGCGATCGACTATGCGGCGGGCAGCGAGAAGGGTCTGAACTTCCACGACATGCGCGGCGAACTCGCCTGCGTCTACCCCTATGCCCAGATGCGCGCAGATGCGGCGGCGATGGCCCGGCGGCTGGTGGCGGGCGGCGTGGCCAAGGGCGACCGGGTGGCGCTGATCGCCGATACCGCGCCCGAATTCGCAGCGCTGTTCTGTGCAGCGATCTATGCCGGGGCCTGGCCGGTGCCGCTACCGCTGCCGACCACCTTCGGTGGCCGGGAGAACTATATCGACCAGTTGGCGGGGCAGCTCGCCAGCGCGGACCCGACGATCCTGCTCTATCCGCCCGAGCTGGGCGAGATGAGCGCCGCCGCCGCTGCGCGGCAGGGCTGCGAAGCGGTGGACTGGGCGAGTTTTGCGGAGCGCGAGGCGCCTGAGATCGCCTTGCCCGAAGCCTCACCGGACGATATTTGCTATCTGCAATATTCGAGCGGTTCCACGCGTTTTCCCACCGGCGTGACCGTCACTCACCGGGCGCTGCTGCACAATCTTTACGGCCATGCGACGATGATGAATGTCGGCAATGGCGACCGGATCGTGAGCTGGCTGCCGTGGTATCATGACATGGGGCTGGTCGGCTGCTTTCTCTCGCTGATCGCCAACCAGATGAGCGTGGATTACCTCAAGACCGAGCATTTCGCCCGCCGCCCGCTCGCCTGGCTGGACCTGATCAGCCGCAACGAGGGCACGACTCTTAGCTATTCGCCCACCTTCGGCTACGATATCTGCGCGCGGCGCATCTCCAGCCAGTCCAGCGTGGCCGACCGGTTCGACCTCTCCCGCTGGCGGGTGGCGGGGAACGGCGCGGACATGATCCGGCCGGACGTGATGCAGAGCTTCGTCAATTGCTTTGCCCCCGCCGGCTTCCGGGCGAGCGCCTTTACCCCCAGCTACGGCCTTGCCGAGGCGACTCTGGCAGTGACGGTGATGCCGCCAGGCGAGGGCATCCGCGTGGAGCTGGTGGAGGAGGAGCGCCTCTCGGGAACCAGCCGTGACCTTTCGCGCCCGGCCCGCTACCGGGCGATCGTCAATTGCGGCAAGCCGCTGCCCGACATGGAGGTGGAGATCCGCGGCGAGGACGGACACAGGCGCGGGGACCACCAGATCGGCACCGTATGGTGCCGCGGGCCCAGCGTGATGCATTCCTATTTCCGCAATGCCGAGGCGACCGCCGAGTGCCTGGTGGGTGGGTGGCTGGACACCGGCGACATGGGCTACATGGCGCAAGGCTATCTGTTCATCGTCGGCCGGGCGAAGGACATGATCATCATCAACGGCAAGAACCACTGGCCGCAGGATATCGAATGGGCCGTGGAGCAGCTGCCCGGCTTCAACCATGGCGATATCGCCGCTTTCGCGGTGGAGATGGCCAATGGCGAGGAAGCGCCCGCCGTGCTGGTGCATTGCCGCGTCTCCGATCCGGATGAGCGGATCCGCCTGCGCGATGCGATCCGCGATAAGGTGCGCAGCATCACCGGGATGAATTGCGTGGTGGAGCTGGTGCCCCCGCGCACCCTGCCGCGCACCAGCTCGGGCAAGCTGAGCCGTGCAAAGGCCAAACGGCTGTACCTTTCGGGCGAAATCGAGCCGTTCACGCTGGCGGCATGAGCAGGCCGTGGAACCCGCATTCCGCAAAGTAGTCTCTCCGTAGGCGTCAGAATAGCGGGCCTTTAATCAGAAAGGCGCTTTGTCGCGACTTAACTGTATGCTAACGGTCTGGTCGGTCGGGGGACTGAAAGGAACCGCTGAAATGCGCTACATCATCCTCGCTGCTTTTGCCCTTACCTATCCCGCCTCTGCGAGCGCTGTGACGATCGATTTCGAGACGCTTGGTTTCGACGGTGAAACAAATGATGGCCCGATGGGTGTCGCCTCGCCGTTGGTGATCGGCGATTTCGTCTTTACCGCTACCGATCCGTTCGGTCTTCCGCCGATCCTCGTCTACTCGCGCCAGAGTACCAACAACCCTGATTTTGGTGGCACCAGCATCTTTCCGAACCGGATCGACCCGGGCCTCACTATTGCCCGAACCGACGGTGCCGCCTTCACCTTCAATTCACTGGACCTCACCTTTGCATTTGACGACCAGAACGCGTTCTTCGCGGGCGGTCTGGCCACGTACACGTTCAATGGCGGTGAGTTCTCGCAGACGCGCGCATTTGACAATCTTGCTGGCTTTCAGACCTTTATCTTCAACACCCCGGATGTCTTCAACGTCCGGATCAGCGCAGACAGCGCGTTCGCAATCGACAATGTGGTGCTGAACCAAGCGGTTTCGGCTATTCCCGAGCCTGCCTCGTGGGCGATGATGATCATCGGCTTCGGCGCGATCGGCGCCGCGATGCGTCGTCGTCAGCGGGTACGGGTCAGCTTTGCATGACATGGCGGCGGGGCTGGTTTGGAAGCCAAGCCAGCCCCGATCCCGGCACCTGCGTTGCTGAAACACGTCTCGTCAGACGTGACCGTTCGCGATCTCACCCCGCCAACAGCACGCTCAGCACCACCAGCACCATCATCATCGCCACGCCTGACACCAGCGTCCGCACCTAAGGCAGGCCGCCCGAGTGGAGCAGCGGGTAGGCCGCGGACGCCGCCAGCCATACCGAGGCGGCGGTGGCGGTGAGATCGCTGGACTTGCCCGATGCGATCATGACCGCCGATCTTCTGCTGGCGCTGTGCATGATGCTGGGGGCGGCGCTGTACTCCAGCGTCGGGCATGCGGGGGCCTCGTCCTATATTGCTTTGATGGCGTTGTTCGGCGTGCCGGCGATGGTGATGCGCCCGACCGCGCTGGCGCTGAATGTCATCGTCGCGACGTTGGCCTCGATCCGGTTCATTCGCGCGGGGCTGTTCCGTTGGCGCACGCTGTGGCCGTTCCTGCTAGGCGCCCTGCCCTTCGCCTTCATCGGCGGCGCACTCCAGCTTCCCGGCCATGTCTATCGCCCAATCGTCGGCGTGGTGCTGTTGTGCTCTGCTGTTCGCCTGCTCTGGTCGCCCGAGCTTAAGGCGGCAGAGGAGTGGCATGATCCACCGGTATGGCTCGCGATCCTGTGCGGTGCAGGCATCGGCCTGCTGTCGGGCCTGACCGGCACCGGGGGTGGCATATTTCTGTCGCCCCTGCTGCTGTTCCTCGCGTGGTCGGCACCCCGGCCGGCGTCGGGGGTGGCGGCGGTGTTCATCCTGTTCAATTCCGTGTCCGGCCTGCTCGGCAATTTCTCTTCGGTGCGCTCCCTTCCGCCCTTGCTACCGCTCTACGCAGGGGCGGTCATGATCGGCGGTGTGATCGGCACAACCCTGGGCATTCGGCTGGCGACACCGGTCATCCTGCGGTGCCTGGGTGTCGTGCTGGTGGTGGCAGGAGCCAAGCTGATCGGGGTCTATTGAGGCCGTCAGCTCTCGCTGGCCGGTTTGCGCCGCTTGCGGAACCACAGGGCCGGGATCAGCGACAGCGCCAGAAATCCCCCGAGAATCGCCCAAGCGGGGATCTCGGCCACCGATGCTTCGCCGCCGTCTGCCGGATCCTCGATCATCGCCACGCGCGCGACCTCTCCCTCGAGCGCGATCGCCAGGGCGATCGAGTGGCCCTCTTCGCCCGAGGCGCGAACCTGATAGCCGCGGCCCTGCTCGCCCTCGACCCGAAACGTCCCGTCGGGCCCGGTCTGGACCGTCTCGATCGCCGTTTCGGGTGCCCGATCGTCGAACAGTTCGACCCAGACGCCCTCTGCCTCTTTGCCATTGCTGAAATAGACCTGCCCGCTGATCATCTGGTTTTCGGCGTCCAGCTTCATCTGCAGGCCGTGGGCCAGCGCGGGGCCGCTCGCCATCAGCGCCGCGAGCGCCACCATCAGGGCGAGGAACGGCTGCGGCACTCTCATCGCGCGAAGAACCCGAGCGAATATTCGATGCTTTCTTCGGTATAGGCGCGGTTGCCTGAGACCGGCGTTCGCCTGCCGGCCCACAGCTTGTTGAAGCCCTGGGTCGGAGTGAAGTTCGCGAAGCCCTCGGCGTTGGTCACCACATCGCCGCTATCCTCATTGCGGGCGACCTTGATGCCCGCGGCCGGGCGACCGCCGATGAACACCCGGACCCGCATCGGGCGACCCGCGACCGGCTGGCGGGCCGATACGGGCACCACCTCGAACGGCTGGCCGGCCGGGCGAGCGACGATCGGCAACCAGGCTGCGATGGTCTTGTGGTACTTGATCGCTCGCGTGGCGCGTAGCGCGTTGGGCACCTCGTTCATGGGCCTAACGGCCGAGGGACCATCGGAGCGGGTGGTGTGAATGCCGTTGTCGTAATGCGCGAGGATCAAGCTCGGCGCGCCGGCGACGGTCAGGCGCACGCCATCGTCCCGCACCGAGCGCGAGACGGCCAATGCGCTGCCATCCGCCGCCAGTGCCGTGACCGCTTTGAGATTGGCCGCCGGATAGCTCTGGGATGCCCCGGCATGGCCACCGAACAGGACCTGCCAGCCGCCACCTTCCGGGACCAGCCAGACCGTATGCGCGGCTGCCGGGACGGCGAGCCCAAGCGCGAGCAGGGCTGCAAAAACGCGCGGTTTACTGAACATATGATCCACTCCGATGCCGGTTTTCGTTGTTCATAGCGTCACCTTGATGCCCGCCCGCACGGTCCGCGGCGCAGCGGGCGCCACGAGGGTCTGCCCGCCGATGATGGAGACCGAAGTGGCGTAGACCTCGTCGGTGACATTGTTGACGCGCAGGTACAGCTGGTAGTCGGCGAAGGAGCTTGTCGCATCGTAGGCGACGCCAAGGTCGAACGTGTCGTAGGCATCGGACCGCAGCGTGTTGGCGGGATTGACCTCGTAGCTGCCGACATGGCGCCAGTTGGCCAGCACCGACCAATTCTCGATCGGCCGCCAGGTGACATCGATATTGGCCGAGTGGTTGGGGACGCCGGGAACCGCATTGCCGACGAGGGCGGCCGTTCCATTCTCGCGCACCTCGGTCTCGACATAGCTGTACACGCCGCGCACCCAGAAAGCGGGCGTCACCTGCCATTCGGCGCTCGTCTCGATCCCCTGCCTTCGGGTGGCGCCGAAATTCTCGAAGATGCCGGGGGCCACCGTGCGCACTTCCTGCGTGGACGCGAGGCGAAACGCAGCGGTATCCAGGGTCAGGCCCGCCAGCGGTGATAGCGTGACCCCGATCTCGGTCTGGCGGAAGACATTCGGCTCGAGCACCTGAGCGCCGACCGAGTACTTCACGAAATTGTTGGGCAGCGCGAAGCCCTTCGACCATCCCGCCCGCAGCTGCACCCAGCCAGCCAACTGCGCGCGGATGCCCAGCTTCGGGCTCAGCTCCGAGATATCGTCGAGCTCGCCGCACGGATCGGTGCCCGTCTCGGGCCCGAGCAGCTGGCAGCGGCCGGTGAACCGATCCGCGCGCAGGCCAAGTGAGATATTGAGGATGTCAGCGACGGGGATCTGCGCTTCGCCGTAGGCCGAGATGCTGTTCAGCCGGGTATCGCGGTCATTCGCCGGCGGGGCGGTCGGGCGGCGGTTGTCGAGCCCGTCGAAGAACAGGAAATCGGTGCGTTCGCGGAACAGCTCCACTCCGGCCACATAGTTGATCGGCGCTGACGCCCCCGCCAGATCGAGCGTGCCGTTGAGGCTGGTGCCGACGCCGAAGACGCGGCGATCGTAGGATTCCTCCCGCTGCCGCCAGGTTCCCGCACCGATCGGGCGGGTGAACCAGCGGGTGAAATCCTGCCGCGTCAGATAGGCAAAGGAGACGAGGCTTACCGAGGGCGCGAAGGCGATGTTGAGATCGGCGCGGCCGGTGGCGAAATCCTTGACCGCGCCATCGTTCTGCACATTCGGGTCGATACCGTAAGGGTCGGTCTCGAACTGAGCCAGCGTGAGGTAGCTCGCGCTCTCGGCATCGGCGCTGTGGTTGCGCCCGGAAACCGCGAGCTGCACGTCCGGTGTGAGGTCGAACCCCACCCGTCCGGCCACAGTCTGCCGCGACTGGGTCGATCGCGGGCGATAGCCATCGCTGGTGAACAAATGGGCGGCACCGTTCAGCGCCAGCCGCCCCAGCTCGCGTCCGCCGGCGAGCTGCAGATCGAAGGTTTCGAACGAGCCGCCGAGCAGATCGGCATCGGCGTAATCGCTACCCTTGCGGGTATCGATCCGCAGCAGGCCGCCCCGGTTGAAATTACCGTACAGCGCCGAAACTGGCCCCCGGTAGACCGTCAGGGTCTGGACCTCGAGCGGCACGATGATGTTGAGATCGAAATAGCCATCGGCATGGCTCATTGCCTCGTTCAGCGGGATGCCATCGAGCACGGCGCCGAGATCGCCGCCGTGGCTGCCGCCCCCAAAGCCGCGGATGACCACCGAACTGGCGACGCCCCCGAGGCCGAAATCGCGCACCACCACGCCCGGGATCAGCCGCAGCAGATCGTCCAGATCACTGACGGTCTCGTGGCGGATGTCCTGGTTGTCGAGCGTGGTCGTCGACCATGCGGCCAGTTCCGCATCGATCAGCTGGCCCTTGACCACGATGATCTCGCCATCGGCCGGGCTCGTGCCTTCCGTGGCCCAGGCTGGAGCCCCTGCCAGTGCAGTCCCGACGAGGAAGGCCGGTGCCAATAGGTGCTTCAACGCAGAACTCCTCAAAGGATGAGCGGGCGCGATAGGCCAGTGATGGTGTAATGTCTCGCTAGTGCTGCAGAAAGCCGGAAATCTGCATGGCAAAAGCCAGGCCGGCGAGAAGCAGCGCGGCATTGGGCGAGCGCGTGACCGCCGGCCAGATCGTCGTCTCCCCGCCACAGCCGAACGACCCAGATCATCAAGCCCAAGGCCGCGATCTGCCCCAGTTCGACGCCGACATTGAAGGCCAGGATCTTGGAGACGAGTTCCGGATCGCTCGGCAGGGTGATCTGCTGCAGCCGGGTCGACAGGCCGAAGCCGTGGATCAGGCCGAACACGAACACCATGAACAGCAGGTTGGGCGCTTCGATGCCGAACAGGCGCGGAAACGCCCGCAGGTTCTCCGCCGCCTTGTAGCAGACCGTCAGCGCGATCACGGCGTCGATCAGGTAAGCGTTGGCGGTGATGCCGAGCATGGTCGCGCCAAGCAGGGTGATCGTGCCCCACGGTGACGGCGGTGATGAACCGGACGATCTGCCCCACGCTGTTCAGGAAGAACAGGATGCCCAGCAGGAACAGCAGGTGATCCCAGCCGGTCAGCATGTGTTCGGCGCCGAGCCACACCGCCTCCGGCAAACCGCCCTGCAGTATCATCTGCTTGGCCTCTTCGGACAGTTCATGCGCCGGCGCGGGCAAGGGCCAGAGCAGCAACGCCGCCACGCCGAGCAGCGCGATTGCCGCTATGGCGTGCCCCGGCAAACCGGCGGATCCTATTTTGGAGCGGCAGCATGACGAGACGATGCCCGGCCCCGAGCCTTCGACATCCGCCGAACCGGTCAGTCCGGAAGCTGCAGGGGACGCGGGGGCGTGATCATCTCGGCCCATACGAGGGGAGCAGGGCAACAGCTTCACTCCCGAAGCACATTCGCCGGCGACGAAGGTGTTACAGGTCGGACGATGGGGAATGTTCTAGCGTGACCAGTCGCACTCGGCCGATTGCCTGATGGCCTGCCCTTCCCGCCCGGTAACGGCAAGCTCGCCAGACGTTCCCCAGCGGTGCGCATGATGGCTCCAGATCCGACCGCACCATAATCTTTCAGCCCAGCAGCAGAATGCCCAGCACCACCAGCAGCGCGAGGGTCGCCATGGCCCAGACCAGCGTCCGCACCTTGGGCACGCCGGCCCAGTAGAGCGGCAGGTAGGCCGCACGGGCCGCCAGCCACACCCAAGCGGCGGCGGCGGTGAGATCGCTGGCTTTGCCCGCCACCACCACGCCCATCAGCGCGACGATCGCCAGCGGGAAGGTTTCGAGGAAGTTCCTGCGGGCGCGGTCAAGCCGGCCGGCGACCGGGTTCAGCGGCGGCAGTTCCTCGTCGCGTGCGCCCATGTTCCACTGGGTGCCGTATTGGCTGGTCTTGAAGCGCACGGCGATTAGCACGTGGGCCAGCAGCAGCAGGGCGCCCAGCGCCAGCACGGTGAGTTCGGCCCGCATCAGGGGCTATCCTCCGTGTTGGATCCGGGCGAGGCCCAGCGCAGGCGCACCTCCCCAGGCGGTGCGTTGCGCCCCCCGGCGGAGGTCCTGACGCCGCGCTCGCCGAGCAGTTCGCGCACCCGCGCTACCGCGGCGCTGCCGCCTTCGACCACCACCGCCATCTCCAGCCGCTCGGCCGCCCAGACGGAGAGCGCGATGGCTCGCGTGCCCTCCTCGGTCGGCTCGCCCTCCTCCATCGCCACAGCGGGAAGCGGGCGGGCGGGCGGGCGCAAGGCAATGCGCCAGTTCTCTTCGGTGGCGGTGATCCGGCTTTCGAGTTCGCGATAGGCGCCGAGCGTCGCGCCCTCCAGCGGGCGGGCGGTGACGAGGGCGCGGCGGCGTTCAGAGTCGATCAGCACGTCGTCCTCGGTCACCCCGGCGATCAGCGCCAGCCGCTCGGCCAGCGCCTCGGCGCGGCGGCGGTCTGACCGCTCGCTGGCCCGCGCGCGGGAGAGCTGCGCCTCCTCGGCCGCCGAATCGCTGGTGCCCACGCGATATTGCGTGATGTTGGCATCGACCGTGGCGCCCAGCTGGCGGTTCATAACGCGGGCAACGTCCCGCTCGGCATCGGGGTTGATCTGCGGCGTCAGCACGGTGGCGACGACCCGGATCGGATCGGTATCGTAATCGACCTGGATTTCCGAAAGGCGGGCGCGGTTGTCGAAGGCTTCGAGCACCGCGGTGTTGATCTGGCGCGCGGCGTTCGATTCCCAGGCGATCTGGCGCAGCGCGATGCCCAGCGGGATGGCGAGGCTGATCAGCGAAGTGACGATGAGGAAGGTCTGGAACTGCGTCTGCCGCTCGGAAAGGCTGGTGCTGAAGCCATAGAACCGCGCCATACCGGTGGCGACCACGGCGATCGTCATCAAGTTGGTGAAATAGAGCAGCAGCGCGCCCGAGAACACCGTCCAGTTCCAGGTCGCCAAGCCGAAGCCGACCACCGCCAGCGGCGGCATCAGCGCGGTGGCGATGGCCACGCCCACCACGGTGCCCTCGCGCCCGCGGATCATGGCATAGGCGCCGGCCATGGCCGAGAACAGCGCTACCAGCAGATCGAACAGATTGGGCCGGGTGCGCGCTGCGATCTCCGACGTCACCGTCTGCAGCGGTGACAACAGCGAGATCGCCGCACAGATCAGGATCGAGAGCACGGTGCCGACTGCCAGCGTGCGGGCGGCTTGGCGAATCCAGGCGAAATTGCCGGTCGCCAGCGCGAAGCCCATGCCGATTGTAGGCCCCATCAACGGCGCGATCAACATCGCCCCGATCACCACCGCCGGCGACGACAGCAGCAGGCCGAGGATGGCGATGCCGGCCGACATGGCCAGCATGAACAGGTAGCGTGCGGAAATGGCGCATTCCTCGCGCCGCTTGTCGATCACCTCTTCCTGATCGACCGTATCGACCACGTCGGTGTGCCACCATTGGCGCCAGCCGCTCAGTGCAGCTTGGAACCCGTGCGGCGGCCCGTGGGGCGGTAGGATGCTCGCCATTGCCATTCGCCCTCTTCAGCGCCCGTGCTATTAGCGGCAAAGGGGTATGGGGTGTCACGCTTGAATCGCGTGTCTTACCTCCCTAATACAGAGCCGTCGGCACGCTGCCGGCGCGGCGAAGGGCGACTGGAGAGCCATGGCAACGAGCACCGAAACCGCAACCGACACCCGCCTCGAGCTGACGCCGCCCGATCCGGTGCCCGCCGTCGCGCCCGCCAAGGCCGCCGGGCTGGTGCCGGTGGATGCAGAAAAGCGCTCCAAGCTGGACGACAAGGCCGATGCCTTTGTCGCCGAGCTGGTGGCACTGGATGCGCAATCGCCCGATTTCGGGCGCAAGGTCGATCAGATCACCGGCATGGGCCGCAAGGAGATCGTCGCCGCCTCGCAGATGTCCAACCGCTTCCTCGACCGGCCGGTGCGGGCAATGGACAAGGATAGCGGCGTGGGGACCGATCTGGCCGAATTGCGCCGCACGGTGGAGGATCTCGACCCGGGCCGCAAGAAGCTGGCGCCGCGGCGGCTGCTGGGGATCATCCCGTTCGGTAACCGGCTGAAGACCTATTTCGACAGCTACACCAGCGCGCAGGGACACATCCAGGCGATCCTCGCCCGCCTCGCCAGCGGCAAGGACGAGCTGATCATGGACAATGCCGCGATCGACCAGGAGCGCGCCAAGCTGTGGGAGGCGATGGGCAAGCTGGAGCAGATGATCGTCATCGCCAAGTCGCTCGACCAGAAGCTGGAGGACAAGGCACTCGAACTCGATTCGACCGATGTGCAAAAGGCGAAGGCGATCCGAGAGACCGCGCTGTTCTACGTCCGCCAGCGCACGCAGGATCTGCTGACCCAGATGGCGGTTAGCGTGCAGGGCTATCTGGCGCTGGACCTCGTGAAGAAGAACAATATCGAGCTGGTGAAGGGCATCGATCGCGCCAGCACCACCACCGTGGGTGCGCTGCGCACCGCGGTGACGGTGGCGCAGGCGATGACCAACCAGCGGCTGGTGCTGGGCCAGATCACCGCGCTGAACGAGACCACCGCGGGGATCATCGATTCCACCGGCCGGCTGCTGCGCGAGAATACCGCCCGTATCCACGAGCAGGCGGCTGGGAGCACCATCCCGCTCGAAACGCTGCAGCGCGCGTTCCAGAACATCTACGACACGATGGACGAGGTCGACACCTTCAAGCTGAAGGCGCTCGCTTCGATGAAGCAGACGGTCGACGTGCTCTCGGGCGAGGTCGAGCGGTCCAAGGGCTATATCGCCCGGGCCGAGGGGCAGGCGCAGGCCGCCTCCACATTGGGCAACGAGCGTTCGTTGCTGAGCCTGGACGGCTGATGGCGGATCTCACCCGCCAGAGTGAGCGACTACTCCAAGACGGCCGCAGGCTGCGCGACGACAATCGCGCTGGCGGGCGCCATCGAGCGGTCCGCGGCGGGCCTTCAATCGGGCGCGGTTCGGCCGAGCTGAAGCTGAAAGCCTGGCGGCGCAAGCTGGTGGCCATGACCATCGCCGTTTTCGTGATCCTAGCAGGTGCGATGGTGGCCGGGCTGATCCTCAACGGAATAGGTTTTGTCGGGATCATGGCGGTCGCACTGGCGATCGTGGTGGCGCTGTTCGTGCTCGGCAAGTTCCCGCAGGTGAAGGTGCCGCAGCGGGCCGAGCTGGCGCGGACCGCCGATGCCCGACAGCTGGTCGCGCGCACCGAGCTGTGGCTGGAGCACCAGCGCCCGGCGCTGCCCGCCCCTGCGGTGACGCTGGTGGACCAGATCGGCGTGCAGCTCGATGCGCTGGGGCTGCAGCTGGAGCATGTCGACCCGGCACACCCGGCGGCGGCGGAAACGCGCAAGCTGGTGGGCGAGCACCTGCCAGACATGGTGGAGACCTACCGCAAGATCCCCGCCAGCCTGCGCCGCGAGGAGCGCGTGGGGGCCACGCCCGAGGCGCAGCTGGTCGACGGGCTGGGCCGGATAAGCGAGGAGATCGACCGCGTCACCCGCCAGCTGGCCGATGGTGCGCTCGATGATCTGGCGATCCGCTCTCGCTTTCTTGAATATCGCTACGGCGCCGGTGACATGAGCGGCGATGACACCGGCCCGGGCGTCCCACTGGGCGACACCGCCAGTACGGGTGTCCCCCTCGGTGCACCCGCCATTGGGACCAGATCGGAGAAGCATTGATGCAGGTCGCCATTCCCCACCGCCTCGGCCGCGAGGAGGTGCGCAGCCGCCTGCGCTCCAGCAGCCACAGCATCGGCGACAGCATTCCCGGTGGAATGGCCGACGTGGTCACCGACTGGCCCAGCGAAGACCGGATGCATATGTCCATCACCGCGTTGGGCCAGGTGATCGATGGCCATGTCGACATCGAGGACCAGCAGGTGGTGTTCGTCGTCTCCCTGCCGCCGGCGCTCGGCTTCATCCAGCCGATGGTGGAGGGCGCCATCCGCCAGCAGGGTGACCGGCTGCTCTCGGGCTCCGGCCCGCAGGAGCGCTGACAGGGTTGCGACGGGGCCGCGGCCGCCGGGATCTCGCGCGCCTCTAAAGTTTGCGTTCGAGTTCGAGATAGTTTTTCGGGATGCGCAGCGCCGCGGCGGCGTGCTGCGTCTCGCGCATGAATAGCAACAGCGCCCACATCAACAGCAGGATTGCCAGCAGGAACGCGCCCGCAGCGAACCGCTGCAGATCCATCACCAGCAGCTCCTGCACGAACAGCACTACGCAGACCAGGCCGATGCTGAGGCCGCTCAGCACCAGCAGCAGGATCGCCTGGCCGATCAGGCCGATGCGCCGGTCGGTCAGCCGGATCTCGCGCACCACCGCATCGTGCTCGGCCCCGGCGGTGGCGGCGTGACGGCGCTGCAGCTCGCGCGAACGATCGACCACGCGGCCCAGCCGGCTCGACAGGCCATTGAGAATATTGCCAATCGCCACCAGCACGAACACCGGCGCCAGCGCCAGCTGGATCGTCTGCGCGATCATGTCGCCCATAATCATCGGGGGCTTTTCCTTTCGCGGCTTGCGTGCCAAGGGCGGAACCCGTGCACAAGCGGGCCGTTCATTGTCTCATAGGAGTGCAGATGCGGGGCCGGATACCACCCGCCGGGTTGCGATTTTTCTGGGTGCCTGAACACAGTACAACAAACATCAGAGCGAGGGCAAGTCCTTGAGGGACAAACCAAGAACCTGGCCTATCGGTACTGGCGGCGATCGGATCAACCCTATGGGCGGGTCCAGTGTTGATGGGTTTGGTACGCAGCCTCTACGCACCTTCCTAAAGCAGCGAACGGCGGCGAGTCACGAGCGGCTCGATCGCTCGGTCGATGCGTTAGTGCTGGCCGAGCCAGGCGATTACGCTCGCTTTCTTCATCTGCAACTGGCCGCCCGCGCGCCGATTGAGCGCTGGGCCGCACGCCACTGCCCGCCTGACCTGCGCCCGCCCGAGACGGCCGATCTGCTGCGCGAGGATCTGCGCGGCCTTGGCACGGGCGTGACCGGCCCAGAGAGCCGCTTCGAGCCACCTCCCGCCGCCGATCCGCTCGGGCTCGCCTGGGCGATTGCCGGATCGCATATGGGCAATCGCGCAATGCTCGTGGGGCTCACCCGCGCCGGCGCGCAGCTGCCATGCGCCTTCCTCGCCGATCCGCGGATGGGCGTGTTCTGGAGCGCGCTGCGTCCGCGGCTGGAGGCGCCCGCCAACCCCGCCTCTGCCGCGCACGCGCTGGATGCGGCCGAGGCGGTGTTCGCCTGCTTCGCCCTGGCGCTCTCCGCCTGCCAGCCAAGGAAGGTCGCGTGAACGATTTCTCGGGCCCGCACCTGGACCTCACCAATTGCGATCGGGAGCCGATCCACCGGCCCGGCATGATCCAGAATTTCGGCGCGCTGATTGCCGTCACCGCAGACTGGATGATCGCGCACCGCTCGGCCAATTGCGAAGCGCTGCTGGGGGCGCCGTTCGAGACGGGCGAGCGCCTGGTCAGCCAAATCACGCCCGAGGCGCTCGAAGCGATACGCAGCGCGGTGGGCCTCGCCGATGAGGGCGACACGGTGGAGCGACTGTTCGGGCTCTACCTGTTCGGCCGACATCGCCAGTTCGACCTTGCGCTCCACCGCAGCGGCAGCCTTGCGATCATCGAGATCGAGCCACACGATCCAAAAAGCTATGCACAACACCTGGGCATCCTGCGCCCGGTCATGCAGCGGCTTCAGCGCTTGAGCGAGGTGGCGGAACTGGCGGCGGAGGCCTCCGTCACGCTGAAGCGGCTGCTCGGCTTCGACCGGGTGATGGTCTACCGCTTCCACCCCGATCTCAGTGGCGAGGTGATCGCCGAGGCGCGCGAGGATCATCTCGGCTCGTTCCTCAACCTGCGCTATCCCGCGACGGACATTCCGCAGCAGGCGCGCGAACTGTACCTCAGGAACCTGATCCGCATCATCAGCGACGTGAACGCGGAGCCGGTGCCGATCGAGCCGGCCACCTCGCTTACGGGCCAGCCGATCGACCTTTCGCTCAGCACGCTGCGCGCGGTCTCGCCGATCCACGTCGAGTATTTGCAGAACATGGGCGTCAGCGCCTCCCTCTCGATCTCGATCGTGATCAAAGGCAAGCTGTGGGGCCTGTTCGCCTGCCACCATTATTCCCCCCGCGTGCTGCCCTATTCGCTGCGCACGGTGGCCGAACTGTTCGCGCAGCTGTTCTCGCTGCAGCTGGAACTGGCCATTTCCAGTGCCAGCAGCCGCATCGCCGAGCGCGGGCGGCAGCTGCACGACCGGCTGATGACCCGGCTGGTGGGCGGCCCCTCGCTGCTCGAAGGCCTTTCCACAATCGACGGCGTGATCGGCCAGGTGGTCCCGCACGATGGTTACAGCGCCTACCTTGCTGGCCATTACACGGCCCGCGGCAGCGCACCGAGCGAGGCTGAGTTCAATGCGCTGGTGCCCGCCCTCAACACCGGCACGGTCAGCCAGCTGATCAGCAGCGACGAACTGGGCAAGCTGCTGCCCAGCGCCAACACCTTCGCCGACCGGGCCTGCGGGGCGCTGATCATCCCGGTGTCGCGCCGCCCGCGCGATTACGTGGTGCTGTGGCGGCGCGAGCTGCCGCAGGTGGTGCAATGGGCGGGCCGGCCCGAAAAGGAGCTGGAAGACGGCCCCGATGGGCCCCGCCTCTCCCCCCGCAAGAGCTTCGCCGCATGGCGCGAATCGGTGCAGGGTAAAAGCGCGCCGTGGACGCCCGAGGAGCTGGCAATCGCCGAGCACCTGCGCATCACCCTGCTGGAGGTGATCCTGCGCATGAGCGAGGACCAGATGCAGGAGCGGACAGTCGCCCAGAATCAGCAGGATCTATTGATTGCTGAGCTGAACCACCGCGTGCGCAACATCCTCACGCTGATCCGCGGCCTGATCAGCCAGTCGCGCAGCGAGGGGATCAGCGTCAACCATTTCGCTGATCTGATCGGCGGGCGGATCCGCGCGCTGGCACTGGCGCATGACAACATCACCAGGCAGCAATGGTCCCCCGCCTCGCTGCACGAGCTGATCAGCACCGAGGCCGAGGCTTATCTTTTCGGCCATACCCAGCGCATCGCCATCGAAGGCCCGGATATCCTGGTCGCGCCCGAGGCCTACACCGTGCTGGCGCTGGTGATCCACGAGATGATCACCAACTCGGCGAAATTTGGCTCGCTCTGCGTTTCCAGCGGGCAATTGGCGATTGCCACTGCGCTCGATGAGCATGGCGACCTGACGATCGCCTGGCGCGAGAGGGGGGGCCCGCCGGTGCAGCAGCCGCTACGGCAGGGCTTCGGCAGCACCATCATCGCGAAATCCATTCCCTTCGAACTCAGGGGAGAGGTGGAGGTGCGGCACAAGCGAGAAGGTCTGGAGGCGGATTTCACCATTCCTGGACGCTACGTGCAGCCCGCGCGAGACCCTGAAGCGACCTCGCCGGCCATGGGCGAGAGCGCCGGGACCGAGGACGACCGACCGCTCGGCAGCGTGCTCCGCCACGTCCTGCTGGTGGAAGACAGCATGATCATCGCCATCGATTCCGAGCAGGCGCTCAAGCGGCTGGGCGTCGCCAGGGTCAGCGTTGCCGGCTGCGTGGCCGATGCGATGCGGATAATCGCCCTCGGCCAGCCCGATGCGGCGCTGCTCGACTACCATCTTGGCGACGAGACCAGCGAGGCCATTGCGGTCGAACTCGATCGGATCGGAGTGCCCTATTGGTTCGTCACAGGCTATGGTGATGCGGTGGCTCAGCTGACCGCGTCGTCCGCGAGGGGCGTGCTGCAGAAACCCTATACGTCGGAAGACCTCGGCCGGCTGCTCGCGGCCCTGCGGGAGGACGATCCGGCGCAGGTCTGAGCGGGGCACCTGTCATCAAAGGTGCCGCTCACTGGTTGGCGGCGCCAGAGAGCTTGCCGACCTTCTGGGCCCCGTCCATCGTCGTCACCAGCACCTCGTCGCCGTCGACCACGATCGCGATGTCCTGCAGGCCGATGGCCGAGATGCGCGGACCATCGGACTGGGCCAGCACGTTGCGGCAGTCGACCAACTCCACCCGCCCTGCCGCGCGATTGCCCTCGCCGTCACCCTTCCGCACGTCGCGCAACGCATGCCAATTGCCGATGTCAGACCAGCCCATCGCGACCGGCACCATCGCCGCGCGGTCGGTTTTCTCCATCACCGCATAATCGACCGATTGGCCTGCGATCCGGCCGAACGCGCTCGGCTCGGGATGGAAGATGGCGCCCTCGTCGGCTCCTTGCGCAACCGCCTCACGAACGGGATCGGCGATATCCGGCCGGTGGTGCGCCAGCTCTTCCATATAGGTGCCCGCGCGGAACACGAAGATGCCGCCATTCCAGCTGTATCGTCCATCGGCTAGGAAGCCGCTGGCGGTGACGAAATCGGGCTTCTCGACGAATTGCTCGACAGTGTAACCCGCGCCCAGCCGTTCGCCGCGGCGGATGTAGCCAAAGCCGGTCTCAGGCGCGGTGGGGGTGATGCCCAACGCGACCAGCCAGCCTTGCGCGGCCAGCGTCGCGGCCTCGGCGGCGGCGGCGGTGAAGGCTGGCACATCGGCGATGTGATGGTCGCTCGGGCACACCAGCATTACCGCATCCTCCGGCAGGCGCGCGGCGGCAAGCCCGATTGCCGCGGCGGTGTTCTGCGCCATGGGTTCGACAATGATCCGGCTGCCCGCAAAGCCAGCAGCCTGCGCGCGGACATGGCCGAGATGCGCGGCCCCTGCGACGATCACCGGCTCCGCGAAGCGCGTACGATCGGCGGTGCGCGCGAGAGTGGCTTCAAACAGCGTCCGCTCGCCGATCAGCGGCAGAAAAGGCTTGGGCTTGTCTTTGCGACTGCTCGGCCACAGCCTCGTCCCGCTGCCGCCACACAAGATCACCGGGTAAATCAGCCCCACCAGCCCCATCTCCTGCCGCCGCGCGAAGAGCGGTCCTTATCGGGCCTCTCCGAGCGAGTCACCCCCGGGGCCCGCAGCTTGCGCCCAACCCCTCGCGTCCGGCCGACTTTCGCCGCTCAGTACCAGTCCTGCCGCCAGCCGTAGGGGGCGGCCACCGGATTGCCCTGTGCATCGGTCGCGGGGCGGAAGCGAAACCGCTCCTCGGCCAGGTGGCAGGTGATCCGGTCCGCCTCCGGGTCGGGGCTGGGTTTGACCACCCGGCAATCGCGCGCCCTTCCATCGACGCCCACGACCATGTGGACGATCACGTGGTGCCCGTGGCGGATCTCGCGCCCACCGGGCGGTATCGGGAAATCCCGCGCATCGTTGATCAGCCCGTCGAGTTTGACCGGGCCGCTCACCACGCCACCGGCGCCGGCGCCGGTGCCTGTCCCAGCTCCCGAGCCGGAGCCCGCGCCCATGCCGGATCGGCCTCCGCCGGTGCCGCTGCCCTCGCCGCCCGCGCCGGTGCCGCTGCCCCGCTCGCCCGCACCCGACCGATCGGCCGGACCGGTAGCGGTGATGGGCGGCGCGACGCTGATGCGCGGGAGCACGATCATCGGCGGGGGTGCGGCGACTTCGCGCGGTTGGGCGGCCGGCGCCTCGGGAGCAGCCGCACCGGCTTCGGACTGGGGCCGCGTACGGGGGCTGGGTGGCACTGTGGGCGGGGGCGGAGGCTGTGGCGGAGGCGGGGTCAGCGTCACGGTGACGAGGGAACCGGCCTGCTCGATTGCCGCGGCGGTGAAATCGGGCGCGAGGGCGCGGATCAGGCCGAGCAGCGCGGCGACATGCAGCAGCGCGACCAGCACCAGCGTGCCCCAGTCGGGACGCTGCCGGCTGTTCGCATAATTGCCGCCTGTTGCCGCCCTCGCCATGCCCCTCCCCGGTGCCGGCTCAGCCCTGGTCTGGATCGGCGACCATCACCCCGAACGGGGTCTGCTGATGCTGGACGACAACCCACACCTCGTGCTCGAGCCTGCGCAATGTGCTGGTGCACAATGCATGATAGCTTTCGCTGCCGCGCCGCGCGTGTGCGCGATAACCGATCACGATCAGCCCTTCCTGCGGGCGCTCGACCACGCATTCCGCGAACTCGACCTCTTCCCAGCGCGGCGTCGATTCCACCGCCTGGGTCGCGGCCTCGCCATCGAACAGGAACGGGGTGGCAGGAAGGCCCATCACGCAATTTTCGGCCACGCGTTCACGATAGACTTCGCCGCCCCCGATCCACAGGTCGCGCTCGAATTCCCAGATGCGTGTGTCTTCCACTCAATCACTCCTCGGATGCAACAGCTTCGCAAGGCCAATGCGCGAGGGGCACAATGGGTTCGCAAAACCGCCGCAAGGCTCGCCCGCGCCAAGCGGGGGAACGCCCGCTCCCCTAGCGCCGTTCACTCTACCGAAGGTTAACATCAAACGGAGAAAACCATGTTCGAGAAGATGCGCATCAAGGAACATATGGAAATCGCCGATGCGGCCGGCCAGCATGTCGGTACGGTGGACGAGGTCGAGGGTGAGCGGATCAAGCTGACCAAGTCCGACAGTACGGACAGCATGCACCATTATCTTGATCTCGATTCGGTGGACCGGATTGAGGAAAACCGCGTGGTGCTCAAGGAAGGCACCGTGCTTCCGCAGGGCCTCTGACGGCTGCGTCCGGTTCGCCGGACTCCCCCGCGCCTGGTGTTGCGGGGGACTAGCCCAATTCGTTTCGGACTCTGAGATCGCCCTTTCCGTAGAGGTAAGAGGGATCAAAGTCGGCGAAGCGTTCGAGGGCCTGCCGATCGGGTACGTAGAGCGTACCGCGGCGAAACTCGGCGATCCCCTCCTTCCTAAGCTGCCCGAGGGCGCGGTTCATGTGAATTGCGGTGGTGCCGCACATATCCGCCAGATCGGCCTGGATCAGCGGGGTGCGCAGCCCATCACGCCGGCCGAGGCCGACGAGATCGAGCCGATGCCACAATTCGGCGAAGAAATGCGCCACTCGCTTGACCGCAGGCAGCTGTTCCAGCTTCAGGATCCACTGGCGGTGGACGGCCGCGTCGAGCAGGCTGGAAAACCACAGCAGGCGCGCCAGGTGCGGCCGCTGCTCCATCAATTCCTCGAGCCGCGTATGCGGCACGTAGCCGACTTTCGCCGGGCCGATCGTGACGAGATTGTGATCGAGCCGCTTCAACGCGAAACAATGCAAATCCGCGAAATCGCCGGGCACATGCACCCCAACGATGAAGCGCCGCTCACCCTGCTCGATGGTGCGCAGGAGCGTGCCTTCGAGCAGCATCGTGCTGCGATCGCACAGCTTGCCACGGGCGAGAATGGTGGTTGGTTCGTCGAGCGCCTCGACCGTCTCCACCAGGGATTCGAGAACCTGTTTTTCCTCTGTGCTCAAGGCATGGCGCAGCCGGCCCATCAGGAACCGGCCGGTCAGCGGGTAAGCCTCCAGATCGTCGTGCGCCATTATTCCCCCTCGGCTTTCACCGCCGCCCTGTTCCCCGGTTCCTCGCAGCGGCTGATGCAAGAGCGCACGCTGGCGGGCCGATAACCCCGGCATTCCCCTGCCGGCCACCCGTTTATCCCGGCAGATCAGGGATTTGCAAGAGCCAGCCCTAGGCTGCGGCGGTCGCCGTCCCGGAAGCGGCCTGCGAATCGAGCCGGCGGATTGCCCGTTCCTCCAGCCAGCGAACCATCGCGGCGCTGCTGGCGCAAGGCTCGGCCACCGGCCGGCTGGCGAGCGCAAGATCGGCCTCGGTCGGCTCGCGCAGCTTAACCCAGCCTTCGCGCTCCCGTCGGATCAGGCCCATCAGTTCGAAGGCGCGAAGCCAGTGCTCCATCGCTGCCTGGCCCCACTTGCGTTCGAAGCGAGCCGCATTCGCGAGCACGCTGTCGAGCCGGTCCACCGGTGGGATCTGCTGCCGGTGGTGCTGGTGCCAGGCCGTCGCGCCGGCCAGCCACCAGAGCGGCAGGCCCCGTTCGAGCAGCGTGCGGGCGAAGTCCATGTCTTCTGCGCCGGGCCCGCAATAGCCCTCGTCGAAACCGCCGGTGGCAGAGAAATCGTCCGCGGCGATGGCGAAGTTGAGCGCGGTGAACGAGCGGAAGCCCTCTGCCGGCTTGATACCCCTTGCAGGAGGTTCGGGCCGATCCGGATGGCGCACGGCCTCCCGCTCGAAGCGGGCGTGATCCACTCCGCCATCGGTGGCACTCGGGGGGAGATAGCCGACCTCGCCCATGAACACCCCGCCCCGGCGGGTCATGGCGGCGGCATAATCGTCGAGCAATGCGGGATGAGGAATGCAATCGCCATCGAGGAACACCAGCAGATCACCCGTGGCGAGCCGCGCGGCCGCGTTGCGCGCCCGCCCGAGCGAGCCTTCACCTCCAGCCTCACTTTTGCCGCCCAGCACCACCTGCACCACCGGAAAGCTGGCCTCCGGCAAACGCAGGCGCCCGCCTTGCACCACTGCCACGATCAGCTGACGCGGAGGGCGGCGCGATCCGCGCAGGCCGATCACCAGCTTTTCAATGTGCTGCGCGCGGCCGACGGAAAGGGTGCAGACCGACAGGGTCACGCAGGCGCTCCACTCTCGGGTGCGCGGTACTGACTCGGACGCCGCACCGCCTGGGCGGGGCCACTCACCGCTTGTGGAGCGCGATACGGAGCGGGCAGATCAGGCAAGCGATTGTTCATCAATCATCACTCAATCAACCCGGTTGCCTCGCACCCCGTTCCCTTATTGATCTTTATCGCGGATGATTGTGGCGATCATCGGGCGCGTAGAAGCGATCGAGTACGGCGGAAAGATCGACCAGCCGCTCGGCCGCACGGTCGAAGCCGGGGGCCTGCGCCAGGGCCCGCGCCCAATCGGCCGCCGCGCGCCCGCCCCAATCGTCGGGCGGGCTGGCCAGCCGGGTGCTATCGGTGCCGCGGTTCAACCGCGCCTCGAAATCGTAGAAGCTGCCGCCGATGTTGCGCAGGGTCGCCGCGCCCTCGGTGCCATAAAAACCGGCCTCGATCACCGCATCCTGCCCGGCATGGAGGTGCCACGAACAGGCCAGGCGCACCGCCGCGCCGCCCGCGCAATCGAGCCGGGCGATGGCGTAATCCTCGACCTCGCTGGAGCCGGGCAAGAGCGGCTGGCCTCCGGCGAACAGCCGAGAGCCGACGCGCTCCACCGCCGGATCATCCAGCAGCCAAAGCGCGAGATCGACCAGGTGCACGCCCAGATCCACCACGCAGCCGCCGCCCGATTGCGCGCGATCGAAGAACCACGGCTTTCCGGGCCCGTAGGCATTGTGGAATGTGAGATCGACCGCGAAGACCCTGCCCAACTCGCCGCCGCGGATCGCCTGGGCGATGGCCTCGACCGCAGCGGTGCGGCGATAGGAGAGGTCCACCGCCAGCAGCCGGTCGGCGGCGCGGGCGGCCTCGACCACGGCTCGCGCCTCGGCGGCGCTGCGGCCCAGCGGCTTCTGGCAGAACACCGCCACGCCGCGGTTCAACGCGGCAATGGATTGCTCGGCATGGAGCGCGCTGGGGGTGGCGATGACCAGCCCGTCGAGCCCGTGATCAAGCAGCGCGGCGAGATCGGGCAGAAGGGCGGCGGCGGGTGCGATCCGCCCGGCGAGATCAGCGCTTTCCGGGTCGGGATCGGCCACCGCGACCGCTTCGATCGCACCCGTCTCCACCATCGCCTGCATCCGGTGGCGGCCGATCCATCCGGTGCCGAGAAAGCCGACGCGCGGTCGGCGCGCGGCCTGGCTCATCCCATCATCACCAGCGCCTTGACGAAGCCTCCGGGCTTGTCGCGCGTAGCATCCAGCGCGTCCGCCAGCCGGGCCAGCGGATATTGTCCGGTGTAGAGCGGCTCCGGGTCCAGCCGCCCGCCGGCGACCGCCTCCACGGCTTCGCGAAGGCCCCGCATTTGCACCTCAGGGTCGCGTTCGTGCGCGTTGATTACGTCGATCCCCTTCCAGTTCCAGGCCTGCATGTTGACCTGCCGGGGCCCGTCCTGGTGGTAGCCCGCGACCACCAGCCGCCCGCCGAAAGCGATCAGTTCGCCCGCCAGATCGAGCGGCCATTGCTTGCCCACGCATTCGATCACCCGCTCGCACAGGCGCTCATCGGTGAGCGCCTTGACCTGCTTGATGATCGCGTAATGGTCGTCCATCGCCACCGTCTCGGCGGCGCCGTAATGGCGCGCCAGTTCGAGCGATTCGGCCCGGCGGGAGACGGCGATCACCCGCGCCCCGGCCTCGCTGGCCAACCGCGTGAGGATCGCGCCGAGAAAGCCGATGCCGATGATGGCGACGCTCTGGCCGGGCTCGATTGCGCTGCGGCGGAAGATGTTGAAGGCGCAGGCCAGCGGCTCGCCGGGGAACGGCTGGCCATCGAGCGCAGGAGGGAGCCTCACTGCCATCTCCGCGCAGGCGATGTCGAATTGTGCGAAGCTGCGCTCCGCGAACGCTGCCACGCGGTCGCCCACTGCAAAGCCGCTCACCCCATCGCCCAGCGCGTCGACCACGCCCCAGCCCTCGTGGCCCAGCCCGCCTGCTTCGCCGGGGTACTGCAACCATTCGAGACCGACCCAGGGTTCGAGGTTGGAGGCGCACACGCCGCAGCCTTCCAGCCGGATGCGCAGCTCGCCCGGGCCGGGCTCGGGCAGCAGCACCTGCTCCAGCGCGATCGTGCCGGGGGCGGCGAGGACCGCCGCCTGCATCAGCGCCTGAGCCATGATTATTGCGCAGCCTCGACGATGAACGCCTCGAGCGCCTCGTAGGCAGCATCGTCTGTCATCTGCTCGGGCGGGTGCTTGCAGAAATAGGCCGCTGCCGGATTGATCGGGCCGACAAGGCCGCGTTCCTGCGCGATTTTCGCGCAGCGGATCATGTCGATCGCCACGCCGGCGGAATTGGGGCTGTCTTCCACCGAAAGGCGCAGTTCCAAATTCATCGGCACGCCGCCGAACAACTGGCCCTCCATGCGCAGGAAGCACACCTTGTTGTCGTTCTGCCAGGCGACATAGTCGGACGGGCCGACATGGATGTTCTCGTCCGCCAGCCGCGTGGCGGCAACGGATTGCACCGCCTCGGTCTTGCTTTCCTTCTTGGAGGCGAGGCGGCTGTGCTCCAGCATGTTGAGAAAATCCGTATTGCCTCCGGTGTTGAGCTGATAGGTGCGCTCCAGCTTCACGCCGCGCTTGGCAAACAGGTCGGTCAGCACGCGGTGGACGATGGTGGCGCCCAGCTGCGCCTTGATGTCGTCGCCGATGATTGGCACGCCCGCGGCGCGGAAGCGCTCGGCCCAGCCGGCATCGCTGGCGATGAACACCGGGATGTTGTTCACGAAGGCGACGCCCGCCTCCAGCGCGCATTCGGCGTAGAACTCGGTTCCCTGCTGGCTGCCGACGGGCAGGTAGTTCATCAGCACGTCCGTGCCGGTCTCGCGCAGATGGGCGACCACCTCGGCTTTCGCGGGCTGGGCTTCGTCGGCGACGCGGAAGGTGCGCTCGTCGGGGTAGCCGGCCATGTGATCGGCCACACCGTCGAGCACCCGGCCCATCCGCACGGTCGCGCCGGTGGGCTCGACATTGCCGCAGAACACGGTGGTGCAGTTTGGCGGCGCAAAAATCGCCTCGGCCACGTCCCGCCCCACCTTGCGCCGATCGACGTCCCAAGCGGCGACCACATTGATGTCCTCGGGCCGGTACCCGCCCAGATCGTGGTGCATCAGCCCCGTGAGATCGTTCGCCCCGCTGCGATAATGCGCCAGCCCCTGCACCAGCGAGCTGGAGCAATTGCCGACGCCGACCAGCGCCACGCGGATGCCGGGAGAAGCGGGCGAGAGCATCAGGCGCGTACCTCGATGCGGGTCTGCGGCACGGCCTGCGCGCCGGCCGGAGCATAGCGCTCCACCATCCAGGCGCAGAAATCGGCGAAGGCCTGCGGGTCCTTTGCGGGGCTGGTGTGATGCGCCTCCAGCCCCAGGTGCTCGGGCGTGAAGCAGAAGGTCACCAGCACCTCGAACTCGGCCAGTGCTTCCATCTGCCGGTCGAACCAGTCAAGCGCGCCGGGGCGGAAGCTGTCCGCCCAGCTGAGCCCGGTGCGCAGCTTCTTCACGCCCAACTCGCGCATCAAGTGCACCGCCTCCTCCAGCCGGGGATCATGGAAATGGAACCATTGCATCAGGCCCATTTCACCGGCCACCTTACGATAGCTTTCCAGCGCCGGCTTGGGGCTGCCATCCTCGCGGATGAGGCCCATGTAGAAATGGCGGTAATAGCTCGAACCTTCGGCCTCGCGGTGGCGGGTCTCGGCGCCCCAGCTCTGCGGCAGGTCGAACAGCGAATACCAGTAGATGTTGGGCACCCGGCCCACCAGCAGCTCGGCGGTCTTTTCAAGGCCGAACACCTGCACCTCTTCTGCGCCGAAGCTGCCGACGCCCACCTCGGTCGCCCAGACCGGCTTTCCGCCAGCCACTGCCTCGATCATGGCGATCTGCTCGGGCCAGGCGTGGATCGGCCACAGGTTCCAGTCGAGCGGGAAGCCGTGCACCGCCAGCACGTCCACCTCGTCCAGCGCGCCGTGATCGCGCATCCGGTTCACCCAATGCGGATCGATCGGAGACATGCCGCCCAAAACGCGGGTCAGCTGTGGGTTGATCGCGGCGATCGACTTTCCGGCGCGGATTACCGTATCGGCATAGATCGACCAGTCGGAATCGAGCGCAGGGTTCCAGTGCGATTTGTTGTTCGGCTCGTTCCAGATCATCGCCGCTTTGATCACGCGAGCGCTCCTTCGTCGGACCCGGCGGCCGGTTGCATCTGAAGCCGGCTGGCCGGATAGACCGCGGCGGGGCCATGGCTGGCGTAGGGCACCCCGGCCACCCGGCAAAGATAGACCTCGGCCTCGGGCTGCGCCTCGATGGTAAAGCCGGCAGCCCGCAGCATAGCGCGGCTGCAGGCGACATTGGGCGCCCACCAATTGGTCCAGTCGCCGGCGAAGCGCTGTTCGATGAAGTGCATCTTCGGATAGCCCTCTTCGGCGAAATATTCGGGCGGATCGAAGGTACCGGGCTTGTGGAACGGGTGATCCTCGGGCGGCAGGAATTCGTCCTCGCTGCCCTGCTGCATGGTCTGGAACAGCAGCAGATCGCCCGCGACATGCTCGCGGATCAGGTCCAGCGCCAGCAGCGGGTGGCGCAAATGATACAGTACGCCCATGAAGATCACGAGATCGAACCGCTCGCCCAGCAATGCCACATCGTATACCGACAGGTTGCGATACTCGATATCGCCGTAGCCCAGCGTGTCCGAAGCGAGCCGCGCCTGCGCCAGATAGCGATCGTCGCTGTCGATCCCCAGCACCCGGCCCGCGCCCCGCCGCTTCATCTCGATCGCGTAAAACCCCGCATTGCAGCCAATATCCAGCACCGAGGCGCCATCCAGCCGCACCGGCAGCGCATCGGCGAAGCGGGCGAATTTGACGGCAGGATAGTCGCCCAGGAAGTGATCGGGTGCGGTCCATACGCCCGGCGCAAGCTCCATATTCTGAAACCACGGCGCAAGCTGGCCGATCGCCTCACGCAACTCCTGCGGGGAAGCCTCAAGCAAGCCCGCGGGATGCAAGCCGGGAGAGCCGCCTGCGCTCACGCCAAGGCCTCGCAAATGCAGAACCGGTCGGCGCGCCTGTTGCGCCGGGCACGGTGGATCGGGTGCATGGTTCCCCCTTCTTGCCAAGTTATCGGACCGGCCTTGTCGCCTGGCCGCATCGCACGCCCGCCGATGGCCGGGCACCCCCTGCGCCCGATGACGGGCCGGCTTCTGCTCAACAGGCTTTGTAGCTTGGTGTTCCCGAACCGCTGTTATCGCGCCCCGTCAATTGCCGCCGCGCGGATGCGCCTGTTGGAACCGCAGAGCTTCTTCATCATTGCGCCTCTCATGCAGGTGACGTTCGAGCGCTGGATGGAAGCCATGCGGGCTGAGCGCTACGAAGAGGCTTGGGCGCTCTCGGCCGCCGATCTGGC
>LXQI01000037.1:1364-50770 GCA_001683845.1 Erythrobacter sp. ANT-B3C2 | reverse complement strand
CCACAAGCCACCATCCGCGCCAGCCCCTCCATTTGCGGCGGGTGTGGGACGGGCAGGCGCCCGACGGCCGCCAGGTTCTCGTGCGCTGCCACCGCGGGCTGGGCGATACGATCCAGTTCGCCCGCTATCTGCCGCTGCTCGCCCAGCGCGCCGCCTCGGTGACGCTGGAGGCGCCGCGCCATCTGCTGCCGCTGTTCGCCAGCTTCGCCGGCATCGCCCGGCTGCTGCCGTTCGACCCGGCCCATCCGGCGCCCGCCAGCGATTGCGACATCGAGATCACCGAGCTGGGCTTCGTGCTGCGCGCCCCGCCCGGCGCCGCGCCGCCGCCCTATCTGCACGCCCAGCCGGCGGCGCCGCTGTCCACCTCCACGGTCGGCCTGTGCCACGCCTCGGGCGCCTGGGACGCGGGCCGCGACCTGGCGGCCGAATTGCTGCGCCCGATCTGCCAACGCCACGCCTGCCTCACGTTGGTGGCCGCACCCAGCACGCTGCCGGTTGGCAACCCGCAAGGGTGCCCGCTCGACATCATCGCCACCGCCGCGCTGGTGGCCGCGCTCGATCTGGTCATCACGGTCGATACGATGATCGCGCATCTCGCCGGCGCGCTCGGCCGCCCCACCTGGCTGCTGCTGCAGCACGCGCCGGACTGGCGGTGGGTGCCGGGCGCGCGCGCCACCCCCTGGTATCCGTCCATGCGCCTCTATCACCAGCCCTGCCCGGGCGACTGGGAGGCGGTCATCGCCATGGTCGAGCACGATCTTGTCGCCTTTCCCCAAACCCAAGGAGCCCCCGCCATTGACCGCCTTGCAGAGCCCGTCCGTTCCTGTCTCGTGGGGTGAGCTGCTCGACAAGCTTACCATTCTCGAGATCAAGGCACAGCGCATCGCCAGCCCCGCTGCCCGTGCCAACATCGCGCGCGAACAGGCGCTGCTCCACGCCGCTGCCACCGAGGTGCTGGCGCACTCCGGGGTACAACCGCTGCTCGTCGCGCTGAGAGCGGTGAACCAGCGATTGTGGGACATCGAGGATGCGATCCGGCAGGAGGATGCGCAAGCGCGCTTCGGCCGCCATTTTATCCGCCTGGCGCGCGCGGTCTACCATGAGAACGATGCCCGCGCGGCGATCAAGCGCGAGATCAATGCCATCCTCGGCTCGGAACTGGTGGAGGAGAAGAGCTATTGGTCGGCTGCCGAGCCGCCGCTTGTCGCGGCGGAAACCGGCGCGCGGGGTGTTGCCACCTGCGCGGCTCCGGCCATCGCCCCGGCGATCGCTCAGGCCGCTTGAGCTGGAACATAGAACAACAAGAAGCATTCCCAACATTGCGCCGGTCGACCGACCGGTGGTTCATTCCAGATGCCGGCGGGGCAAACGGCACGACCGGCGCGCCTCACACGCGCTTGATTTGGGGGTTTGATGAGCGAACACGTATTGGTTACCGGCGGCGCCGGCTTTATCGGCAAGGCCGTCTGCGCCGAATTGCTGCGCCGCGGCCACCGGGTGCGGGTGCTCGACAGCCTCATCGAACAAGTCCACGGCCCCGCCGCCCGCGAGGCCGCCCTCCCCGAAGGCCTCTCGCCCGAAGTGGAGCTGATCCACGCCGATGTGCGCGATGGCGACCGGGTGGCAAAAGCATTGCGCGGTGTGGACAGCGTGGTTCACCTCGCCGCCGAGGTGGGGGTGGGCCAGTCGATGTACGAGGTGGAGCGCTATACCTCCACCAACGATGTCGGCACCGCGGTGCTGTTCGAGCGGCTGATCGATTCGCCCGTCCGCCGGGTGGTCACCGCCTCCTCGATGAGCATCTACGGCGAAGGCCTTTACCGCGATGAGGATGGCGCGCTGGTGCAGGATGCGGAGCGCGGCCGCCTGCGCGACGGGCAGGCCACCTGGGATCCGCTCGATGCGCAGGGGCGCCCGCTCGCCCCCGTCGCCACGCCCGAATGGAAGCAGCCGAGCCTCTCCTCGATCTACGCGCTCAACAAGTTCGTGCAGGAGCGCACCACCCACATCATGGCCCAGCCCTATGGCATGGAGAGCGTGTGCCTGCGGTTGTTCAACGTTTACGGGCCGGGCCAGGCGCTCTCGAACCCCTACACCGGCGTGCTGGCGATCTTCGCCTCGCGCCTGCTCAACGGCCAGCCGCCGATGATCTTCGAGGATGGCGAACAGCGGCGCGATTTCGTGCATGTGAACGATGTCGCCCGCGCCTTTGCGGAGGCGCTGTTCCTGCCGAAGGCGGCGGGCGGCACGTTCAACATCGGCTCGGGCCATGATCGCTCGGTGCGCGAGGTCGCCAACGAACTCGCTCGGGCGATGGGCCGCAATGCCATCGAGCCCGAGATTGTGGGCAAGGCTCGCACTGGCGATATCCGCCACTGCTTCTGCGACACCACGCTTTCGCGCAATACGCTGGGCTTCGCTGCGCAGGAGGACTTTGCCGAAGGGCTGGCGGTGCTGGCCGGATGGGTCGCGACGCAGACCGCCGATGATCGCGTGGCGGAGGCGCGCGGCGAACTCGAAGCGCGCGGGTTGGTAGCATGAGCCTTGGCGAGCCTCTGCACGCGGTCCCAGACGAGGGGCCGATCCTGATCACCGGCGGGGCCGGCTTCATCGGCTCCAACCTGGCCCATCGGCTGGCCGGCGAAGGGCGCCGCGTGCGCATTTTCGATTCGCTTGCCCGCGCCGGTGTCGCCGGCAATCTCGAATGGCTGCGCGCCCGCCACGGCGCGCTGATCGAGCCGTTGCTGGCCGATATTCGCGATGCGTCGGCGCTGGATGCAGCGACACGGGGCATTGCCGGCGCCTTCCACCTCGCGGCGCAGGTCGCGGTGACCACCAGCATGGACGACCCCCGGAGCGATCTGGAGATCAACATCCTGGGCACGTTCCACCTGCTGGAGGCGATCCGGCGCCACGTCCCGCAGGCTCCGGTGATCTTCGCCTCGACCAACAAGGTCTATGGCGATCTCGCCGAATACGCCATGCGTCCGTCCGGCGAGGGCCATGTCCCGGAAGAGCATGCGCTGGCGATATACGGCGTCTCCGAGGCACAACCGCTGGATTTCCACACGCCGTATGGCTGCTCCAAGGGGGCGGCCGATCAATATGTGCTGGATTACGCCCGCAGCTTTGGGCTGCGCGCGGCGGTGCTGCGGATGAGCTGCATCTACGGCCAGCGGCAGATGGGCACCGAAGACCAGGGCTGGGTCGCACATTTCCTGATCCGCGCGCTGGAAGGTCACCCGATCACCCTGTTCGGCGATGGAAGGCAGGTGCGCGACATCTGTGACGTGGGCGATACCTGCACGGCCTATTTGGCCGCCCTCCGCGGGATCGACAGTATTGCCGGGCGCGCCTTCAACTGGGGCGGCGGGCCGGCCAATGCAGTGAGCTTGCTCGGTCTGATCGAGGAGATCGGCACCATCGTCGGGCGCGAACCGACGGTCGAGTTCGCGAGGTGGCGCCCGGGCGACCAACGTTGGTTCGTTGCCGATACGCGCCGCATCGATGCGGCACTCGGGCTCTCGCCGCGCAAGCACTGGCACGAAGGTCTGCGCGATCTCGCCCACTGGCTTAGCGAAGAGCGCGGCCTGCCGCTGAGCCTGCCGCAGGAGCGCCCGAAGCAGGCCGCCTTGCTGTGACGATCGCCTTGGTGGTGCGGACATGATGGAGCGTGCGCGGCATATCCTGATGACCGCCGATGCGGTGGGCGGCGTGTGGCAATATGCCACCGACCTATCCGCGGCGCTCTGCGCCACGAGGTACCGCGTCACTCTCGCTGTGTTCGGCCCGGCGCCGAGCGCGGATCAGCGCCAAGCCGCACAGGTGCCCGGGCTGGCGATGGTCGAGACCGGCCTCCCGCTCGATTGGCTGTGCGACGGGCCCGAGCCGGTGGTGGCCTCCGCGCATGCATTGTCAGACCTCGCCCGGCGCGAACGGGTCGATCTGGTCCATTGCAACATGCCCACGCTGGGGGGTGCGGCGGCGTTCCCCGTGCCGCTGGTAGCAGCGACGCATGGCTGCGTCGCCAGTTGGTGGCCGGCGGCGCGCGAACAGCCGCTGCCCGAGTCGTTCGAATGGCACCGGCGGCTGATGGTGCGCGGCCTCACAGCTGCCGAAGCGCTGGTCGCGCCGAGCGCCGCTTTTGCGGAGACCATCCGCCACACCTACGCCCTGCCCGCCCCGCCGCTGGTGGTGCACAATGGCCGCAGCCCGTCTCTCGCCCCTGCCAGCCCGCTGCTAGATGCCGCACTTACCGTTGGCCGTTTGTGGGACCCGGTGAAAAACGCCGCTTTGCTCGATCGCACCGCCGCGCGCCTGCCGCACCCCTTCCTCGCGGTGGGTGCGGCCACCGGCCCCCATGGCGAGCACTTCGCCCCCCGCCACCTGCAGGCGCTGGGCCAGATCGATAGCGCGGCGGTGGGGGCGCTGCTCGCCCGCCGGCCGGTGTTCGTCTCCGCCGCCTCGTTCGAACCCTTCGGCCTAGCGGTGCTGGAGGCGGCGCAGGCCGGCTGCGCCCTGGTCCTCGCCGACATCGCCACCTTCCGCGAGCTGTGGGACGGCGCCGCCCTGTTCGTCCCGTCAGATGACGGGAACGGTTTCGCCGCCGCCATCGAGCACCTTATCGCCCACCCGTTCAAGCGCGCCGAATTGGGCGAGCGCGCCGCCGGCCGCGCCGTGCGCTACACCCCGCAGACCACCGCCGAAGCTATGGTACAGATCTACGAGGGCCTGCTCGCCCCGCAGGAGGTGGCCGCGTGAAGATCGCCTATTTCACCCATTCGTTGGCCTCGTGCTGGAACCACGGCAACGCCCATTTCCTACGCGGCGTGCTCGACGAACTGGTGCAGCGCGGCCACCGGGTGCAGGCCTTCGAGCCGGAGAATAGCTGGAGCCTCGCCAACCTGCTGAAGGACCATGGCGAGGCTGGTTTGCACCCCTTCCGCACCCTCTATCCCCGCCTGTTGGCCAGCGCTTACGCCCCCGATGCAGACCCGGTGCAAATGGCCGCCGATGCCGATCTGGTGATCGTGCACGAGTGGAACGAGCCCTCGCTGGTGGCCCGCCTTGGCGCCGCTCGCCGGGCCGGCGCGCGCTTCACGCTGCTGTTCCACGATACCCACCACCGCGCCGTCAGCGCGCCCGAGGAGATGCGCGCTTTCGATCTCGCTGGCTACGATGGGGTGCTGGCCTTCGGGGAGGCGCTCTCCGAGGTCTACCGCAAGTGGGGCTGGGGCAGCCGCGTGTGGACCTGGCACGAGGCGGCCGATACCCGCCGGTTCCACCCGCCATCCGAGGAACAGGAGCGCCGGGGCCTCGTGTGGATCGGCAATTGGGGTGACGGCGAACGCACGCAGGAGCTGGAGCAATTCCTGTTCGCCCCCGCGCAGTGCGCGGGCCTGCCGCTCGACGTTTACGGCGTCCGCTACCCCGAGGAGGCGCTCGCCACCCTTGCGCGCTATTCGGCAAATTATCACGGCTGGGCGCCCAACGCCCGCGCGCCGGAGATTTTCGCCCGACACCTCGCCACCGTCCACGTGCCCCGCCGCTTCTACGCCACCATCCTGCCGGGTATCCCCACCATCCGCGTGTTCGAGGCGCTCGCCTGCGGCATTCCGCTGGTCAGCGCGCCATGGGAGGATGCGGAAGGGCTGTTCCGCCCTGGCCGCGATTACCTCGTGGCGGAGGATGGCGAGCAGATGGAGCACCACCTCACCGTCCTCGCCCGCGAGCCGGCGCTGCGCGCGGAACTCGCCGCCAGCGGGCTCGCCACCATCCTTGCCAAGCACACCTGCGCGCACCGGGTGGACGAGTTGCTGGCGATTGCGGCCCGGCTGGGTGTTGCGAACATGGAGACGCTCACGCCATGAACATCGCCTTCTACGGATCGAGCCTGCTCTCCTCCTACTGGAACGGCGCGGCGACTTACTACCGCGGCATCCTCCACGCGCTGGCAAAGCGTGGCCATGCGATCACCTTCTACGAGCCCGACGCCTTCGACCGGCAGCAGCACCGCGACATCGCGCCGCCCGAATGGTGCCGTTCGGTGGTCTATTCCGCCACGCAGGAGGGGTTGCGCTCGGTGCTGGCTGAGGCGGGCGCGGCGGATGTGCTGGTCAAGGCTAACGGCGTAGGCGTGTTCGATCGCGAGTTGTTGGAGGGCATCGTGCGCGAAGCCCGTGCGGATGCGCTGCGGATCTACTGGGATGTCGATGCCGCCGCTACGCTCGACGAGATGCGCGCCGATGCCGATCACCCGGTGCGCCATGCGCTGCCCCACCTCAATCTCGTGTTCACCTATGGCGGCGGCCCGCCGGTGGTGGAGGCCTACCGGGCGTTCGGCGCGCGTGATTGCGTGCCGATCTACAACGCGCTCGACCCGGCCACCCACCACCCGGTGCCGGCCGAGCCCGCCTTAAGCGCCGATCTCGGATTCCTCGCCAACCGCCTGCCGGATCGCGAGGCGCGGGCTGAGGAGTTCTTCCTGCGCCCCGCCGCGCTGCTGCCCGAGCGCCGCTTCCTGCTGGGGGGCAATGGCTGGCACGATAAAGCGATGCCGGCGAATGTGGAAGCGATTGGCCATGTCGGCACCGGCAGCCACAACGCCTTTAACTGCACGCCGCTGGCGGTGCTGAACGTGGCGCGGGACAGCATGGCGCATGTCGGCTTCTCGCCCGCCACCCGCGTGTTCGAGGCGGCGGGCGCGGCGGCCTGCCTGATCACCGACGCATGGGAAGGAATCGAGCAGTTCCTGCAGCCCGATGCCGAAGTGCTGGTCGCCCGCGACGGGCAGGACGTGGCCGACCTGCTCGCCGGCCTCACTCCCGAGCGCGCCCGCGCCATCGGCCGGGCGGCGCTGGAGCGTGTGCTGGCCGAGCACACTTACGAATTGCGCGCCGAGACGGTCGACGCCGTGCTGCGCCCGCTGCACCAGCAGGCTTTGCAGGGCGCGCCCGCATGAGACTGGTGGTGCTGGGGCTGAGCCTCTCCTCCTCCTGGGGCAACGGCCATGCGACCACCTTCCGCGCGCTGCTCTCTGCCTTTGCCGCACGCGGGCACGACGTGCTGTTTCTGGAGCGCGATGTACCCTGGTATGCTGGCCACCGCGACCTGCCCGACCCCGATTTCTGCCGGCTGGAACTCTACCCGGATCTGCCTGCGCTAGAACGCTGGGGCGGGGAGATCGCCGGCGCGGATGCGGTGATGGTGGGCTCCTACGTGCCCGATGGAGTCGAGGTGGGCCGGCTGGTGCAGGAGCAGGCGCGCGGCACCACCTGCTTCTACGATATCGACACCCCCGTCACGCTGGCGCGGCTGGCGCGCGGCGAGTGTGAATATCTCTCGCCCGAGCTGATCCCGGTCTACGACATCTACTTCTCCTTTACCGGCGGACCGACGCTCGCGCGACTGGAGCGCGAGTTCGGCAGCCCCGCGGCCCGCGCGCTGTACTGCGCGGTGGATACGGAGCGCTACCGCCCACTGGACGTGCCCACGCGCTGGGATCTCTCGTACCTCGGCACTTACAGCCCCGATCGCCAGCCCACGCTCGAGCGCCTGATGCTCGAACCCGCGCGCCGCTGCCCCGAGCGGCGCTTCGTGGTGGCCGGGCCGCAATATCCGGTCGAGATCGACTGGCCCGCCAATGTCGAGCGGATCGAGCATTTGCCGCCGGCCGAGCACCCGGAGTTTTACTCCGCCAGCCGCTTTACCCTCAACGTCACGCGGGCGGACATGATTGCGGCCGGGTGGTCGCCCTCGGTCCGGCTGTTCGAGGCCGGGGCCTGCGGTACGCCGATCATCTCCGACCGGTGGCAGGGGATTGAGGATTTGTTCGAACCAGGGGAGCAGATCGTTCTGGCAGACAGCACCGAACAGGTGATCGCCGCGCTGGGCGATGATGCCGCCGGGATGGGCGCAGCGGCGCGGACCACGGTGCTCGCCCATCACAGCGCCGCGCGGCGGGCCGAGCAACTCGAAGCCGATCTCATCGCCCACGCGGCCAGCCCCGCCCGGCACAAAAGTCTCGCTTAGAACCGCAGCAGCGGCAGGATCGAGGCCTCGTCATCGGTCCAGGCGCGGCGGATCGGCGCGGGGAGCTCCTCCCAGGGCAGCGGGCTCTGCGCCCGCATCGCCGCCAGCCGCGCCTCGTCGCGCGAGAGCGCGATCCACACCGAGGCGCTGAGGCCCGTGGAAAGCTCCTGCCCGTCGTGGCGGATCACACCGTGCCACCCGCCATCGCGGGCCAGCGCGGCAACCATCGGTGCAAGGTCGATGAAGCGGTTGGAAATGTGGAGCAGCAGCAACCCGTCGGCCTGCATCGCTCCTGCGTAGACCGAAAAGGCTTCTGTCGTCATCAGATGGAGCGGGATAGCATCGGAGGTGAAGGCGTCGATCGCCAGCAGGTCGAACTGCCCTTGCGGCCCGTCGGCAAGACGCAGCCGCGCATCGCCGATCACGATGGGCGCATCGGGCGTGCATTCGGCAATGAAGGTGAACTGCCGCTCGTCCGAGTAGCGCACCACCTCGGGGTCGATCTCGTAGAAGGTCCAAGCCTGGCCCGGCTTGCGGTAGCAGGCGAGCGTGCCCACCCCGAGGCCCACAACCCCCACCTGCGCGTCGGAAGCCTCGCCTGCGAGCGCCAGGCCGATGCCGGAGTCCCGCCCGAAATAGCTGGTCGGCTCCAACCGCCGCCCGGGTTCCAGCCATTGCTGCCCATGCATGGTGGTGCCGTGGTTCAACTGCCGCAGCCGGCCCTCTTCGGTCTGCTCGACCGTGTAAACCCCGAAATAGCTGCGCGAACGCGCCCCCTCCATGCTCAGCTGCAGGGTCGAGAAGCCGCCATGCCCCAGCATCAGCGCCACGAAGCAGGCGGCAAAGGCCCAGCGCCGGCCGATCAGCAGCATCCCGATGGCCACGATCAGCCCTGCGAACAGCAGGATCCGCTCGCCTTCGCCCGCCGCCACCGCCCGCGCCAGCAGCCAGGCGAAAACCGCGGCAACCAGCACCGCCGCCGCCGCAAGAGCGTGCCGTCGCTGCGGTGCACTGCCGAAAGGCCCTTCTCCCTGCCAGAAGCGGGTGAGCCACGGCACGAACGAAAGCTGCGGGATCAGCAGCGCCGCCGCCAGCAGCAGTAGCGCATGTTCGTACACCCAATCGAACAGCAGCGGCGCGAGCAGCGCGGTGAAGGTGCCGCCCAGCGCCCCACCGGCGGCCACGATCAGGTAGAAGAAGGTCAGCCGCTCGGGGCTTGGGCGTAGTTCATAGAGCCGCCCGTGCAGCGCCACCGCTAGCACGAACAGCAGCGCCACCATGGCCAGCGCGATCGCCGGGTTCGCCTGCCCGCCCGAAATCATCGCCAGTCCGCCCACCAGCAGCAGCAGCACCGGCGCGTAGCGGTTGAGGATCCCCACCCACAGCCCATGGGCCGAAAAGGAGACCGAGAAGCTGAGCAGATAGGCGCCTAGCGGGATGATCCACAGCAGCGGCATCGCCATCAGGTCGGTGGTCAGCAGCGTGGTGGTCGAAAGCATCAGCCCCGAGGGCACCGCGGCGAGCGCGAGCCACAGCAGCAGCCGGCGCGGCCCGATGCGCTCCGCCGCCCCCGCGGCGGCGGTCTCGACCGGGGGCTGTTCCGGCGCGCGCCAGCGCGACCATGCGGCCAGTGCCACGAGGCCCAGCAGCAGCAGGTAGCCCACCGCCCAGGCGCGGCTCTGCTCGGCCAGCGCCATGTCGCGCTCGAACCAGAAAGGATAGGCCAGCAGGCCCGCGAAGCTGCCGATATTGGAGGCGGCATAGAGCCAGTAGGGGTCGCCCGCACCCGGTGCGCCGGCATACCAGCGCTGCATCAGCGAGGCCTGCGCACTCAGCAGCAGGAACACCGGGCCGATGGTGGCGGCGATCAGCGCGGGGGCCCACAGCGCCTCCCACCCGGCCGCCGGCGGCGGGATGTCGGCGAGCGTGGGCGGCAGGGTCAGCGCAGCCACCGCCAGCAGCATGCCATGCACCAGCGCCTGCTTGCGGAAGGGCAGCCGGCTCAGCGCATGGGCATAGGCATAGCCGCCCAGCAGCAGCAGCTGGAACACCAGCATGGCACTGCCCCAAACCCCCGGCGCCCCCCCCAGCAGCGGCAGCGCCATTCGCGCGACCATCGGCTGCACGAGGAACAACAGGAAGCTGCCAGCCAGCACGGTGAGGGTGAACAGGCCACGGCGCGCAAGGCCGGCCCCTTGATCGACATTCGGCACGCGCCCCAGTGGCGGCGCGGGCGCCCTGCTGGCAAGCGCGAAATGCCCGGATCGCTAGCGATCCGGAACGTGTTCGGGTCCCGCCCCAGAGTATCGGGTGGCTGTCGGGTTTCCACCCGCTCATATAGGGATACTGAATTCAGAATTGATCCTGACCAGTTCTCGTCAGTCCGGTCACGGTCAGCCGGGACGAGGCGTTGCTGGCTGTCGGTGGAACGGCTAGATCGCCGGGCGCCTCAGCATCGGTGCGCCTCCCGTCGCGGCAGCCGTCCTTGGTCATTGCGTTCGATCAGAGAGAGCCAGATTGACCGAGCAGCTGCACCCCGCCCGTCTTGCGATCATCGTGCCGACGTTCAACGAGGCGCAGAACGTCGGCCGGCTGGTTGCCCTCGTCCGGGAGGCGCTGCCGGACATCGCCTGGGAGCTGGTGTTCGTCGACGACAATTCGCCTGATGGAACGGCGGATCATGCGCGCAACCTGGCGCAGGCCGATCCGCGCGTTCGCGTCGTGCACCGCTTCGGCCGCCGCGGCCTGTCGAGTGCCTGTGTCGAGGGCATCCTGGCCACTTCCGCGCCGTTCGTCGCGATCATGGATGGCGATCTGCAGCACGACGAGGCGTTGCTCAGAGCCATGTTGGAGCGGCTCGAGACCGGGAATGTCGATCTGGTGGTCGGCAGCCGCTATGTCGCGGGTGGGGGGATGGGCGAGTGGAGCCATCGGCGGCAAAAGATGAGCCGGTTCGCCACCCGGCTCGCCTTCAGGCTGACCAAAACCCCCTTGGCCGATCCCATGAGCGGGTTCCTGATGATGCGGCGGGATGCCTTCATGCGCTCGTTGCCCCACCTCTCCACCGTGGGCTTCAAGATCCTGCTCGACATTCTGGCTAGCGCGCCAGTGCCCCTGCGGGTCGCCGAAATTCCCTATCATTTTCGCGCCCGCCAGAATGGCGAAAGCAAGATCGATAGCCTGGTTCTCTGGGAATATCTGCAGCTGCTGATGGACAAGACGTTCGGGCAGCTGGTGCCTGTCCGTTTCCTGAGCTTCGCGCTGGTTGGCGGGTTCGGTGTCGGTGTGCACTTTCTGGTGCTGACCTTGCTGTTCAAGGGCCTCGAGCAGAGCTTTTCGGTTGCGCAAGCGGTCGCGACATTGGTGGCGATCACCAGCAACTTTCTCCTGAACAATATCTTTACCTATCGCGACCAGCGCCTCGAGGGCATGGCTCTTGTGCGGGGCTGGATCAGCTTCAACCTCGTGTGCGCCTTTGGCGCGGCCGCGAACATCGGCGTGGCCGACTGGCTGTTCGCGCAACGATCCTACTGGGCTCTCTCGGCGCTCGCTGGAATCGCAGTCAGCGTGGTTTGGAATTACGCGATGTCGGCCGTATTCACCTGGAAGAAGCGCTGACCTTCGGTGGCCAGCGCTTCCTCCTGCGAGACTTGCTCTGCGCGCCCTCGAAGTGGGCGGCAACGCGGCGAGGCTGGCCGCGCTTTTGGGTATGACCGATCAGGCATGCGCCAGCACATTCTTATACCTCGCTACGAGTGAGGGCTCACGACTGTGGTAAATCGGAGCAGCTTCAACGAGTTGTCGCCGATCGCAGCCGAAGCTCCGCGGGGCGATGCCTATAGAACGCCAATCGATGAGACTTTCTGTTGGCTGACATTCCACGAACAGCCAACTCGGAGCGGGACACGCCGGACCGAGCCATGTGCTCCCTTTCCGAGGCCTGCAGATTTGCCACGGCTGTGCGTCTGGAACCCTACTGTTACACGACCCGTCCGGAAAGACCGCAGGTTCCGATGGCGAGCAGTTGATCCGCGTACCAAGCCGGCAGCCCGCGCTGTACCGGCGGCCAAATCTCTTCGCCGGTCGACTGCGTACCGGACGGGGATCAAGCACTACCCAAGCGCTTTTGGGATTTCGCAATCCGCGGGTGCTGCCGGTTTTCACCATGCTCAACCCACCTAAGGGCGTCGTGAAATCAACCAACTTAGAGAAGGCGAGCAGGTTGCACCCGGACCCGGATAGATGACGGCACCTTGCAACGAGCGGCGGTCTTGATTCGGCCTGAGGAGATAGGCCTGCTGACGACGGCCAGCAGGCCCTGTGGGTTCAGGCGTCTTCCGCATCGGCGTTTACGGTTTTCGAGAGCTGGGTCATGTACTCGTCGCCCCCGTAAATCTCCTTGGTCGCCTGATTGAGCTTCTTGGCATCATCCTTTTTTCCCAGCGCTTCGGCATAAGCCGCAGCGGTGCCGAAGCCGGCAATACCGTAATGAGTCATCCGCTGGAATTGCGCGATAATGACGGCGTCGAGAAGCGGCCCTTCCTTGGGTGCTTCCTCGATGCAGTGCTTCGTCGCTTCGGCGACCAGACCCTCCATGCCCTTGCAATGCTCCTTGGTGGTCTTCTCGCCGGCCGCGGAAATCAGCTCCTTCAGAATGGCGGTGTGCTTCTCGATGCCACCATGCGACTTTTCGAGCATTTCCTCGAGCTTGGCGTCACTTGCCTTGGAGGTAAGCTTCTTCACCACCCGGTTCATCTGGTCGTTTGCCGACCACAGGTCTTTAAGCTCGTCGGTGTAGAGTTCATCAAAATCTTCGGGTGCGGACATGGTTACAGATCCTCAAATTGTTGCCGTGATCGATAGGGCGGCGAGCCGCCAGCGACTTCAGACTCAACCAGATCGAACGAACGATGTTCCTGCGCGAACGTCACCGGTTCCACTTGTCTTGCAAGTTGGGAACGGCTGGACCGGTGTAGAACGTCGGAACCCGCCATCCTCCCACCAGATCGACCCTCGTACGCCAATAGCACCCTTGGCGTGATCGACCTGCTGCCACAGGCGAAGGCTTGCGCAAGTCGGCGACTGACAGAAATTTAAACACTTTCGGCGCCTGTAACTTGAATGAAGCATAAGGCCGCCACTAGCGCGATGAGATTCCATCATCCGCACCTGCGGAGCTGTCAATTACACCTATGTCGAGAGCGAGGCGGGCGTGCCCTTCCGCGACGGACCCGTTCGCCTGCCCGACCGGTCCGACCACATCGGCAATCTGTCGATTGGCTATGAGAAGGGCGGCCTCTCGACCCGGCTGGCAGCCAATTACCGCGGCACCTTTTTCGACGGTGCCGAGGATCCGGACGATCCCCCGCAGGATTGCTTCCACGATGCCGAACTGCGCGTGGACTTCCAGGCGGAATACAGCCTCACCCCCAATTTTGTGCTGCTGCCGAACGTCAACAACATCACCAATGAGCCGTTCTACGCCTATCTGGGGGACAAGGACTTCAGTGCCCAATCGACGAGTTCGGCAGAACCATCGACTTTGGGGTCCGCGCCCGGTTTTAGCGCCGGCAGTTCGGTAAGGGCAGGATGACTCTGCTCAGGCGGGGGCATCGCGCTCTGAGCGCGCCGGAGCAGAGATCGTCAGGGGCGGGGCGGGTATCGATAAGGAGCGATCCATTGGGTTCTTACGGCAAGCCAGTTGCGCGACACCGCCGCTGTCCTCGGCTCCTGGTGGCGTCGGTCGCCGTGGCACTGGCGGGCTGCGCCACTGTGTCGGAGCCCGCCTTCCGCATCCGCGCCGACCCGCAGGCGCCGCTCAATGCCGATACCGGCTGGGCGGGCAAAACGAACGAGCAGACCGCGGTCGCTGCCGATCGGCCCTTCCGCTTGCGGATGGAGGTGGAGCCGAGTGAGGGCGCACGCCAATTCGGCCTGCAGGTGCGCCGGAACGGCGGGCGGTGGCAGCCGGTGGAGGCGCACGATTTCCCCTACCCCCAGCGCGAAGTGAAGATCTCCTTCGACGGAATGGCACCCGGTTCAACGCCCCCGGACTGGAGCGTCGTGCGGGGAGCAGCCTCCGATCTTACGGTCGTTACGGAGGGGCCGAGTCAATTGCTGCGGGCGAGCGGTGGCGAAAGCGGACTGATGGCGTTGTACGAGGCGCCTTGGCCCCTCGCCGCGTTCACAATGGGCGCAGAATTCCGGCTGCCGCACGGTGCTCGCGACGCCTTGGGGATGATCTTCGCTTATGCAAACCCGGACAATCATCACCGAGCGCTTTTCGGAGCGGATGGCCTGATCAGGATCATCCGGGTCGCCGATGGTCACGAGACCCTGCTGGAACAGCAGCGCGCACCGATCACCCCCGGCGCTTGGCACGAAGCGGAGATCCAGCTCAAGGACGGTACGCTGGAGGTCAAGTTCGACGACGACACGCTGGAGTTCCAGGTTCGCGTGGGGGCCGATTGGCCCGCAAGCAATCCCGGCCTTCTTATTCCTCCGCGAGGGCGGGTGGAATTCAGGGAAATCGTCGTCGAAGGCGAGCCGAGCACTCCGGGTGTCAGCATCGTTGCCACCTTGGCCTATGCCAACGGCGCAGCGACGCAGGATCTGCTGCCGGGGTCGGCCGCACCCTTTGCCTCCGGCTTTGGCCTCTCGCTCACTGAACGCACCCCACGCTGGACGGGCGCAGGACGGCACGGCGAGTTTGAGTGGCCGCTGGTGATCCGTCGCCATGCCGACGGCCCGGCGGTGAACAAAGCAGGGGACCGGTTCGAGTTCCGGATGGTGGACAGTGCTGCCCAGCCGGTGCCCGGCGCGGTTGCACGAGCCAGCCTCATGATCCCCCCGGGTCATCTGGGCGGCACCTTTGTCGAAACGCCGGGGCGTATCGGGCCCTGGCAGGCCGAGAATGGCGATCTCTATTTCATCATGGAGCCGACCGAGACCGACAATCGGTTCATGATGATGAAGTCCACGGACGGAGGGCTCGGCTGGAACGAGGTGGACGGCGGCAATCGGCCCGAAACTGGCGATCTGGAATCGGTGGACGGGCGCCAGGCTGGCGGCACCATCCACATCATCCATCAGGTCACCCAATCGGTGCGGCACCACGCCTTCCACACCTCCGACCATCCGACCCGGCCCGACCGCTGGGCAATTCGCGACGAGGTGGCCGCGGAGGCCGAGGCGGTCGCCCAGATGACGACCCTCGTCGTCCGATCGGACGGCAGCATGGCGACAATCTTCCTGGCGGACCGCCTCCACTATGCGCTCCGTTCGGCGGACGGACGCTGGAGCCCGGCGGTGGAGATCGACCCCGGCGCGGCGGAGCGCAACGCCGGGCCGCAGGCGATCCTTGGCCGCGGGGACGTGGTGCACCTGGCCTATTTCGCAGACGATGGAGTGCTGTGGTATCGCCGCCTGCTCCCCGACGGCACGTTGACCGAGCGCCAGCGGTTGGCAACCGGCGCCGGCACCACGCGCGCCGAATATGGCGCAGTGCTGCCGCTGGCCTACGATGAGAGGACCGATACCGTCATCATCGTCTACCGGTTGGCCGACGGAACCTTGTGGGAGCGCAGGGTTGCGGGCGATCAGGCACCGGGCGCACCGATCCTGGTCACCGATCGCCGCGTCATTACTGATGCGGTCGATGCGCAGCAGCCGGCGGCCGATGTCGTGTTCGATGGCGAAACGGCGCATGTGCTCTTCGTGGACGAAGCCTCCCGCAGCCTCTTCAGCACGCGCAGGGGCAGGGGCAGCGCCGGCTGGCAGGCACCGGTGCTCCGGATCGATGACATCGTCGGCTCCTGGGTGCGCGGCAACATCATTCAAAAGCCAGACGGAAGCCGGGCTTATGGGTTCGTCTATGATGCTGGTTCTCAAGGCGGCGCCGGTCTCAACCGCTACGCCGAAATCCCGCTGCAGGAAAACTGACCGGCGCAGGCCTGCCGCAGCGGCGGGGGAGCGATGGACGGCACGGGTGCGCTACTCGCCCTGAGAAGGCGATCCCAGTGCACCAGATCTGGGCCGACCGTCCGATCGGGCGGTCGAAGCAGCACCGCGAAGCATTACTGGAGAAGAGGTCCGTCGCGACGGACCGCTCTTGCCCGCTGGCCGAGCGGCACAAGGCCGAACGGCCGCAATGAGAGGGCTAGGCCCTCGCGCAGGAAAAACAGCGGAGGGGCACTGCCCCCCCCCGCTTTTCAGCTATCGCGCCGCTGCCTACTCGCTGTCGGCGAGTTCGACCCGCACGCGGCGGTTAAGCGGCTCGCGCACACCGTCGCCGGTTTCTACCAGCGGCGGCGTCTCGCCTTCCGCCTCGACATCGATCTGGTCGGCGCCGATGCCTTGGCCGGCAAGATATTGCCTGACCTGCTCGGCCCGCTGTTCGGACAGTTCGAGATTGTAGGGCCGTGGACCCACCCGGTCAGCAAACCCGACCAAGGTAATCCCCTCACTGGCTGCATCGGCGCGGGTTTCGATCATCGCGTCGAGGACCGCTTGCGCGCCGCTGGTCAACTCGGCTGAATCAAAGGCGAAGAACACCCGCGGCGTTGCTTCGGGATCGTTCCTAAGCCGCTCGAGCGCGCGCTGGTTCGCCTCCTCCACTGTCTCGGCAGTGAGCGGCGTCTGCTGGGCGTAGACAATCTCTTCGCCGGCGGCCGGCCCGGGGACAACGACGCCCTCTTCGGTGGTGATCGCCTCGTTTCCGACCTCGTCATTGTCGCCGCTAAAGATCCACCAGAGGATCAAGGCTGCAAGTAGAAGGCCGAGTAGAACCCAAAGCCATGCAAGACTAGATTTCTTTTCGACTGGTATTTCTGCCATATTTTATTCCTCCCTTGCTACACCAAGCATTGTGCTAAAGATAAACGGCGCAGATCAACGATTTTAGGATCATGCGCATATCTCACTTTAGATTTTTATTACTGCGGGATGAACGGATCGGCATAGCCAGCGTTCCATGGCAGTCTGGGTCGCGCACCCGCGCCTGGAGGCAACCGATCCGGTCGGCGTCTTGCACGGGCTTGTCCCAGCGGATGCAACGCTGCCCGGAAAGGAGATCAGCCTTCCCCAGGAACGGTCCGGCTGGAGATCTGCTCGGCGGGTTGTCTGGCTACGGCTCAATCCGGCGGCGAACATCGGCAGGAAAGGGCAGGTGGTACATTTCTCTGCCGCTTGAACCGACAGCGAGCCCGAGGGACATTCTCCTTACTCGGCGGGCATTGGCGGGAACGGTGCGCTGCACGTGCCGTTCTCCATCAGAGCACCGCCAGATCAGAGATGAGGAGCAGCGGAATGGACGGCTGGGCAGCAGCTATGGCACGGTTGCAGCGGTCCTCGACCTTGGCGGGTCGCTGGACTTTCGCCGAACTGGCACTGACCGTTGCAATGATCGCTTCCGCAATGACGCTGCCTTCGCTCCCCCGGGTGGAGCCCGGCTGAGTAGATCTTCGAGCAGCCCGCCCCAACGGACCTTGCCGCGGGTTTCGCGGGGCACAACCACAACTGACCATTATGATTGGAGATGCGCCCATGAAGCAGCCCTTCGCCCTGCTGAGCAATGTGATGAAACGGCCCGCCCTGATGGCGGCGATCGCTTTTCTTGCCGCCTGTAATTCAGAAGAGGTTACGCAGCCACAAGCAAGCCAAGCAGCCGCCTTCAGCGCGGCCCAGGAGCAGGGGACCCTGCCTCCGCCGAGAGGCGAGGATTTCGTTGCCGCTTGGTCAGAAGCCTGCCCGGATGCGGAGCCGGCCGCTAGAGCGTTGTGCAAGGCCAATGGCATTGCGGACCCGAACTTCACATGTGATTTCGCGCTGGGCGACGATGAGTTTCGCCGCAACACGGCTGAACTGACCCGCGGGGAGGGCCGCTGGGAATTGGCAGAGCCAGAGACTGCCTGCGAGGTGGGTTGATCGGGGCGATCATCACGGGACAGGCGGACGCGAGTGTCGTCAAGAACGGCCTCCGCACTGGCTTTAGGGGTTGGCGCAATTGATCCATCGGCTGCGCCGCTCAAACCGATTGCGCGGCGCCCAGCTTGTGCAGTCCGGAACTGAAATGGCCCACGCTCGCGCAGTCTGCCCCATCTCACGCAAACCCCGAGCCACCCTGTTTGCGGTTCTCAAGGAGGCAGGAGCGCCCACCCAAGCTGGCCGTTGCGCTTACCCCGGCACCTCTGCCGCCGGCCGGAAGCACGCTGCCGCAGGCGGCAGGTCCAGCATCATCATCATCGCGACCGCCGGAATCGGGCGTTTCCGCGTAGGCTCAACCCGCAGGGCAGTGATCGAAGGGGAGGTATCCCGCTTTGAGTCGGCCGCGCTCGCCATCAACCTGGGAGATGCTAAAGGCCCTAGCGCAGGCCGCGCTCGCGGGCAGCGTCGGTCTTGCAAGCGAGGCGTAGCCCAGGAAATGTGCTGCGGACGGGCACTGATTGCAGAGAGCGGCTACGAGGTGTGTTAGGGTGCCAGAGTGATCCTGCTGCTTGCCGCGGCCTTGGCCCTTCTGCCCTTTGTGTGACCGGTTCTGCTCTAGCTGACCCGGCCACATTGGTTTGCCTTGGGCGCAAATGCCGACCCAGAACCAAACCCTCGCGGAGCCATGGGAGAGCGCCAGTTTCTCGACAGCAATGCTCAGATGAACGGCCGCTATTGGCCACCTGCTGCCCAGAAGCTGCCTTAGCGCTTACCCTCCAGAGGTGGACGTTCCGTCATCCCGTGGATAGGTTCAGACCTGACGGGTGGTCAGGATTGGCCGATTGGAGGCTTCATGGCGGAAGCATTTCTCCATGGTACGGTTCACGAAGCCTGTGAAGATCTGCAGGCAGCGCTGAAGTCAAAACCCGAACTCTTGCGCCTGTGGCAAGGGCTGACGCCGCTCGGTCGCAACGAGTTCATTTGCTGGGTCGATGACGCGAGGCAGGCCACCACGCGCCAGCGGCGCATCGGGCGGACGTGTGACGAGTTGTTGGAGGGAAAGAAGCGGCCCTGCTGCTGGACCGGCTGCATTCACCGCACCGATAAGGCGCCCGGCCGGTGGCAGCAGGCAGTTCTGATCGACAAGCAGGGCAACAAAGGCCGTTAGACCTGGCTGCGACGGTCGCCTGCCCTTGCCCTGCAAGAGGGAGAGGCAGGCGCCGGCTGGTTCAGTAGCGGTAGTGGTCGGGCTTGTAGGGGCCCGCGACCGGCACGTTAATGTAGTCGGCCTGCTTGTTGCTCAGCACCGTCAGGGTGGCGCCGAGCTTGTCGAGGTGGAGCGCGGCGACCTTCTCGTCCAGGTGCTTGGGCAGCACGTAAACGTCCTTGCCGTAGTCGTCGGCCTTGGTGAACAGCTCGATCTGCGCGAGCACCTGGTTGGTGAACGAGCAGCTCATCACGAAGCTGGGATGGCCGGTGGCGCAACCCAGGTTGACCAGCCGGCCCTTGGCAAGGATCAGGATCGACTTGCCGTCCGGGAAGGTGACGAGATCGGTGCCGGGCTTGATCTCCTTCCAGTCGTAATTGTCGAGTGCGCCGATTTGGATTTCGCTGTCGAAATGGCCGATGTTGCACACGATGCTCATCGGCTTCATCGCCTTCATATGCTCGGCGGTGATCACGTCTTCGTTGCCGGTCGCGGTGACGAAGATGTCGCAGCGCTTCACCGCCTCCTCCATCGTGACCACCTCATAGCCCTCCATCGCCGCCTGCAGCGCGCAGATCGGGTCGATCTCGGTGACCATCACACGCGCGCCGCCGTTGCGAAGCGAATCGGCCGAGCCCTTGCCGACATCGCCGAAGCCCGCAACACAGGCGACCTTGCCGGCCAGCATCACATCGGTGGCGCGGCGGATCGCGTCGACCAGCGATTCCTTGCAGCCATAGAGATTGTCGAACTTCGACTTGGTAACGCTGTCGTTGACGTTGATCGCCGGGAACGGGAGCTTGCCCTGCTTGGCGAGGTTGTAGAGGCGATGTACGCCGGTGGTGGTCTCTTCCGAGACGCCCTTGATCGCCTTGACGGTGGCGGTGAGATAGCCCGGCCGCGCCTTGAGGAAGGCGTTCAGCGCGCGGACGAATTCCACCTCTTCGGCATTCGAAGGCTCGAACAGGGGCTCACCCGCCTCGACCCGCGCGCCCCACAAGGCAAACATGGTGGCATCGCCGCCATCATCGAGGATGAGGTTGCAGGTCTGGTCAGGATCGGCCTCGGACGACCAATCGAAGATGCGGCCGACATAGTCCCAATATTCGGCCAGGGTCTCGCCCTTGATGGCGAACACCGGGATACCCAGCGCGGCGATGGCGGCGGCGGCATGGTCCTGCGTGGAATAGATGTTGCATGTCGCCCAACGGATCTCGGCACCAAGCGCAACCAGCGTTTCGATCAGCACCGCGGTCTGGATGGTCATGTGCAGCGAGCCGGTGATGCGCGCGCCCTTCAAGGGCTGGGCAGCGCCATATTCCTCGCGCAGCGCCATCAGGCCCGGCATCTCAGTTTCGGCGATAGCGATCTCGGCGCGGCCGTAATCGGCGAGCGTGAGGTCCTTGACGATGTAATCCTTCTCGGCGAGGGCGGTGGCCACGACACAAGTCTCCTGATGTGGTCGATGAGGGCGTCGCCGGGGCTCCACGCAACGCTGATTTCGCGCCTGCACATAGGAGCAAGCAGCCTTTGCGTAAACCCTGCGGGCGTCCGCAATCACTCGGCCTCTCAAGAGCCGCTGCACGTGCACCGCCGCACTGGCGTTACCGCACTTGCGCCCCGTACCCCCTGCCTTATGTACGCACGCGGACGGGGCGAAGAGGACATCAGAGATGACGATCACCAAGGGCCACACCATTCCTGACGTGCCGCTGGTCAAGGCCACCGCCGACGGGCCGGAGAAGATCGGCAGCCGTGAATTCTTCGCCGGCCGCAAGGTGGCGCTTTTCGCGGTGCCGGGCGCCTACACCCCCACCTGCTCGGCCAAGCACCTGCCGGGCTATGTGGAGAAGGCCGAGGAACTGAAGGCGCAAGGGGTGGACGAGATCGCCTGCACATCGGTGAACGATGCCTTTGTGATGGCGAACTGGAACAAGGATGCAGGATCGCAGCACATCACCATGCTGGCCGACGGCAACGGCGCATTCGCCGATGCGCTGGGGCTTTTGGCCGACATGAGCGGCTACGGCATGGGCAAGCGCAGCCAGCGCTATTCGATGATCGTCGACGATGGCGTGGTGACCGAACTGAACGTGGAGGAGGCGGGCGACTTCAAGGTTTCGACAGCCGAGACCCTGCTGTCGCTGATCCGCCGCTGACGGCCGAAGTACCAAGGCTCGCGGGGGTGGCTGGCGGGGCGCCCCCGTTCGCTTGTCTGCATTCACCTCGCTGAGCGGAATCCGGGCCGGACCAACCGGGGCGGCCGGTGTCAGCGGCGCTCCGGCCTGGCTGCTGCGGCGACGTCGAGCGGCACGGCCCGCGGAGCGTCGAACCCTTCGACCACCCAGATCTTGCGATCTGGGTAATAGGCGAACAGCCGGCGGTTTGCCGCGCCCAGGTCATGCGCCCATACAATGTCGGCGCCATCGATATCGGCCGCATTGGCAACCATCGTCCTGTAGAACCGCGGGTCGTCCAGATCAGCCCGGTAGAGCACCAGATGGCGGCCCGGACTGGCCTCAAGCTGGTCGATGATCTGCGTGCGCGCGGTTTGGTCCAGCACAGAGCAGCAGGGCCTCATGAAAGGCTCCGGTAGGGGCCGGGGGGCGCCCGCCAGAAGCGCCAGATACGGCACCGACAGCAGAACCATGACGATCACCGGCAGGAGGCGGGCCAGCGCCAGGCCGCTCGGCCGTTCGCGCCAGCGCCAGTCCCGCATCCAGGACAGGCCCATCATGATCAGCAGCATGAACACGCCCGTGGCAGGCGCAAGATATTGCGTGTAATTAAAGGTGACCGTGAGGAACCCGGTGCCGATTGTCGCCAGGCTCAGCAACAGGATGGGTCTTCGCCAGGCCAGCACCAGCCCGATCAGGAAGGGGAGCAGCAGCGCTGGCCCCATATAGAAGCGCAAAACGCCCTGCACCTTTTCCACCGTCAGCCAGACAAAGCCGGAAAAGTCGCGGCCGAGGCCGTTGTTGAAGCCTTCCGAACGGTAATATGTGTCGAGCTGGGCCGGCACGACCTTGGTCGGCTCGATCGGGTCGGCGAACAAGAAGGCCGGTGTATAGGCATAGCTGAGGCGGTTGTGCGTGTAAGGATCGACGAGTGGATCGCCAGACGCTGCGGTGTTGTAGGCCAGCATGAGAATGGCGCCCGCGCCGGTCAGCGCCACGGTTGGCCCCGCCAGGCGGAGCGCCGAAGCGAAGGCGCGCCGGCGCAGCGTGCCCAGCAGCCTCCACCCGACAATGGCGAGAAACGGAAGCGAGAACAGCAGCCCCTCGAACGGCCGCGAGATCATCAGGATCGCCAGGCCCGCACCCAGCGCCACGCCGTCTCGCCAGCGCGGCGCGTTCATCAATCGTGGAAAGGCACCCATAACCAGGACACCGCCCAGCGCGATCAGCCCGCCGCCATAATAAGAATTGAGCCAGCCGCCGAGTACGCCGTGGCGAACGACGAAGATGATGCTGCCGAGCAGCGCCATCCCGCTCGAGACCCAGGCGCGCAGCATCCACAGCGTGCCCAGGGCAAGCAGGACCATGGACAGCCATGCGCCCGCCCATGGGTGGCCGAACAGCACCTGACCGAGCGCCAGCGGAGCCCCGCGCCCGGGAAAATACATCGAGGAATAGCTCGGCAGGTGGGCGACGTAGACCGTCTCGAAGAAGACAAACAGCGGATGGGTCGGATTGGCGAGGCGACCCAGCGCGAACGTGTCGGCCTGCAGCAGCATGCTGAATTCGTCGGGATAATACGGAGCCGGCGGGCCGAACACCGGCAGCAGCAGTGCCCTCAGACCAACCGCCAGCGCCAGCACGAGCAGCACCTGGCGCCAGGGCCGGTCCAGGAAGCGGGCAAGGCGGCCTCAATGCCGGCTAGTGGCGCAGGGCGATTCTTAGGCCACAGCGCTGCGGTGAGCACCGCCAGGCCGAGCAGAACGAGCTCCACCTGTTCCAGCCTGTTGGATTCGAGCATCGCTGCCAGCACTCGATCCCCCGTCCCAATTCCTCAGCCGGAACGCTGGCCGAGAGCTGAAAATGCCAGATTGGCTCTTTAAAGATCCATATCGACCTCGCCGCACTGCACAACAGCGTCCTTTCTCGTTTCCCACTTCAGGACCGTTTGCCTGAACCCCCAATCGGCAGCCACGCGACCGCTGGGGTGGACGCTCCAGAAGAGCGCGGGAATAGTGGACGCAGGCCGATAGCCCTAGGCGCTGGGCATCGGCAGTAGCACCGAGGCGCTTGCGGGGCGGGCCGCTCAGTCGCCCCAGCGGACCTCTGCGCCGAGCGAGACGAAATTGTCGATGAAGCCCGGGTGCGCGCGGCGGATGGGGTCGGCGTCGAGAATGGTCGATTCGCCGTCGATCGAAGAAGCGGTCATCAGCAGAGCGATCGCCACGCGGATGATGTAGGGGCTGGTCACCGTGGCGGGCGCAAGTCTGTCGCCGCCGAAGGTGATCAGGCGGTGGGGATCGCACAGCAGCGTGTGCGCGCCGAACAGCGAGAGTTCGGTGTGCCAGGTGAGGCCGCCTTCATAGACCTTGTTCCAGAACATCATCTGCCCTTTCGCCTTCACGCCGAGCGCGATGAAGATCGGCAGCAGATCGGCGGGAATGTAGGGCCAGGGGGCGGCCTCCACCTTGGTGATGAGATGGCTGGTGAAGTTCTCCTCCACGGTCAGTTCGGCCGGAGCCTTGAGCCGCGACCAGCCATCCTCGTGGCGCACCTCGGCACCGAACTTGGAGAAGGTGCGATCGATCAGCATGAAATGTTCGGGGTGGGCGTTGCGCACGGCGATATCGCCGCCAGTGACCGCGGCGAGCGCGAGGAAGGTGGCGATCTCGTGGAAATCCTCGGTAAAGCTGTAGTCGGCACCGCCGAGTTCGCCCACCCGTTCGACCGTGACCATCGAGGTGCCCTTGCCATCGATCCGCGCGCCACACAGCTCGAGGAACGTGCACATCTCCTGCACATGCGGCTCGCAGGCGGCATTGACGATCTGCGAGGTGCCGCTCACCGTCAGCGCGGAGAGAATGAAATTCTCCGTAGTGGTCACCGAGGCATATTCGAGCCACATCCGCGTCGCCTGGCCGCGACCGGTGGCACGAAAAACGATTTGATGGCCCGCCTGGCCGACATCGGCCCCGAAAGCGCGGAACACCGCGACGTGCGGATCGATCTCACGCGCACCCAGGGTGCAGCCCTTCACCTCGTGCTCGAGCCGCGCCTCGCCAAGCCGCGCGAGCAGGCCGGGGATCATCATGATCGAGGCGCGCATCGCCTGCGGCAGCGTGGCCCCGGCATTGGCGGGAATGGCCGAGTGGTCGATCTCCAGCCGCTTGGTCGCCTTGTCCCACTCTACCTTGCTGCCGAGTTCCTGGAAGAAGCCGACAATCCGCGTGACATCGGTGATCTCGGGTACGTTACGCAGGGTGATCGGCGCATCGGTCAGCAGCGTGGCGCACAACACGGGCAGCACCGCGTTCTTGTTGGCCGAGGGCTCGATGCGGCCGGCGAGAGGCCGTCCGCCGCGCACGAGAAGCGCCGTCATCTTTGTTCCTTGTCGATTCGCTTGAAAAGAAAGGGTCTTAATAGCCCATAAGCTGGAGCACTTCCTGCCGGCTGCGTTGGTCGCTGCGGAAGGTGCCCATCACGTGGCTGGTGACCATACTCACACCCGGCGTGCGCACTCCGCGTGCGGTCATGCAGGCATGGCTCGCCTCGATCACCACGGCCACGCCGCGGGGCTTGAGGTGATCCCAAATGCATTGCGCCACCTGCGCGGTGAGGCGCTCCTGAATTTGCAGGCGCCGCGCATAGCCGTGCAGGACCCGCGCGAGCTTGGAGATGCCGACCACGCGTTCGGTGGGCAGATAGGCGATCGCCGCCTTGCCGATGATGGGCGCCATGTGGTGCTCGCAATGGCTCTGGAAGGGGATGTCCTTGAGCAGCACGATCTCATCATAACCGCCGACCTCCTCGAATACGCGGGAAAGGTGGGTTGCCGGCTCTTCTTCATAGCCGAGGCAATATTCCTTCCAGGCGCGTGCCACGCGGGTGGGTGTATCAAGCAGGCCCTCGCGCTCGGGATCGTCACCGGCCCAGCGGATCAGCGTGCGGACCGCCTCCTGGACGTCATCCGGAACAGGCGGCTTGCCGGCGGTAACGTCCTCGTCCGGTCCGATAAGACTGCTCATTGTGGGCCACTCATCCGGGGTGCGTCACGAGCGGCGTTCATCCGTTCGCGGCGGCGTCCGGCACGGCGGCGGCGGCTCTCCATGCGCTTCACGGCCCGCGTCAGCAGGCTGCCGCGACGGAACAGGCCACGCTGCGGCGGGCTGAGGACGAACATGTCCGCCGGCTCCTCGGGGTCGAGCACCTCACGATCGGCGAGCCCGGCTTCCAGCTCGGTCAGCTTGGGCGGATGATAAGGACGCAGGGTGTGCACTCGATCGAGCTCCAGAGCGGCAATCATTGCCGCCATCGAGCCCGCCTGCTCCACCATCTGCCCGACCTCTTCCGGCCCGAGGTCGCAATGTTCGGCCAGCAAGGCGAGGCGAAGACCCCTGATCGCCGGCGAGCAATGGCTGTTGGCCGGCCGCGCGCAATCGATGAACACATCGCATTCGCTGTCGAGCCCAAGCGAGCGATTGTTGAAATTGGCCGAGCCAATCCGCAGCACCTCGTCATCCACGATCAGCAGCTTGGCGTGGACATAGATCGGCGTCTCACCGGCAAATGGCGTATAGAGGTGAAACCGGTCGTGCTTGTCGAGCTCCTTGATCGCACGAACCAAGCGCGCGCGCGCCGGGTCCATGGCCTTCCCCTCGATCCACCCGTCGGCGCTGGCGGGATGCACGATGACGATCTCGGGAGGATCGTCCTCGACCATCCGGGCGCTGATCGCCTCTGCGACCACACGCGAGGCGAAGTACTGATTCTCCGCGTAGATGAACCGCTTGGCCCGTGCGATCTGGGCGACGAACAGCTGCTCGACCTCGTTGATGCCGGGAACGTCGTTGTGCGGCGCGCGCGTGCGGGCGATGCCGATCTCGACATCGGTGAAGGTCGGCGCGAGCTTGTCGGGCCAGGCGCTGGGGGTGCCGTCCCTGGCCGGTGCGAGCGGCTTGCCTCCGGCACGCACCCATCGTTCACGGCCGAGTTCCTCAAGTGCGCCGGCGATTTCGCCTTCCATCATCATCGTCACGTCGTGCCAGGGGCCGTGCAGCCCGCCACCGGGCCGCTTGCGGCGGGGATCATGTTCCTTGTGCTCGGGCGTATCCCACCGCCGGTCGGTCATGTCGATGCCGCCGCACACAGCGAGGCTGCGATCGAGGATGACGAGCTTCTGGTGGTGGCTGCAGCCGACCGGATGATTGGTATCGAACTTGAAATCGATGCGCTTGTGCGGAAACCAGCGGAGCAAATCGAACAGCATCGTCCCGCGCAGGCCGAAGCGGATCGTGCCGATCCCCCATTTGAGAATGCGGATCTCCAGGCCCTTGCGATGGCGCACGAGCCACGGGATGAATCCCCCCAGCCGGGAAGGATACTTGCTGCGCCGGCCTTTCTGCCACCAGCGCCGCCCGCGGGTCAGGTGAATCCGTGTGTCGACATCCCACCCGATCATCAGCACGCGGCTGCGCGCCTTGAGCATCGCCTGCTGCATCAGGTCGAAATAATCCGCCGCATCGACGATCACGCGCACACGCGACGCCCGCGCGTAACGCCATACGCCCGGCTCTGCAGAGGCATCGATGAACGATGCGGCCTCCCGCTGCTTCTGCAATCGCCCCCCCAAATTTAACGCGAAGGCATCGAGGCTAGTCCTTGGCGTCTTCCCTCTTTTCGGGAGTGACCTCGGCCTCCTCGCGCTCCGCAGCCTTCCGCTGATCGAACACCTCCCGCATGTGCACCTCATCGGCCTGCGTCAAGTAGCGCTCGAAATCGGGGAAATGATCCTCCTCCTCCTCCTCGATGTGGTGGAGATAGTCGTGCTTGAGTTCCTTGAACTTGTCCATCCACTCGCCTGAGGCCATGTCGGTGGCGGCGAGGTCGTTCAACGCGACCTCGATCTCGTGGTGCTCGGCGACCGAATGGCGGGTCTCATCGGTCGTTTCGGGCTTGCGCAACATCGTGGAGTAAAGCGCCTGCTCCTCGGCGGCGGCGTGGCTCTTGGCATCCAGCGTGAACTGTTCGAGCAGCTGCAGGCGCTCTTCACCGGGCCCATCGGTCTGTTCGAGCTGGGCCAACAGCTCGCGCTGGCGGTCGTGGTCCTGCTTGAGTCGCTCGAAGATGTCTTCGGCCGTGGCCATAAGGAAATTTCCTCGGTGGTGTGTCAAGCGGGTGAACCGGCGAGCGTCAGCCCGGTTCCTCAGCTGCGGGCGAGCAGCCGGCGCCCGGCGCCCAATGCAAGCAGCCCCAATGTGGCGCCGGCAACATCGGCCAGCCAATCGCCCACATCGCCATCGCGACCAACAATCGGGAGCATCTGGCTGAACTCGATCAAGGCACCGAACAACGCCAATCCTCCCAGAACCTGCAAGTGAATGCGGTCCGGAAAGCCCAGCCGGGCAAGCACCGCGAGCGTGAAGAAGGCGGCCAGATGCTGCAGCTTGTCCGAAGGCGTGCCCGGCATGGCGGGGGGCTGGGGCAGCATCGCCATGACGAACGCGAAGAGAATGGCGGCCCAGAACAGCGCCTGAAAGAGACGAAACATGCAACGCCCCTAGGCCAGGTCGTATCGAGGGGGAATGGCTTTGTGTGCGGTGCAGCAAAGGCTGCTGCCTTGCGGGCTTCAGCGATACCGAGCGCGAAGGAGCGTCCGGCCCGGCAAACAGCCCGCGGAAGCAGGGGTCTCGCCCACTTTGCAGGTCTATGCGCACAGTGACCACGGATTACCGGTACGGTCCGTTCTCACCGGCTGCAATGGGCGCGGTGCAGCTTGGAGTTCGCTGCGCAGGGCGCTAGGTTTGCCGGCATGGAGCCATCCGAACTCATCGCCTCGAGCGCGGTAGCGGCGGTCGTCAGTGATCCGCGTCTGCCAGACAACCCGATCGTCGCCTGCAACGATGCCTTCATCGCGCTGACCGGCTTTGCGCGCGAGGAGATCATCGGGCACAACTGCCGGTTCCTCGCCGGCCCGGCAACCGAGCCGTGGCTGACCGAAACGCTGCGCACCGGCATCCGGCTGCGCCAGCCCGTGATGGTGGAGATCCTCAATTACCGGAAGAACGGCGAGCCGTTCCGCAACGCCGTGATGGTCGCTCCGGTGTTCGACGCCCGGGGGGCAGCGGATTATTTCATCGGTTCGCAGATCGAGATCGCCGGCGACGCCCCGCGCTACAACGATATTCGGCGCCATGACGCACACCGGGCGGTGGCGCGGCTGTCTCCTCGCCAGCGCGAGGTGTTGATCGAGATGGCACGGGGCAAGCTCAACAAGCAGATTGCCTACGATCTCGAATTGGCCGAGCGCACAATCAAGATGCACCGTGCCGCGCTGTTTCGGGCGCTCGGCGTGCAGACGACCGCCGATGCCATCCGCATCGCCGTGGAGGCGGGCCACTGACACCGCGAACGGCCGACCTGTCCCTAAGGCCATCTGGTTCGGCCAGGGCCAACTCGCCACTTTGGTGACCAAGGGCTCCGGATGGTCCCAGTCACAAAAAAGGCTTCGAAAGATGAAATTTTTGACGATCGCCGCGGGAGCCCTGCTCCTAGCCGCCGGCACGCCCGCCCTCGCCAATCATCACGGCGGAAAAATGAAGAATGTGGTGGAGACTGCCATTGCCTCTCCGCAGCATGAGACGCTGGTTGCGGCGGTTACCGCGGCCGATCTCGCGGCAACCCTCAGTGGCGCGGGTCCGTTCACAATCTTCGCGCCCACCGATGCCGCTTTCGCCAGCCTTCCAGCCGGCACGGTAGAGACGTTGCTCAGGCCAGAAAACAAGTCGACCCTTCAGGCCGTGCTGACTTACCATGTCGTTCCGGGCAAGGTGTCTGCAGCCGATCTGATCGGAATGATCGAGGCGAATGGTGGGGAAGCGCGGCTCGCGACGGTCTCGGGCGGCGAACTGGTGGCCAGGCTCAGCGGAGGCAGTGTGGTGCTGACCGATGCTACGGGCGGCACTGCCACCGTAGTTACCGCAGACCTCGCTGCCTCGAACGGCGTGATTCATGTGACCAACGCGGTCTCCCTCCCGGGCTGACGCCAACCCTTTATTCCGCCGCCGAATTGCCAATCCCCTTCCGACGGCGGTGGTGGCCGGTCTTTCTCCAGGGACCGGCCACCTTTTTTATATGTCCCAAGCTGGTGGATGTCCGAATACCAAATATCCGCTGAAGAGCTCGGGCAGGTGTCTCCGCAACCTGGTCATGGACTCACCACGCCTGGGAAAGCTCCGGCGCCGCCTAGATCGGCGCAACCTGCCGCCGACGACCTGAGCGGCTTACCCGACAACTCCGTTCACCCCGCTCCGAGGTGGCGTTAGCAACCAGGCTGCACAAAAGACTGGCCTTCTGTGTTGGGAGTGGTGCTCCACAGCGATTGCCGTCTGATGAGCACCCACGCGCTAAAGTAGCGCGAAGCGTGGTAGCGCAGATAAATGGTGCGCCCGGAAGGATTCGAACCTCCGGCCCCCAGATTCGTAGTCTGGTGCTCTATCCAGCTGAGCTACGGGCGCGTGTGAGGTGGGGCACATAGCAGGTGGCCGTGCCTTGGCAAGAGGCTGCGGCGAGGCCATTCACGGCATCATCGAGAGCAGCGGCAGCAATGCGCGGTCCAGCGGAGCCAAGGCCAGCGCCCTCGCCTCGGCGTGGGTGAACCAGCCCCATTCCTGGCCCATTTGCGCCTGCGGGGCAGCGGCCAGGGGCGCAGCGAACAGCAGCAGCACGAGCCCCGGCCGCCCCTCCGCGCCCGGCTCGTCGGTGAAACCCAGCGGAGCTGCGCTGGCAGGATCGAGCGGCAGCGCAAGCTCCTCGGCAAGCTCGCGGCAAAGCGCTTCCCGCGGCGTCTCGCCCCGGTCCACCTTGCCGCCGGGAAACTCCCACAGGCCGGCATGATGCGTGCCGGGGAGCCGCCGCTGAAGCAGCCACCGCCCAAGCCCGTCACCGAGCGCGGCCGCGACGACGAGAACCGAGCCTTTACCCTCACTCACCGGCAATCATCGCAAGGCATTCTTAACACCGGCAGGGCAAGGCTGTTTACACGCCACGTGGTCACAAGAGGATCATCGCATGTGAAGCCACCCGAGCTACCGCGAAATTGCTGCGCGACCGGCGCGGTGCCACGGCCGTGGAATATAGCCTGTTGGCTGCGCTGGTGGTTCTCGCCATCATCGGCGCCATTGCTGCAGTGGGCGGGGAAAACAAGCGGATCTGGAATGAGGTAAGCGGTGAGGTCGTGAATGCCGGGCAGCCTTAGGACTTTTTAAACCCTCCTGCGGCTAATTGGAAGGCGTCTGATTCGGCACTTCGAACCTCAGGCACTGGCAGACGAAGTATAGTACCGCGGGTTTTCCTTTTTCAGGAGTATTGTCCATGAAGTTCTTTAACAAGCTGCGCCGCGACGAGCAGGGCGCCACCGCCATCGAGTATGGCCTCATTGCTGCTCTGATCGCGGTTGCTGCGATTTCCGCCATGGGCTTGGTCGGTGACGGGGTGACCAGTAGCTTCATGAAGGCCGAAAAAGAATTAAATAAGGAAGCAGCAAACCCGTAACTCCCGCTCTTTGGGAGAACAAAGAAGGGCGGCAGGCGACTGCCGCCCTTATTCGTGTGGCAGGCCGCACGCCTCAATACCTGCCTCACCGCCCGGCGCGCACCACCAGCTTGTACTGCTGCCCCGGCACCAGCTGTTCATTGCCGGATAGCCCGTTCAGCACGCGGAACCGTGCCACCTGCGCATTGCTGTAACCCATCCGCCGGGCCAGCGTCTCCACACTGTCAGCACGCTGGGCGGTCACCACGTCGATCCGCCGGGGCACCACCTCGGCCGCCTGCGCAGCGGTGATCCGCTGCATCGAGTTGAACATCGGGCTGAATACCCCCGCCTGCCCTGCGGGAGTGATCGCCGCGAAATGATAGGCCTGGTTGTTCGAGAACTGATAGGCGAACACCACCACGTCGACACTCTGTTGCCCGCTGGCGACGCGCGCGGTTCCGTAAGCCGCCTCCAGCCCGTTCACCGTGGTGCGCTGGATCGCCTGCGGGGCAAGCTGCTGCTGCTGCCCGCCCAGCGCCTGGAATACCTGCTGGATGTACCGCTCGAGGTTGCCGTTATAGGCGGCAGTCGTAAGCTGCGCGCGCCCGCTGTCGCCATTGATCGAGACAGCCCTCGTTCCGTTGATCATGTAGAAACCCTGCGGAGCCACGAACGACAGCCGCAGATCAGGGTGGATGAAGGTATTGCCTTCGATAATCCCCTGCGCGGGATCATCGTCGTACAGCATGCCGTCGACCCGGTTGAGGAACGTCTCGCGGTTAATCACGCCCGCCGCATTGCCCGCCTTTTGCAGCGCATTCTGTACCCGACTGGCCGGATTGGGGTGGGTCGAGGCCCATTCGGGGATCGTCGCATCGTTTCGGCCTTGCAGCGAAGCATCGAGCGCGGCCTGCGCGGCGATGCTCTGCAGCATGGTGCCCACTGCCCGCGGATCGTAGCCGGCGCTGCGCAGGTAATTGATGCCCAACTCGTCGGCCTCGATCTCCTGGCTGCGCGAATATTGCAGCGTCGCGAGCTGCGGCGCCGTGGATGCGAGTTCGCTGACGCCACGGCCGATCGCACTGTCGCCGAGCAGCACGCCGGATAGCACCTGGCCCAGCATGCCAAAGATCTGGTTACGCTGTGCGTTCTGCTGCCGGCGCGCGGAATGCCGGGCGACCACGTGGCCCACCTCATGCCCGAGAACCCCGGCCAGTTCGGCCTCGTTGTTCATCAGCCCGAGCATCTGGCGGGTCACGTAGACATAGCCGCCGGGCACGGCGAAGGCGTTGTTCACCGGGCTGTTGAGGAGCGTCACGGTATAGCCCTGCGCATTGCCGACGCCGGTCTGCGCGGCCATGTTCTGGCCAATCTGCGCGACATATTGGGCCTGTGGTCCGGTCATCGCCCCGCCGAATTCAGCGACGAATTGCTGGTGGTATTGCGCGCCGAGCTGCGCCTCTTCGGCGCTGATCGGCGCACCCGCGGCGAGGTTTGCGCCAGGGACGGAGGCGCAGGCCGCAAGCGAGCAGGCAGCGGCACCCGACAGCAGCATGGCGCCGATCCGGCGAAAGGGGTGGGCAGGCATGGGCAACTCCTCATCGGGCACTGATCTTTGCCGCCCTGTATGGCGCCCCGGGCCTGATCGGAGCGCCTCGGCTTCTTGCCGGGCCAATGGATGATGGCCCGGCTATGTTCCCGCTCGGGGTTTTCCCCTAGACGTTGGCTGGCCCTCACCGAGCCCGAGGAATCGCTCCTCCCGCTGCTCGCGCAGCTGCCCGGGCGACTTGCCGGCAAGCGCGTCGAGCTCCTCTCCCAATGCTGCTCCGAGCGCCTGCGCGGCGGCCACCGGGTCGCGCTGGGCGCCACCGGGCGGCTCGGGCACGATGCGGTCGATCACCCCCAGCGCCTTCAGGTCCTGCGCCGTCAGCTTCATCGCCTCAGCCGCTTGCGGCGCCTTCTCCGCGGTGCGCCAGAGGATCGACGCGCACCCCTCGGGCGAGATGACGGAGTAGACCGCATGTTCGAACATCAACACGCGCTCGGTACTGGCGAGCGCCACCGCCCCGCCCGAGCCGCCCTCGCCCACGATCGCCGCCACCATCGGCACGGGCAGCGCAAGGCACGCCTCGGTCGAGCGGGCGATCGCCTCGGCCTGGCCGCGCTCCTCGGCCTCGATGCCGGGGAAGGCGCCCGACGTATCCACCAGCGTCACCACCGGCAGGCCGAAGCGGCCGGCAAGTTCCATCAGGCGCACCGCCTTGCGATAGCCCTCGGGCTTGCCCATGCCGAAATTGTGCGCGATCCGCGTCTGCGTATCGTGCCCCTTCTCGTGCCCCAGCAGCATGATCCGCCGCCCACCGAGCGTGGCGAACCCGCCCATGATCGCCCGGTCCTCGCCAAAGCAGCGGTCCCCGCCCAGCGGCACGAACTCCTCGAAGGCGTGAGCGACATAATCGCGGAAATGCGGCCGGGCCGGGTGACGGGCGACCTGCGTCTTCTGCCAAGGGGTCAGCTGGGCATAGGTGGCGGCGAGCAGCTCGGCACTCTTGCCCTCCAGCCGGCGCAGTTCGGACGAAATGTCGACCTGGGCGTCTCCGGCGGCAGCGGCACGCAGTTCGTTGATGCGCGCCTCGAGTTCGGCGACGGGCTTCTCGAAATCGAGGTAGGAGATCATGTACTCTGCGCTAACCGCCGCTCGCCCGCGCCGCAAGGGGATGGCGCTCGTTGACCAGAGCGACCAGCCGCGCGGCATCGACATGGGTGTAGATCTGCGTGGAGGCGATGTCAGCATGGCCGAGCAGCGTTTGCAGCACGCGCAGATCCGCGCCGCCCTCCAGCAAATGGGTGGCGAAGGCGTGGCGCAGCACGTGCGGGCTGACCTTGGCCGGGTTGAGGTCGGCCCGCGCGGCCAGATCCTTCAGCAGCTGGAACAGGCGGATGCGGGTGAGGTGGGTCTTGCGCGAGGGGAACAGGTGGCGTGCGCCGGCTGGGCGCACCGCCAGCCAGGCGCTGAGCGCGGCGCGGGCGCGGGTGGAGACGGGCACCATCCGCTGCTTGGCGCCCTTGCCGGTGACGGTGAGGAACGGCGCGTCGCGCGGGACGGCGCTGAGCGGCAGCGAGACCAGCTCGGTGGCGCGCAGGCCCGAGCCGTAGAGCAGCTCCAGCAAGGCCAGCAGCCGCAGCGCTGGCGGTCGGCCGCTGCCCGCCTCCAGCTCGGCCCGCTCGAACAGCGCGGCGATCTGCGCATGGTCGAGCGTCCGGGGCAGCTTGCGCCGGGCGGAGGGGCGCGGGAGTGCGGCGGAGGGATCGTCCCCGCGCAGCCCTTCCTCCACGAGAAAGCCGTAGAACTGGCGCAGCGCGGAGGCCTTGCGGGCCAAGCTGGCGGGCGCAAGCTCCGCCCAGTGACCGGCAAGGCGCTCAATCCGCTCGGGCCCGGCGCTTGCTAGCGGGCCGGCCAGCGCCTCGGCGCCTTCCAGGTCGCGGCGATAGGCAGCGAGCGTGTTAGGGGCCGCACCGCGCTCGGCCGCCATCATTGCGAGAAATGCGTCGATCTCGGTAGACATGGTGCCGGCTCGGCCGCAGCGGCGATCAGGCGCGCGCGACCGCCTCGGCGGCGATCATCCGTGCCTCGGCACCGAGGCCCACCTGGTTCAGCGCGCGCACTATGTGGAACAGCTGGCGCGCGGTCATCCGCTCCCACCCCTCGCCCTGCATACCCACCGCCGCCAGCAGCGCAACCAGCGTGGGGTTGCCGAGCTCGGCCGCGCGGTCGATCCGCTCGGCCCACGGGCTCTGCCGGGTGAGCGCCACGTCCAGCCGGCCGGCAATGCTGTTCGCCGTGCCCATGTCGAGCCGCCCGAGCCCGGCCAGCCCGGCCACGAGAAACTGCGCCTTGCGCTTGGCCTCGCTTCCATCGTCATTGACGAAACTGTCGAGTGCACCGCCACTAACCTGCCCAGCGTTATCCGGGTCGGCCAGCGCCAACTGCGCCCACGCGAGCCCGCCGTCGGGCACCAGCGGTGCCCAGCGCATCGCGTTGCGATCGAGCCCGGCGGCCAGCATCGAGGCGACCAGTGCCGGCGCCTCTTCCACCAGCGGTTCGGCCGGGACCAGGCGCGCGGCGGCATAGGCGGTGAGCACCTGCCGGCCATAGAGCGCGCCATCGGACCGCTGCGCGTTCCACAGCGTGCGCATCGCCGCGAGGCGCCCAGCCGCGCTGCTCGCCACATAGGCAGCACGCAGGCGGCCGGCGGGCTCCTTCGCCTCGTCTGCCACCCCCTGATCGGCCCAGAGTTGGGCATAGAGATCGACCATCGCCGCCGAGGACAGGATGCCGCGCTCGGCCGCGCGGTCGGCTCTCTCGACCCGGCGGGTCAGCGGCACGGCCGGGTTCAGCACGTCGCCAATCCCAAGGCGCGCCGCTGCACCGTCGAACGCCTCGGGCAGTTCCATCCCGAGCGAACGGGCCAGGCCGTGGCGCCATGGGGTCAGCTCCTCGACACCGTCCCACTCGATATTGACCGCGCGCCGGGCGCCACCCGCCGCATAGGCATAGCGCTGGGCCAGCCGCAGATCGATCTCGGGAGCTTCGTCTCGCGCCAGTGCCCGGTCAAGCTGGCGCTCGGCCTCGCGCGGATCGCCGGAATGAGCGCGGCAGATCGCCCGCACCATGTCCCACTCGGCATCCTCGCGCAGGGTGCCTCGCAGCTGCGCGACCGGGCAAATGCCGAGAATATCGCCGGTGGCAAGATAGGAATCGATCGCCACACCAGCGAGGGCGGGCGTGTAATTGGCGGAATCGATGTCCTGCACCAGCGCGCGCGCCGCTGCTCCCTCGCCGATGCGGTTGAGCAGATCGGCCCGCAGGGTAGCGAAGGCCACCGGGCTCATCCCACGCGGCGCCTCCAGCCGGCTGGCCAGGGTACGACGCAGCAGAATGTGCCCCCACCGCGAGACCAGCGGCTGACGGATCCCGGCCAGCGCGGCGAGCACCAGCGCGGGCGGTTGGGAGGCCAGCGAATTGACCGGCAGGCCGCCCTCTCCTGCCCCGATCACCCCGACCTGGCGCACGGCGCGGCGGGCGCCGGGCGGAATATCGTACTTCGGAACGAGGCCGAACAGCTGGTTGAACTCGTCCTCGTCCATCCGCTCCAGTTCGCGCAGGGAGGGCAGCCGGCTGAGTCCCGCAGGAAGCGCCGGCGTCGGTGCGACCATAGTTGGGGACGAGGGCTGGCTCGGGCCGGTCGGCAGCGGCTGGATCACCGGCGAGGGAGCGGGTGCCGGGCGCGCAGGAGCGGGTGCCGGGGCCGGCACCGCTTGGGGCGGAGGAGCCGGAGCCGGGGCGGGAGCCGGCGTGGGCGGTGGCGGTGGCGCAGGGCTCGGCGTGCGGAAGCTCGGTGGCAGCAGCGATTCGGGCGCGGCCAGCGCGACGGTCGACCCAAGCGCGAGCGCGGCGCCCGCCAACAGCGCGCCATGCGTCAAAGCGCGTCTCATCGGGTGCCCCCGCCCGGCAGCGCCACCGGTTGCTCGATCAGGCGCTGCGGCTCGCGCCCGCCGTCGATCCAGGCGAACAGCAGGATCAGCGCCAGCAGCACCAGCAGCACCAGGCGTACCCGTCCCCAGTTCATCGTGTGTGGGCGCGTGGCCAATTGCGGTGCATCCTTCGCATGCTTGCGCAGGCGGTTAGCCCAACTATAGCGCTGGCGGCAATGACCATCGAGCCGAGGACCTCCAGCGGCGCCGGCGCGCGGGCGCTCGCCGCTCGGCTGAGACAGCCGGTGGTGCTGGTCGGCATGATGGGCGTGGGCAAGTCCAGCCTTGGGCGCCGGCTGGCCGCCACCCTCGCGCTGCCGTTCGCCGATGCCGACAACGAGATCGAAGCGGCCGCGCAGATGAGTGTTTCCGAGATCTTCGAGCGCTTCGGCGAGCCCTCGTTCCGCGATGGCGAGCGCCGGGTGATCGCGCGGCTGCTGGAAGGTGCCCCGCGGGTGATCGCCACCGGGGGCGGCGCCTTCGTGCAGCCGGATACGCGCGCGATGATCCTCGAGCGTGGGATCGCCGTGTGGCTCGATACGGACATTGCGACGCTGGTGGACCGGGTGACGCGCAGGGACACGCGCCCGCTGCTGCGCGGGGGCGATCCGGCCGAGATCGTCGCCCGGTTGAAGGCTGAGCGCGAGAGCGCCTATGCGCTGGCTCCGATCAAGGTGATGAGCGAGAACGGCCCGCATGGCGACACCGTCCGGCGGATCATCGAGGGGCTGGAACAATGGCTGTGATCAATGTGGCGCTGGCGGGCCGCTCCTACGAGGTGCGGGTGGGCGGCGGCCTGCTGGCGAACCTTGCGGCCGAATGCGGGCCGCTGCTGCGCAAGCGCCGGGTGCCGATCGTCACCGATGCGAACGTCCATCGCCTGTGGAGCGCGCCGGTGGAGGCTGCCCTGCGCGAAGCCGGGCACGAGCCGCGCTGGCTGGTTCACGCCCCGGGCGAGCAGGCCAAGAGCTGGCAGGAGTTGGCCCGCACGGTGGACTGGCTGCTGGCCGAGGAGGTGGAGCGGGGTGACCATATCCTTGCGCTGGGCGGCGGCGTCGTCGGTGATCTCACCGGCTTTGCCGCCGCGGTCCTCAAGCGCGGCTGCGGCTTCGTCCAGCTGCCGACCACGCTGCTGGCGCAGGTCGATAGCTCGGTGGGCGGCAAGACAGCGATCAATTGCGCGTCGGGCAAGAACCTGGTCGGCGCGTTCCACCAGCCCGCACTGGTGCTGGCCGATCTCGACGCGCTGGGCACCCTGCCCCCGCGCCAGCTGCGCGCCGGCTATGCCGAGGTGCTCAAATACGGCGTGCTGGGCGATGCGTCGTTCTTCGCCTGGTGCGAGGAGAATGCGCGCGGGCTGCTGGCCGGCGACCGGGGATCCCGCGAATATGCGGTGCGCGTCAGCGTTTCCGAGAAGGCCCGCATCGTCGCCGAGGACGAGCGCGAGACCACCGGGGCGCGCGCTCTGCTGAACCTCGGCCACACCTTCGGCCATGCGCTGGAGGCGGAGAGCGGCTTTTCCGACCGGTTGCTGCATGGCGAGGCGGTGGCGCTCGGCATGGTGCTGGCAGCGCGTTTTTCCGCACGGGTCGGGCTGATGGGCGAAGCCGATGCAGGGCGAATTGCAAGGGCGATAGACGCCGCCGGACTTCCCAGCGAACTGGCTGCATTGGGCCTTCAAGCAGGTGGCAAGCGGCTCGCAAGCCATATGCTTTACGACAAAAAAATGGACGCGGGCACCCTGCCCTTCGTGCTGCTGCGCGGCATCGGCGAGGCGTTTCTCGATCGAAAGGTGGCGCTGGACGAGGTGGCCGCCTTCCTCGACGAGGAACTGCAGGCGCACTGATCTAGCGCTCCTCACCCCCGGCTGGATTGTACTTGGCCAACGACTGCATCGCGCTGCGGCTGCCGGCCTTGTCATTCGCGATTACGCTGAACGAGCCGTCCGTTTCGAGCACCACGGCGGCGAGATCGGAAAGGTCGCCGAAGCCCTGCTTGCGCGCGGCCTGTTCCACCTCGGCATGGGTGACGCGTTCGTCGCGCAAAGCCTGTTCGATGTAATTGCCGTTCTCCAGCAGCATCCGGGCGTTGGAGCGGGTGATCTTGCGGATCGGCGCCCAGGCAACCGACAGGCGGGTGACGATCCATTGCAGGGCGACCAGCATGGCGAAGGCGACCAGCCCCTCCGCCAAAGCGACATCGGCGCTGAGCAGGACCGTCGCCAGCGTGGAGCCGAGCGCCACTGTGACGACGAGATCGAAGGCGTTGAGCTTGGAAAGCGTGCGCTTGCCGCTGATCCGCAGCACCAGCACCAGCCCTGCATAAGCCACCAGCGCGGCGATGATGGTGCGGCCGATCGCGCTCCAGTCGTCGAAGAAGATGGCGGCAATGTCCACCCTCTCCAAGCGCATCGGATCGCAGGACGGTTCCGGTGCGTGTTTCCGGAGCGGCGCTGAGATGTGCTGGCCGCGCCTGAGCGGCGGGGAGGGAGGTGGTCAGGTGGCCCCTGATGGGTGCAAGTCGGTGCGGGTGAAATCGGCAAGCAATTCGCTGGCGAGCAGGCTGCGGTGGCAGTGAGCGGCTTCGCGGCAAAAGCACAGCAGGCAGGTTGGCCGGGCGAGCGCGAGCTGGCGGAGGGCGGCCATGTCGGCCAGTGCCTCGGGCAATTCGAGCTGGCCGGCATAGACCCGCGCCAGCGTCTCGTAATCGCCCCGGCGTGCCGCCTCGCGACCTTCCGGTGGGGTTCCGACGTGGCGGAAGTGGCGGTATTCCATGCCCGCCTCCTCGACGGCGGCCTTGAGCGCGGTCTTGGAGAAGCCGGGCCGGCGCGAGAGCGGCCGTGCGCGGACATCCGCCAGCAGTTCCACCCGCGCTGCGGCCAGCGCGGCGAGCACCGCCGGCTGGGTTGCCTGCTGGTAGCCGATGGTGAACAGTGTAGGGGTCATCTGGCTTTCCAGCGGATCGTCGGCGCGCGAGGCTAGCGCAGCAGCACCAGCTCCTCGGCCATGGTGGGGTGGATCGCCACGGTGGCGTCGAAATCGGCCTTGGTGAGGCCGGCCTTTACCGCCACCGCGGCGGCCTGCATGATCTCGGGTGCATCGGGGCCGATCATGTGGATGCCCACAATGCGGCCATTATCGCCCTCGCAGATCATCTTGTAGAGCGAGCGTTCGGTGCGGCCGGCAAGCACGTTCTTCATTGGCCTGAAATCGGATTGGTAGACGCGGATCGAGCCGAGCGTGTTGCGTGCCTCGCTCTCGGTCATCCCGACCCCGGCGATCGGTGGGTGGCTGAACACCGCGCTGGGGATGGCATCGTAGCTGACGCTGGTGGGATTGTTGCCGAACAGCGTTTCGGCCAGTGCCTGCCCCTCGCGGATCGCCACCGGGGTCAGCTGCACGCGATCGGTGACATCGCCCACCGCGTGGATGCTGTCGACGCGGCTCTTGCTGAAGCGATCCACCCTGATCTCGCCCCGCGGGCCCAGTTCGACGCCCACCTCGGCCAGCCCCAGCCCTTCGGTGTTGGGCAGGCGGCCGGTGGCGAACATCACGCAATCGACCGCGAGATCATCGTGCCCGGTCATCGAGACCAGCAGCGCGCCATCATCCAGCTTCTCGATCCCGCGGAAGCTGGCGTTGAAGCGGAAATCGATACCCTTCATCAGTGAGATCTGCAGCAGCCGATCGCGCATCGATTCATCATAGCCGCGCAGCAGCTGGTCCGAGCGGTTGATGATCGTGACCTTGGCGCCGAACTGGTGGAAGATGCCGGCGAATTCGTTGGCGATGTAGCCCCCGCCGGCGATCAGCACGCGGCGGGGGAGCGCCTCGAGGTGAAACGCCTCGTTCGAGGTGATGCCGTGCTCGTGGCCCGGGCAATCGGGCACATGCGGGCGGGCGCCGGTGGCGATGAGGATGTGTTTGGCACTGATCGCGCGGCCGCTCGCCAGCGTCACCTCGTTGGGGCCGGTGACCCGTGCGCGCTCTTCGAGGAGCGTGACGCCGTGATTCTCAAGCGTCTGCGTGTAGAGGCCGCTGAGGCGCTGCACTTCGGCCAGCACATTGTCGCGCAGCACCGTCCAGTCGAACCGGCATTCGCCCACGCTCCAGCCGAACTTGCCGGCATCGTGCAGGTCTTCGGCGAAATGCGCGCCGTAGACGAGCATCTTCTTGGGCACGCAGCCACGGATGACGCAGGTGCCACCCACCTGGTGTTCCTCCGCCACCGCCACTTTTGCGCCGAGCGCGGCGGCGGCGCGGCTGGCGCGCACGCCGCCCGAGCCGGCGCCGATGGTGACGAGATCGTATTCATGTTCGGCCATGGTGCGGCCCTTTCTGGCTGAGGGGCGCATATGGCGGGCGGGCCGGCGCTTGCCAACCGCGGGGCCGAACAGCGGGCGGCATGATGCAAAACGCCGGCCATGGGAGAACCACGGCCGGCGCTTTACTGTCAGGTGCTGGCAGAAGCCGGCGCCAAGACGCACCGGGGTGGCTGGCCTCAGCCGCGTGCGCCGCCACCGGCGGAGCGGCTGCGGCCGCCGCCACCACCGCTACCACCACCGCCGCCGCCGCCACGCCGGCGCTGGCCGCCACCGCCGTAGCTGCCGCCGGAATGGGCCGGACGGGCCTCGGCCGTACGGGGTGCACGACGCGGGGGCTGCTGCTGCTGGCGCCGTTCGGGACGATCGGCATCCTTGGGCGAAGTGGGCGGAAGCGCGGCGAGCCGCTCGACCTCGGCGCGGAACTGCGCGGGCAGGCCCATCGGCTCCAGCGTAATCTTGGTCAGCTTCTGGATGTCGCGCAGATATTCCCGCTCGTCCGGCGCGCAGAAGGAGAGCGCGATGCCGTCAGCCCCGGCGCGCGCGGTGCGGCCGATGCGGTGGACATATTGCTCGGGCACGTTGGGCAGTTCGAAATTGAGCACATGGCTGACGCCCGGAATGTCGATCCCGCGCGCGGCGATGTCGGTCGCCACCAGCACGCGCACGCTGCCATCGCGGAACTCGCCCAGCGCGCGCTCGCGCTGCGGCTGGCTCTTGTTGCCGTGGATCGCGGCCGAGCGGATATTGCTCTGCGCCAGCTTGCGCACGACGCGGTCGGCCCCGTGTTTGGTGCGGGTGAAGACGAGCACGCGGTCCATCCTGCCGTTCATCTCGCCGGTGGTGAAGCCATCGCGCAGCACCAGCGTGAGCAGCGCCTGCTTTTCGGCCTGGTTGACCATGCAGATGCGCTGTTCGACCCGGTCGACGGTGGTGGCCGCGGGGCTGACCGAGACCTGCTCGGGATCGGTCAGGTACTGGCTGGCGAGCTGCTTGATCGCGTTGGGCATGGTGGCCGAGAAGAACAGCGTCTGCCGCTCCCTGGGCAGCATCCGCACGATCTGCTTCAGCGCATGGATGAAGCCCAGGTCCAGCATCTGATCGGCCTCGTCCAGCACCAGGATCTCGACCTGCGAGAGATCGAGCGCGCGCTGTTCGGTGAGGTCCACCAGCCGGCCCGGCGTGGCGATGAGGATATCGACGCCTCGCGCCACCTCCTGCTTGTTGCGGCCTACCGAGGTGCCGCCGAACACGGTGACCACCTTGAGGTTGGCGAAATGGGCATAGGCCCTGGCGCTATCGGCGATCTGGCCGGCCAGTTCGCGCGTGGGGGCCAGCACCAGCATGCGGCAGCAGCGCGGCTTGGGCCGCTTGTCGGCGGCGACCAGCCGGTCGATCGAGGGCAGCACGAAGGCCGCCGTCTTGCCGGTGCCGGTCTGCGCGATGCCGAGCAGGTCTCGGCCCTTCAGCACATGGGGGATGGCCTGCGTCTGGATCGGGGTCGGCGTCTCATAGCCCTTGAGGCTGAGCGCCTGGAGAACGGGCTGGGAGAGCCCGAGCTGTTGGAAACTTGTCATGGTAATAGGTACACTCGCATGGTGCGACTGCGCGCAGCCATAGGTGGGCGCGCGTTCGCGGTGGTTTTAAACCGCCCGCGTGAAGGGAAGCTTTTGGAATAGGACCGAAGCGCGGCCGGGGCGGGTGACCGCCACTCACGCTGCATTGCACTTCGATGCGGCGCCATGTGGATGGTGCGCTGCGGAATGTCAAGGCGCCTTGGGACCCAGCGTGGCGGCCAGCGGCGGGCGGGGACGATGGGTCAGCCCGCGGATCGCCAGGCCGAGAGGACGTTCCACCCAGCGGTGCGCGAGGCTCGCGATTGCCACGCAGGCGGCCACGTAGAGCGGCAAGGTGAGGTGGCTATCGGCAAAGGCCCTGGTGCGCCAAAAAAGATATCCGCGACCAGCAAAATCGTCATCTGGAGCGGGACGTGAACCAGATAGAGGCTGTAGCTGATATCGCCCAGAGGGCCCAGCCGCGCGCCCGCTGCCGGAGCAACCGGTCCAACCCCGCGGCAAGCGACACCACGCCGGCGGCGATGCCGGACACCACCATCAACTCCCACCCTGTCACAAGGCCGAGCAAGGCGGCGCAGCCCCCAGACAGCGCGAGGCCACCTGCCCGCGCCCACGCAAGATCTGGCCGAAGGCCGCGCAGCAGGCAGCCGAGGAAGAAAAAGCCGGAGCATTCCAGCACACCGATCTGGACGAGTGGCAATCTGACCGGCTCGAGCAGCACCCACGCCCAGGATGCGGAGCAAAGCAGAATCGGCACCAGCACGGGCGCCTTCTTCATAATGCCGATCGAAAGAAAAAAGAGGCCGTATACGACTATTTCCAGAGACACCGACCAGATCGGGCCATTGAAGCTCAAGCCCTCGGACCAGCTGATCCAGTTCGAAGCCATGAAGAGTTGAAGCACAAAATGCCTGGCATCGTTATTGTCGTAGATCTGCCAATGACCTTGCGAGGCCATGCTGATCGCCTGGATGCCGGCGACATAAAGCAGCGTGACCAGATGCAGCGGATAGAGCCGGGCCAAGCGCGCAAAGCTGAACTCCCAAGCACTCGTGCGCCGCCGCAGGTAGACATGGGCGAACACAAAACCAGAAATCAGCCAGAACAGCTCGACAGCCCTGGAAGCTATCGGTTCAAAGAGCGGCTTCAGAAAGCTGCTGTACGGGAATGTTTCAGTGGGCGGAATGAGCGCTCGACCGCCCGCATCCGCCAGATAGAAATGATGGTAATGGAACACCACGATTACAATCGCGGCCGCCCCGCGCAGGGCGTCTATCCAATGAAACGTCCTGATCGGCTCGATAGAACGGGGCGCCATCTTAAATGCAGTCCGGACCAGGAAGAACGCCGGGCCCCCTAAAGCACTGAGGCTCCGTCGACAATCATAGTAGCACCACGAGAGTGCGGTTAAACTCGCCTGCGAACAAGGCCGCCACAATGAAGGGGGCGGTGGCCTGATCCTTCTATTCCAGCCCGGCGAGCTTCAGCAGCGCCTCGGTGCTGGGGTCGAAGGTGGCGCCACCCTGCTCGATCTTGTTGGCGATTTCCTTGCCCAGTTCCACCCCGAACTGGTCGAACGGGTTGATCCCCATCAACACGGCATTGGCGAAGGTGCGGTGTTCGTGGAAGGCGATCAGCGCGCCGAGCGTCGCCGCATCCAGATCGTCCACCAGAATGGTGGTGCTCGGGCGGTTGCCGGCATAGGCGCGCGCCGGATCGTCGCTCGGCTTGCCGGCCATCAGCGCGGCGCCTTGCGCGAAGCAGTTCATCAGCAGGATGCGGTGATGCGCTTGATCGAGATCATCTCCCGGAGCGATGCTGGCGATGAAATCGACGGGGATCAGGTGTGTGCCCTGATGGAGCAGCTGGAACACGGCGTGCTGGGCATCGGTGCCGACCCCGCCCCAGGTGACCGGCGCGGTGGGGCCCGAGACGGGCTCGCCCTCGGCGGTGACGCTCTTGCCGTTCGATTCCATCTCCAGCTGCTGGAGGTAAGAGGGCAGCAGGCGCAGCCGCTCGTCATAGGCGAAGCAGGCGCGGGTCTGGGCGCCGCGGATGCGCGCATAATAGAGGTCCGCGAAGGCGGCGAGCAGCGGGAGGTTGGCTCGGCCGGCCGTGTCGCGAAAGTGTGCATCCACCGCTGCGGCGCCGGCGAGCAGGGCGGCGAAATCCTCCCATCCGGTCGCCACCGCGATGGGGAAGCCGATGCTCGACCACAGCGAATAGCGCCCGCCCACGCTCTCAGCAAAGGGCAGGATGCGCGTTTCGTCCACGCCCCATTCCACCGCCTTCGAGGGGGCGGCGGTGAGCGCGATCACGCGGCCGGTGGGGTCGGCAACGCCGTTCTGCTCCAGCCAGCGGAGCGCGCTGGCGGCGTTGGTCATCGTCTCGATGGTGGTGAAGGTCTTGGAGGCGACCGCGATCCAGGTGTGCGCGGGGTCGCATTTGGCGAAGGCGGCCTCTAGCGCCACGCCGTCGACGTTGGAGACAACGTGCACGTCCACCAATGCGAGATCGCGGGCGAGAGCGTCCACTACCACCGCCGGGCCGAGCGCGCTGCCGCCGATGCCAATGTGGATCAGGTGGCGCACCTCGCCCAATTCGCCGGAATGGATCGCCTCGACCATCAGGCGCATCCGCTCGCGCAGGGCATCGGCCTCCTCCACGCTGGCATCGCGGCCCACGCCGCGCAGGGCGGAATGTTCGGCGGCGCGGCCTTCGGTGGGGTTGACGATTTCGCCCGCGAACAGGCGCCCGCGCATCTCGTCGAACTCGGCGGCCTTCGCCAGCGCCTCGAAATCGGCAATCAGCTCGGGCGTGAGGTGGGTCTTGGACCAGTCGAACAGGATGCCGCCCGCTTCGCTTTCGGCGTCTGCGGAGTCCAGTTCCAGCCGGGCGGTCATCGCCTCCAGCCGGCCGGGATGGGTCTTGAACAGCTGGGCCAAGGTGTGCTTGGGATGGAGGCTCAGCCGGTGCCAGGCCTGCTCGCGCGCGTCGCTCATCGGATCTTGATCCTTCCTGTTCGCTGGACCAGCGCGCTAGGGCCTCCGGCGGCTTATGGGAACGGGAAACTGCCCCGAATGCGGACAGCGGCGCCTTCCCTCGAACCTTGACGGAGCGGCGCTGCCCCAACACAAGGCTGGCCGATGAGCCAGACCGCCCCCGCCGCGCCCGGCGCGCCCGCCACCCAGCCGGCCGAAAAGAAGGAGGAGGGCAGCTTTCTTTGGTTCCTGATCAAGCTGGTGGTGGTGGTGCTGCTGTTCCGCACGCTGGTGTTCACCAGCTTTTCGATCCCCAGCGAATCGATGATGCCGCGGCTGCTGGAGGGTGATTTCCTGTTCGCCGCCAAATGGCCCTACGGCTATTCGCGCGCCTCGCTGCCGCTTGATGTGGACCTGTTCGACGGGCGCGTGCCGGACGGCATGCCCGAGCGCGGCGACGTGGTGGTGTTCAAGCATCCGCTGGACCGGACCGATTATATCAAGCGGGTGATCGGCCTGCCGGGCGATCAGGTGCAGATGATTGCCGGGGTGCTGCACCTCAATGGCGAGCCGGTGGGCAAGGACCGGATCGGCGACCTGCTGGTGCGTGTGCGCCCGCAGGGGCGCTGCGCGGCGCAGCGCTTCGCGGAGCGCGCGGGCGATGGCACGCTCACTTGCCGCTACCCGCAATATCGCGAGACGCTGCCGGGTGGCCGAAGCTACGCGGTGCTCGATTTCGGCCCGGCCGGTGGGAACAACGGCTACGCCATCGACCCGGACAACACCCCGCCCGTGCTGGTGCCGGCGGGCCGCCTGTTCATGATGGGCGACAATCGCGACAATTCGCAGGACAGCCGCTTCCCGGCGGAGCCCGGCGGCGGCGTGGCGCTGGTGCCGGTGGAGAATGTGGTCGGCCGCGCCAGCTTCCTGTTCTTCTCGACCGATGGCACCGCCGAGTGGGTGAAGCCCTGGACCTGGTTCTCCGCCGCGCGCTGGCAGCGGCTGGGCACCGCCATTTGAGCACGCCGGAAGCGAGCGGGCCGGGAGCGAGCAGATTGGGGGCGACTGGCGCCTGGCTGGAACGGCTGGGCTTCGCGATCCGCGACGAGGCACTGTGGATCGAGGCGCTGACTCACGGCAGCACTGGCAATGCGCGCAATTACGAGCGGCTGGAGTTCCTCGGCGACCGGGTGCTCGGCCTCTCCATCGCCGATTGGCTCTACGGCCTCAAGGAAGGCAACGAGGGCGAGCTGGCGCAGCGGCTGAACGCACTGGTCAGCCGGCAAATGTGCGCCGCCATCGCCCGCGAGATCGGCGCGTCCGAGCATGTGCGGCTGGGCCGGCAGGCGCGCGACGCAGGGGCGGAAGACAGCGACAATGTGCTGGGCGACATCATGGAGGCGATGCTGGGCGCAAGCTTCCTCGAGGGCGGTTTTGAGCAGGCGCGAGGGATCGTCCACCGGCTCTGGCAGCAGGCGGTGGAAGGGCATGCCGGCCGCGCCAAGCACCCCAAGAGCGCGCTTCAGGAATGGGCTGCGGGCTGCCGCCGCAAACCGCCCGAATATGCGCTGGTGGATCGCTCCGGGCCCGACCATGCGGCCAGCTTCACCGTGCGGGTGAGCGTGCACAACGTGGGCGAGGTGGAGGCCACCGCCGGGAGCAAGCAGGATGCGGAGACCGCGGCCGCGCGGCTGTTCATGGAGCGCTTCGGGTGAGTGCCGCACCGGCCTGAATGCCGCGGGCGACTGCGCGCGCGATGGCTGCTATCGAGCCGCAGACCGCCCGCAAACAGCACCTGCATCTGGACCACCGTATGACCGAACAGACCCCCCAGCGCTGCGGCCTCGTTGCCGTGATCGGCGCGCCGAATGCCGGAAAATCGACGCTGGTGAACCAGCTGGTCGGCCAGAAGGTGGCGATCACCAGCGCCAAGGCGCAGACCACCCGCGCCCGCCTGCTTGGGATCGCGCTGACCCAGGCGCAGGACGGGGCCGCGACGCAGATCATCCTGATCGATACGCCCGGCATCTTCGCCCCGCGCCGCCGGCTGGACCGGGCGATGGTGCACGCCGCCTGGGAGGGCACGGTTTCGGCCGATGCGGTGGTGCTGATGGTCGATCCGCTCAAGCAGCGCCGGCACGAATTGGAGCCGCTGCTGGAATCGCTCGCCGAGCGCCCAGAGAAGAAGCTGCTGGTCCTCAACAAGGTGGATGTTTCCAAAAAGGAGCCGCTGCTGGAACTGGCGCAGGAGCTGGCCGGCAAGGTGGGCTTTTCCGAGGTGTTCTTCATCTCCGCGCTTACCGGCGATGGCGTGCCCGGGCTGAAGGCGCAGCTGGCCGCGATGATGCCCGAGGGGCCATGGCACTATCCCGAGGAGCAGGTGAGCGATGCCAGCGAGCGCCTGCTCGCCGCCGAGGTGACGCGCGAGCAGCTCTACCGCCAGTTGCACGAGGAGCTGCCGTATGACAGCGCCGTGCGGCCGGAGAGCTACCAGACGCGCAAGGATGGCAGCGTGGAGATCCACCAGCAGATCGTGATCGCGCGCGACAGCCAGAAGCCGATCGTGCTGGGCAAGCGCGGCGCACGGATCAAAGCCATCGGCGAGGCGGCACGGGCTGAATTGGCCACCATCCTCGGCGTGCCGGTGCACCTGTTTCTGCACGTGAAGGTGGACGAGAAGTGGTCCGACAGCCGCGAGATCTTCGAGGAGATCGGGCTGGATTGGGTGCGGTGAGGAAGAGCCGAGGGGAGCCAGATTAGACCGGTTTGGCTGCTAGCGACCCAATTGCTGACAGTTGGTTTAATCAGGCATCTCGTATCGAATGTATGTCGCGAAGAAAGAAGCAATCTTCTGCCCACCAGCATCTTCAGCGGGTTCGAATTTTCCATCGCGCATTATAATCGCACATGGGCGGTCATCAAATTGCTTGCAGCCGTTATATCAGTTAAAACACAATTCTGCGGACGGCCTTGGGCATCTACCATCACTCCAAAATGTATGTCCGCTTGTTCGCCTCGGCGCAGTGCTTCAATCGGGTAGCTCACTTTCCGCGCAATCTCACGAATGTTGTTGAAATTGGCAAGTTTCGTAAGACGCTTTTGCTGGTCGGGACTGACCGGCCCGGTCAGCAGTTAACGTCCGCTTTGAGACCTTTGTGAAGGCGCTATGATAGCATTGTTATGACCGCAGACGACAGTGATATGCTTCTCGTAGGCAACTCGCAGCATAAGGAACACTGTTATGAAACAGCAAAAAACACCCACCCGCTTCCTCGGTATTACACCCTATCTCCTTTACGATGATGCCCCACAAGCAGCAGACTGGCTTGTCCGTATCTTTGGATTTGAGGAGATCAGCAGGTATCACAACGATGATGGTGCCGTCATTAATATTGAAATTCGCGCTGGTAACGATGAAATCTGGCTGGATAACTACCCCGGATGCTGGGCAAAGGCCGGACGAAAACCCGATCAATGGATTGGGATATGGGTGGATAACGTGACTGAATACAGAGAGAGCATGGCTGATTGCGGTGCAGAAGTAGCCCCCATGCGAGACCGCAATCACGGGGTCCGAGAGTTCTCGGTCAAAGACCCCGAGGGATACGTCTGGGGTTTCCTACAGCGAATTTAAGCCAGAGTTTGTGGGTTTTGATGCTATACTTGGTAAATAGCCCTAATAAGCGTAGCATCTTCAATATGGATCAAGCTCTCAAACAAGCATGGCAGTGGATGGACGAAGTTTTCCAAGAACTTCGGTTGCCGGGCGTGAGCAAAGATACGTTCATGAAACGTCCCAGTCTTCGGCATCGTGGGAAGTCAATTTTCGGGTCAAAGGACGGAGCGTCTTTGGTTGTGCACTGCCCTTTGGAGATCAAAGAATTGCTTCTTGAGGCTGAGCCGGAAATCTATTTTCAGACCGATCACTATGTCGGATATCCAGCTATGCTGATGCGACCGGAGAAAATCGATAAAGACCTTCTCAGGACAAGGATCGAGGCAGCATGGCGAATGAACGCTACCAAACGGCAAATCACAACGTATGAGGCCGAAGGAGCGCCCCACCCTTAGTAGTTTGGCTAACGCCAGCCTCTGAGAAAGCAGGGTTTGATCTGTTCGCAA
>LXQI01000037.1:851-1354 GCA_001683845.1 Erythrobacter sp. ANT-B3C2 | reverse complement strand
ACCTGCCGTCATTCACCTACCATGGGGAACGGGCCCGCAAATACGGGCTCGACCTCGTCACCTACGAGGTCGGCTACGGTCCCTTCACACCATCCAGCGAGCATTCGAACCAGCGCTACACCGACTTCCTGATCGACCTGTCGCGCCGGCCCGAGATCCACGATCTGGACATGAATATCGCCGAAGGGCTGCGCGGCGCCGGTGGCACGCTGTACACAGCCTTCACCCTGACCGGCCAACCCTCGCAATGGGGCAGCTGGGGCCATCTCGAAAGCGTCTACCAGGAAACCTCGCCCCGCTACAAACTCCTGCGAACCCTCATCAATCGAAGGAATCGCCCTGCCGGTGGCCAGTGAGTCTCTGGATAGCGCGTTCATCTATAAGGGTGGCGCGAATCGCACCGGTTGTGGGCTTCTCAACGGCCGCCACCCATGCACGAAGTCAGTCAGCGGAAAGGGTGGTGCTGACCGGCCCCCACTGAGTGGTCCGGGTTGATTGTTAGT
>LXQI01000037.1:0-841 GCA_001683845.1 Erythrobacter sp. ANT-B3C2 | reverse complement strand
GCCATGCCGGCCGCCTTCAGGCAGAAACTCCACTTAACCTACTGTGCAGATTTGCCGAGCCACCTCTCTGGGACGCACACTTGCTGCTCGAGAAACTTGATCAGCACGCAGAGCTTCCGAGAAAAGGCATTCCCGATGGTTTGAGGGCGTGACCGGCCCCCACTGAGTGGTCCGGGTTGATTGTTAGTGCATTGTCGCCTCCTTCGCCATTGCCGCCTGGAGGTGGAGCGAAGCGGAACCGGAAGGCGGCAATGGCGAAGGAGCTGCTTCCGGGGCCGGACCGTGTTGTAATGCCGCCGCCAGGCTTCGATCAGCACACGGGCCTCGGCGAGGCTATAGAAGATCTCGCCGTTGAGCAGTTCGTCGCGCAGCGACCCGTTGACCCGTAGGGCGGCGAAGCCAAGCTCTCGTTGTAGCCGTTCTCCCACGGCGACGCCGGGGGGATGCAGAGCGTCGTCACGCCGACCTGCGCCAGCCATTTCTGGACAGCCGTTGCGATAAATTCACTGCCGTTATCGGACCTGATATTGGCAGGCGGACCACGCGCGATGAACAGGTCCGCCAGGGCCGCCAGCACGTCTTCATGTTTGAGCTGCCGCGCCACGATCAGCGCGAGGCATTCGCGGCTGGCCTCATCGATGATTGTCAGGATGCGGAACTTGCGGCCATCATGGGTGCGGCCCTCGACGAAGTCGTAGGCCCATACGGGCCCCGGATACTCAGGCCGCAGCCGGATACACGAGCCATCGTTGAGCCATAGCCGGCCCCGCTTAGGTGTCCGTCGTCAGAACATTCGGCACAACTCGCGGCGTAGATTAGCGGAGTGCGGACCTCGTCTGGG
>LXQI01000036.1:33016-70657 GCA_001683845.1 Erythrobacter sp. ANT-B3C2 | reverse complement strand
CCCATAGCTGCTCCCGCCACTCGTGGTGATCCACCGTATCACCACAGCGTGGGACTAAACACCTACCCAGTAGCTCGCCTTTTGCGCGGTGGGTTGCAACTTCGTTGCGTGCGCCGCCCGATCCGCTATCCGCGCGGCCTGGATGGCAGGCGTGGAGTGAGCAGATGGGTTATCGGGTGGCGGTGGTGGGCGCGACGGGCAATGTCGGGCGCGAGATCCTCGCGATTCTGGCCGAGCGCGAGTTCCCAATGGACGAGGTGGCGGCGATCGCCTCCTCGCGCTCCACCAACATGGAGATCGAGCTGGGCGATAGCGGCAAGATGCTCAAGTGCCGCAACATCGACCATTTTGATTTCGCCGGCTGGGACATCGCGCTGTTCGCCGCCGGTTCGGACGTGGCGCGCGAATATGTGCCCAGGGCTGCGGCGGCGGGCTGCGTGGTGATCGACAATTCCTCGCTCTACCGCATGGACCCCGACGTGCCGCTGATCGTGCCCGAGGTGAACCCCGACGCGATCGACGGCTACAAGGCGCGTAACATCATCGCCAACCCCAATTGCTCCACCGCGCAGATGGTGGTGGTATTGAAGCCGCTGCACGATGCGGCTGGCATCAGGCGCGTGATCGTGAGCACTTACCAATCGGTCTCGGGTGCCGGGAAGGCCGGGATGGACGAGCTGTTCGAGCAGAGCCGCGCGATCTTTGTGGGCGACAAGCTGGAACCGACCAAGTTCACCAAGCAGATCGCCTTCAACGTGATCCCCCACATCGACAGCTTCATGGACGATGGCTCGACCAAGGAAGAGTGGAAGATGGTGGTCGAGACCAAGAAGATCCTCGACCCCAAGATCAAGGTGAACGCCACCTGCGTACGGGTGCCGGTATTCGTCGGCCATTCCGAGGCGATCAACATCGAGTTCGAGCGCGAGATCAGCGCCAAGGAGGCTCAGGATATTCTCCGCGAAGCACCCGGCTGCATGCTGGTCGACAAGCGGGAAGACGGCGGATACGTCACCCCCGTCGAGGCCGCCGGTGACGGCGCGACTTACATCAGCCGCGTGCGCGAAGACCCGACAGTGGATTCAGGCCTGACGCTGTGGTGCGTCTCCGACAACCTGCGGAAAGGCGCTGCGCTCAATGCGGTGCAGATCGCCGAATTGCTGGGTCGGCGGCACCTGAAGAAGGGCTGAGGGCGGGGCGCTGGCTGTTTGAGCGTCCGCCTCACAAGCTCCGGGATTCCCGCAAGCGAGGGGGCAGCTGCTTGCTACGGCACGCTTCCCCACCTCCGCGCCAACGGCTAGTCAGGCGCGATGAGCAAGCTCCTGACCGGCGGCTGCCAGTGCGGCCGCGTTCGCTATTCGGCCCGGATCGAGAGTGACGAGGCTGGCCTGTGCCACTGCCGCATGTGCCGTCGCGCGACGGGTGGCTTCGCGGCGGCGATCGTCCAGGTGCATCCCACGGCGGTGTCGTGGGAGCGGCCGCCCGATGCCTGGCAAAGCTCGCCCATCGCGCGACGCCTGTTCTGCTCGCAATGCGGCAGCCCGCTCGGCTATGCCACGCTCGATGGAGAGGACATGGACTTGATGCTGGGCAGCTTCGACGCCCCCTGCACCTTCGTGCCGGTGGCGCATGGCGGAGCGGAAAGCATGCTTGAGGCGTGGCTGGATACCAGCGCGCTGCCCCGCTACCGGACGGAGGCGATTGCCGGCACCGTTGCGCGCTGGCAGGGCGCCGGACTAGAGGTGCCCGAGTGAACGCCCTTTCCACTACCAGGATCGCCAGCTTCGACGGCACCATGCTGGCCGTGCACCGGCTCGGGCCCGAGAGTGGGGCGGGGCGGCCGGTGCTGCTGCTGCACGGGCTTTTCTCCAGTGCCGAGATGAACTGGATCCGCTTCGGCCACGCGCAAAAGCTCGCCGATGCGGGATTTGAGGCGATCATGCCCGATCTGCGTGCACATGGACAAAGCGAGGCGCCGCACGACCCAACCGCCTATCCTCCGCAGGTGCTGTTGCGCGATGTCGAAGCGCTGGTGGCGGCGCTGGAGCTGACCGCATTCGACCTCGTCGGCTTCTCGCTCGGCGCGCGCACGGCGGTGGGGGCGGTGATCGCCGGGGTTGCTCCGCGCCGGCTTGTACTGACCGGGATGGGGCTGGAAGGGTTGACCGGGTGGGACCGGCGCGCGGCCTTCTTCCTCGATGCGATCGCCCGGTTCGACAGCGTGAAGCGGGGCGATCCGGCCTATTTCGCGGTGCAGTTCATGAAGACGATGAAGGTGGATCGCCAGGCCGCCCGCCTGCTGTTAGGCGCGGTGGGCGACGTAGACCCCGCGCAACTCACGCGCGTCGGCATGCCGGCGCTGGTGCTGTGCGGCGAGAAAGACCGCGATAACGGCTCGCCCGAAGATCTTGCCGCCGCCCTATCGGAAGGGCGTGAGGAGAGCATCCCGGGCACGCATATGTCTTCGGTGACCGAAGGCGCGATGGGCCGCGCCATTGTCGCCTTTCTCGCTGAGTAACATTCACTTGGCTTGCAGGTTACCGCTGTTACTACTTTCCCCATGGACACAAAAAGGACGGTTTGCAGCCCGATGAAGCGTTATGCCCTTGCTTTTGCCGCACTCACCACCACCGCCATTGGCCTCGCCATGCCGGCCTTGGCCCAGCAGGCTCCCGCTGCCGTCGCCAGCAGCGCCCCTGCGGGCCACCCGATGACGCCGCAAGGCGCGGCCGATTTTGTCGCCGCGGTCGAGGCGGATCTGGCCGCGAACAGCATCCGCAATGCGCGGATCAGCTGGATCAACGCCACTTACATCAACCACGACAGCAACGCGCTCGCGGCCGAGGCCGGCGCCGAGTCGACCGAGCGCAGGGTGCGCTACGCCAACGAGGCGGCGCGCTATGCCGAGGTGCCGGGGCTCGACCCGGAGGTGGCGCGCAAGCTCACCATGCTGCGCACTGGCATCACCTTGCCCGCGCCCACCACACCCGGCGCCGCGACCGAGCTGAGCACCATCGCCACCGAGCTTCGCTCGCAATATGGCCAGGGTCGCGGCACGCTGAACGGCGAGCCGATCGGCGGCAGCGATATCGAGGCGGAAATGGGCGAACTTACCCACACGCCGGCCCAATATGCCGAGATGTGGGAAAGCTGGCACGACAATGTCGGCGCCCCAATGCGCGACGATTATGCCCGCATGGTGGAGATTGCCAACGAGGGCGCGCGCGAACTGGGCTTTGCCGATCTCGGCGCGCAATGGCGCTCCAACTACGACATGGATCCCGACGAGTTCGCTGCCACCACCGAGCGTTTGTGGCAGCAGGTGAAGCCGCTCTACGAATCGCTCCACACCTATGTCCGCGCGCAGCTGAACGAGAAGCATGGCGAAGCCGTGCAGCCTGCCAACGGGCCGATCCGCGCCGATCTGCTGGGCAATATGTGGGCGCAGGAGTGGGGCAACATCTACCCGCTGGTGGCGCCCGAGGGTGCCGGCGACATCGGCTACGACCTCACCGAGCTGATCACCGCCCGTGGGATGAGCGAAATCGACATGGTTCGCGCCGGAGAGGCGTTCTTCTCCTCGCTCGGCTTCGAGGAGCTGCCCGAGACCTTCTGGCAGCGCTCGATGTTCCTGCGGCCGGCGGACCGTGAGGTGGTTTGCCATGCCAGCGCCTGGAACCTCGACAATGTCGACGATCTGCGGATCAAGATGTGCATCCGCCCCAACGCCGATGATTTTACCACCATCCACCACGAGCTGGGTCACAATTACTACCAGCGCGCCTACAACCAGCAGGATTATCTGCACCTGACCGGCGCCAACGACGGCTTCCACGAGGCGATCGGCGATTTGGTGGCGCTATCGATCACGCCCGAATATCTTGTGCAAATCGGGCTGCTGGATCAGTCACAGGTGCCGGGCGCGGACAAGGACATCGGCCTGCTGCTGCGCCAGGCGATGGACAAGGTGGCCTTCCTGCCGTTCGGCCTGCTGGTCGACAAATGGCGGTGGGGCGTGTTCGATGGTTCGATCCAGCCGGCCAATTACAACGCAGCCTGGACGGAGTTGCGGCGCGAGTACCAGGGCATCGTTCCGCCGGTCGAGCGGCCGGCCGATGCTTTCGATGCGGGCGCCAAGTTCCACATCCCAGGCAACACGCCCTATATGCGCTACTTCCTGGCGCGCATTTTGCAGTTCCAGTTCTACAAGGCGGCTTGCGATGCGGCTGGCTGGGAAGGCCCGCTGCACCGCTGCAGCTTCTACGGCAATGCCGAGGTGGGCGAGAAGCTGAACGCAATGCTGGAGATGGGCGCTGCCCAGCCCTGGCCCGATGCGCTCGAGGCGTTCACCGGCAGCCGCGAGATGAGCGCCGAGGCGATGGTCGAATATTTTGCGCCGCTCAAGACTTGGCTGGACGAGCAGAACGCAGGCAAGCAGGGCGGCTGGTAGTCGGCATAAAGGGCGGCAGCGACGGGCTCTCCGTCACCGCCGTCGGTCTCTGAAAAAGGGGAGCGAGGCTTCGGCTTCGCTCCCCTTTCTCGTCCGGAAGGGCGGCTCAGTGCGCCGTTGCTGGCTTGCCCATGTAGCGCTCGAACTCTTCGGCAAAGCGGCTGTCGAGCTTGGCCCGGTCGGCTGCCGAGGCCTCGCGCGCGATCTCGGGAAACCAGGTGCTTTCCTCCCGGTAGATGTGGTGGAGCACCGCGCCGCGGATATGCTCAAGCTTGTCGCGCCATTCCTCGCCCAGCGGCGGAAGCTTCTCCAGCTCGGCCATCTGCACCTTGGCCATTTGCTGTTCGTCATAGGCTTCGACCGCATGGGCTTTGTGCCCCTCCATCACCAGCACCGGATAAAGTGCGACTTCCTCGGCGATCGAATGCGCGACGAGCAGGGTGCCCAGTTCCTTGACGGCCTTCTGTGCCGCCGTCGGAGAGGGGGCGTTCAGCGCGGTGGCGAAGGCCTGCTCGATCTGCTCGTGGTGGGTGAGAGCGAGGGCGAGCCACTCATTGCCGGGCGAGAGGGTCTTGGCGTTGCGATGGGCCTCGGCTCGCTCCTCGTCGGATTCGGGCGGGGCGAGGGTAGCGGCAATCTTGTCGAGCAATGACATCGGGGAATCTCCTGCGGTTCTGCAACAGCGACGAACGGCAGGAGAGGCGGTTCCGGTTTTGCCCTTTAGGACGTGCTTCGATACAAACAAAGCGGGCGCAAAATCCAGCCGAGACTTCGGCCGGACCCTGCACCCGTTCGCTCCGATCAATTCGGCTTTGCAGGCTTTACGCCTGCGCTTCGCCGTCTTGTTCGTCCTCGTCGCCGGTCATCTCGGGGGGCAATTCGCCCGGCTCGCGGTTCGGATCGTGCGCCTCGGTGAAGCCAGCGACGTCGCGCTGCTCGTCGGCCATCTGCGCCATCACGTCGACGCCCTGGCTCTGCAGCTCGGCCTCGTCGTCCGAGCGGGCGACATTGGCCTTGATGATGATGCGCACCTCTGGGTGCAGAGCGATGGTCACGTCGAACAGGCCGATCGTCTTGATCGGGCTGCCCATCACGACCTGCCGCTTGTCCACCGCATGGCCCTTCTCGGCCAGCGCCTGCGCCACGTCGCGCACGTTGACCGAGCCGTAGAGCTGCCCCGAATTGGAGGCCGCGCGGATCAGCACGATCTCGGTTCCCGCGACCTTCTCGCCGGCCTTGGCGGCATCGCTGCGGCGCTCGGCATTGTCCGCCTCGAGCCGTTCGCGATTGGCCTCAAACACGCGCTTGTTGGCCTCATTGGCCCGCAGCGCCTTTTTCTGCGGCAGGAGGAAGTTGCGGGCGTAGCCATCGCGGACCGAGACCACGTCGCCGATCTGGCCCAGGCTCTCGATGCGCTCGAGCAGGATGATATCCATGTTGGAGCGCTCCTTACTTAACGAGGTAGGGCAAGAGGCCCAGGTGGCGCGCGCGCTTGATCGCCTTGGCGAGCTCACGCTGCTTCTTGCCCGAAACCGCGGTGATGCGGCTCGGCACGATCTTGCCGCGCTCGGACATAAAGCCCTGCAGCAGGCGCACGTCCTTGAAATCGATCACGGGCGCGTCCTTGGCCGAGAACGGGCAGGACTTGCGGCGGCGGAAAAACGGGCGGCCCATCAGTTGCGCTCCTCGCGTTCGCCGCGACGCTTGCGGTCGCGCTCGTTTTTGCGCACCTGCGCGGACGGGCCCTCCTCGTGCTCCTCGACGGCGATGGTCAGCCAGCGGATCACGTCTTCGTTGATGCGCTGCTGGCGTTCCAGCTCGGCGACGATATCACCCGGGCCGTCGATGTTGAGCAGGACGAAATGCGCCTTGCGGTTGCGGTCGATCTTGTAGGCGAGGCTCTTGAGGCCCCAGCTCTCGGTCTTCACGACCTTGCCCTGGTTGGCCTCGACGATCTCGGTGATTGTAATGGCAAGCGCGTCAACCTGAGCCTGGCTCAGGTCCTGACGCGCCAGGAACACGTGCTCGTAAAGAGCCATGTCAGCGCTTCCTTTCATTCATGCCGATCGCTGGCTGATCCGCGCGAACCGCGGGGCCCCTCCGGCTTTCTTGGCTGTTCCCGCACGGCCCTGGAGGCTCGCGGAAGCGGCGCACATAGCGAAATGCGCCGCCAATGCAAGCGCGATACACCGGTCCGGCAAGGGCGCCGCGCGGCTTGAACGCCCCCATCATTCCCCTTGGCGGAAGCGTTCGTCCCAGATGGAATAGACGAAGGTGGCCGACCAGGTGATCAGCATGAAGCCACCCAGTGCCTGCAGCATGACAAGCAGGCGGACCGGGCCGGAGACGGTCTGCTGCGTGAGGCCCAGAGTGGTGAAGGTGATGCCCGAGAAGTACAGCAGCCCACTCGCGCTGCTGCCAAAGCTATCGCTGATGCTGCCTGCGCCGGGCAGGCTCAAGACCAGCGAATAGGCGAAAGCGCCGAGGGCGATCTCGCTCAGGTGAAGGAGGGCAATGCCCCAGAAGGTCAGCAGCACCGCCAGATAGGGATGCTCGCCGCTATCGGGTTTGCAGCGCTTGATGAGGAGGATGCCGCCTAGATGCCAGGCTCCGCTGCCGAGCAGCAGCACGAGGCCGATGGCGAGCATGGTCCATTCGGTGCCGGTCACTCCCTGGGCCTCGGGTTGGGATGCCCCATCAGGCGAGCTGATCCAGCAGGCCTTGCGCAAATGGGGTCAGCGTATCGTCGCGCGCGCCCATCACCACGATCCGGTCGCCGGGGCGGGCGAGCGCGAGGATACGGCGGCCGCAATCCTCGCGTAAGGCAATATGCTCGGCGGTGGGGCTGGCGGCGTGGGCCGCCTCGCGGATCAGCGCGACGATCCGCTCGCTGCCCGCGCTGCGATCGGCCGTGCCGCCGAAATAGACCGGGTCGCACAAGATGGCGATGTCGTCGCTGCCCAGTTCGGCGGCAAAGGTTTGGGCGAGTTCGGGCCCCATCTGCCGCAGCGGGCCGTAGCCGTGCGGCTGGAAGAAGGCGATCACGCGCCCCTCATGGGCCTTGAGCGTGCGCAGGGTGGCACGGCATTTCTCCGGATTGTGGCCAAAATCGTCGATCACGGTGATGGCCGAGGGCGAGGTGCCGAGGATGTCGAACCGGCGCGCGAGGCCCTTGAAGCCGGCCAACGCCGCCACCGCATCGGCCACCGGCACGCCCGCCGCTAGCGCGCCCGCCACCGCTGCCAGTGCATTGGAGAGGTTGTGCCGGCCGGGCATGGCGATGCGCAACGTGTGTGTGGTGGCCTCCGTCCGGTCGAGCAGAGTGGCGGCGATGCCGGTCGGCGTCTGTATTATGGATCCGGGCTCGATGCCGATCCGCGCCTGCGGGTTGCCCAGAGCGAACGACAACGCCCCCGGTCCGGCAAGCAGCCGCGCCTCGGGATCGTCGAAATTGACCACCGCCTCCCCCGCCCGACCGAGGAAGCCGCCGAACAGCGCGCGCAGTTCCTCCATGCTCTTGTGATCGAGGCTGACGTTCAGCAGCACCGCCACCGCCGGGCGGTAGAGCGTGATGGAGCCGTCGCTCTCGTCCACCTCGGCCACGAAGGCCCCGCCATGGCCGATGCGGGCACTGGCGAAAGGAGCTTGCGGACCCGCGAAGTTCTTCATCACCGCGCCGTTGACGATCGTTGGGTCGCGCCCCGTGGCGGTGAGGATCCAGCCGAGCATCGCGGTGACGGTGCTCTTGCCGCTGGTGCCGCCCACCGCAATGCCTTGGCCTGAGGCGTTGAACAGGGTGCTGAGCAGCTCGGCGCGGCTCATCCGCCGGCAGCCCAATTCGGAGGCGCGCACCACTTCGGGCACGGTGCTCTCGATGGCGGCGGAGGCGACGAGGATCTGTTCGGCGCTGGTGATGCCGCTGCCGTCCTGTGGGTGGAGGCCGAAGCCCTGCCGTTCGAGGAAGGCGAACTTTTCCGGGGTGCGGCCCTGGTCGAAGCTGCGGTCTGAGCCGGCGACTTCGGCGCCGAGGCCCTTGAGGATGCTCGCCAGCGGCAGCATTCCCGAGCCGCCGATGCCGCAGAAGAACCAGGGACGGCCTGTAAGATCGGCAGGATTGGCGTGATCGGTGAGATCGGCAGGGGCGCTCATGGGGCCACGCTGCTATGGGCCGCTCCTCGACATTGCAACCGGCAAGGCTAGGGGAAGCGCGCATGACCCGGATCGCGATCTGCGCGCCTGCCACCCCGATCACCCGCGCCACGGCGAGCGCGGTGGCGGCGCTGGCGGCGCGTGAGTTTCCTGGCCTTTCGCTCGCCTTCCACGAGCAATGTTTTGCCGTGGAGGGCCACTTTGCCGGCAGCGATGCACTGCGGCTGGCCGGGCTGCTGGAGTGCGCCGACGATCCGGCGGTGGACGCGGTGTGGCTGGCCAAGGGCGGCTATGGCACCAACCGCATTGCCGGCGAGGCGGTGGCGCGGATGGGCGCGGCGGCACGGGGCAAGGCGTTCCTCGGCTATTCGGATGGCGGCTATCTGCTGGCGGCGCTGTATCGCGCCAGGATCGGCCACCCCGTGCACGGGCCGATGCCGGTGGATATCGGCCGCGAGGGCGGGGAGGCGGCGGCGCGCCGGGCACTGGGTTTCCTCGCGGGAAGCAGCGAAGGGCTGGAGCCGGCGCGCGAAGATGCGCCTGCGGTGGCGTTTAACCTGACAACGCTGGCGATGCTCGCCGGCACCGAGCTAATGCCCGACCTTGCCGGTCACGTGGTGATGGTGGAGGAGGTGGGCGAATATCTTTACGCGGTGGACCGGCTGTTCTTCCACCTGGTGCCGCATCTGCGCGGGATCGCCGGGCTGCGGCTCGGGCGGATCGGCAAGGTGCCCGAGAACGACCGTCCGTTCGGCGCGACGGCTGAGGAGATCGCGCGCGAATGGTGCCAGAGGGGCGGCATTCCGTTCCTCGGGCCAGCGGACATCGGCCATGATTCGGCCAATCGCATCGTGCCGTTCGGCCTTGCGGGATCGCCCCGGTCGCCATAACGGCGGCAAAGGGAGAGAGCTGATGACTGCATTCCTGTTCCCCGGCCAGGGCAGCCAGAGGATCGGCATGGGCGCCGAACTGGCCGATGCCAGCACCGTGGCCCGCGCGGTGTTCGAGGAGGTGGACGAGGCGCTCGGCCAGGGGCTGTTCCGGATCATGCGCGAGGGGCCCGAGGAGGCGCTGACGCTCACCGAAAATGCGCAGCCCGCGATCATGGCTCATGCCATCGCCGTGCTGCGCGTGCTGGAGATCGAGGGCGGCATCACGCTAGTGGCCAAGGGCGAATGCGTCGCCGGGCACTCGCTGGGAGAATACACCGCGCTGTGTGCGGTGGGCGCCTTCACCCTGGCGGATACGGCAAAGCTGCTGCGGCTGCGCGGCCGTGCGATGCAGGCGGCGGTGCCGGTGGGGGAGGGCGCGATGTGCGCTCTGCTGGGGGCGGATCTGACCAAGGCCAGTGCGCTGGCCGAGGCGGTGGCCGAGGGTCAGGTTTGCGAGGTGGCGAACGACAACGATCCGGGGCAGGTCGTCCTTTCCGGCCACCGTCCGGCGATCGAGCGCGCCGTGGCGCTGGCGAAGGAGCACGGAATCAAGCGCGGCGTACTTCTGCCGGTCTCCGCTCCATTCCACTGCGCGCTGATGGCGCCCGCCGCAGACGCGATGGCGGGGGCGCTGGAGGCGAGCCCGCCCGCGCCGATGCGGCTGCCGCTTTACGCCAATGTCACCGCCGCGCTGGTGAGCGACCCCTCTGAAGCGGTCGAGCTGCTGGTGCAACAAGTGACCGGCCGTGTGCGCTGGCGTGAGAGCGTGCTGGCCATGGGCGAGGCCGGGATCGAGCGCTTCGTGGAGCTGGGTGGCAAGGTGCTGGGGCCCATGGTGGGCCGCACCCTGCCCGAGGCGCAGGTCATCAGCGCGGTGACGATGGCCGATATCGAAGCGCTGGCAAGGGAGCTTTAACGCCATGTTCGACCTCACCGGAATGACCGCCCTCGTCACCGGCGCCAGCGGCGGCATCGGCTCGGAAGTGGCGCGTGCGCTGGCCCGCCAAGGCGCGCGGCTGGCGCTTTCCGGCAGCAACCCCGCCAAGCTGCGCGCCTTTCGCGAGGAGCTGAACCGCGAGATCAGCCACGGCACCGACGGCACCGGCGAGCCGCATGTGGAGATCACCTGCAACCTCTCCGATACCAAGCAGGTGGAGGAGCTGGTGCCGGCCGCGCTCGATACGTTCGGCAAGCTCGACATCCTCGTCAACAATGCCGGCATCACGCGCGACAACCTCGCCATGCGGATGAAGGACGAGGAGTGGGACGCGGTGATCCGCATCAATCTGGAGGCGGCCTTCCGCCTGATGCGCGCGGCGGCCCGTCCGATGATGAAGGCGCGCTTCGGGCGGATCGTGTCCGTCACCAGCATCGTGGGCACCACCGGCAATCCGGGGCAGGCGAATTACGCCGCCGCCAAGGCCGGTCTGACCGGGCTGACCAAGAGCCTCGCGGCCGAACTCGCCAGCCGCGGGGTGACGGTGAATTGCGTCGCTCCCGGCTTCATCCGCACCGCCATGACCGATGCGCTGGCCGAGGCGCAGAAGGAGGCGCTGAACGCGCGCATCCCGATGGGCCGAATGGGCGAAGGCGAGGAGATCGGCGCGGCCATCGCCTATCTCGCCAGCCGCGAGGCGGGCTACGTCACCGGGCAGACGCTGCACGTCAATGGCGGCATGGCAATGCTGTGAGCGCGGCGATTATCCCCAGCTGATCGGGGCCGGGCCCCTTTCGATCTTGCCGCTTGACAGCCCGGCGCTAAGGAGGAACCCCTGTTGGCCTGGCGATCGCGGCGGACGCACGGCCGCCCGGCGCAAAGGGGGATGAAAGCTTCAAGATGAAGGCCACGATCGAACGGGCGAAGCTGCTGCGTTGCCTCTCCCACGTGCAATCGGTGGTGGAGCGGCGCAACACGATCCCCATCCTCTCCAACGTGCTGATCGAAGCAGTGGAGGGCAACCGCATCCGCATCATGGCGACCGACCTCGATCTGCAGGTGGGCGAAAGCCTCGATGCCGTCTCGGTGGAGAGCCCGGGCGCCATCACCGTTTCCGCCCATCTGCTGTTCGATATCGCGCGCAAGCTGCCCGATGGCTCGCAGGTGAGCCTGGAAACGGCGGACAACCGCATGCTGGTGAAGGCCGGCCGCAGCCGCTTCCAGCTGCCGACCCTGCCGCGCGACGATTTCCCGGTGATCGTGGAAGGCGACCTGCCGACCAGCTTCGAGCTGCCGGCCAAGCTGCTGGCGGAGCTGATCGATCGCACGCGCTTTGCCATCTCCACCGAGGAGACGCGCTATTATCTCAATGGCATCTTTCTGCACGTGGCGGATGATGCCAGCGCCGGCCCGCTGCTGCGCGCCGCGGCCACCGATGGCCACCGCCTCGCCCGCTTCACCCTGCCGCGCCCCGAAGGCGCGGAAGGCATGCCCGACGTGATCGTGCCGAGGAAGGCCGTGGGCGAGTTGCGCAAGCTGCTGGAAGAGGCGCAGGACAGCGCGGTCGCCATCGATCTTTCCGCCAGCAAGATCCGCTTCGCCCTGGGCGGCGAGGGCGGGGTGGTGCTGACCAGCAAGCTGATCGACGGCACCTTCCCCGATTACAGCCGCGTGATCCCCACCGGCAATGACAAGCTGCTGAAGCTTGACCCCAAGAGCTTCTACCAGGGGGTCGACCGGGTCGCCACCATCGCCACCGAGAAGACCCGCGCGGTGAAGATGGGGCTGGAGGCGGACAAGGTGACGCTCTCGGTCACCTCGCCCGACAATGGCACCGCGGCCGAGGAAGTGCCCGCCAGCTACGCCTCGGCCGAGCTGGAGATCGGCTTCAACGCCAATTACCTCAAGGACATTCTGGGCCAGATCGACGGCGATACGGTGGAACTCCACCTCGCCGACCCGGGCGCCCCGACGCTGATCCGCCAGGACGAGAAGAGCCCTGCGCTTTATGTGCTGATGCCGATGCGGGTCTAAGGGGGAAGGGCCCTTGTGACTACTCCGCCTGCCAGCATCCCGAATTTTCAATCATTGATGCTGCCGCTTCTGCACGAGGCAGCGCGCGGCGAGGTCAGGGTAGGTGACACGGTTGAGCGTCTGGCCGAACGATTTTCGCTTTCGCCTGAGCAGCGCACAGAACTTCTGCCTTCAAAGCGGCAGGCTGTGTTCTACAACCGCGTCAATTGGGCGAAGAGCTATCTTGGCAAGGCGGGGCTGATCAAGCTTACGAGACGGGCTCACTTTGAAATTACGGATGCTGGGAGACGAGTACTCGATAATCCTCCGGCCAGCATAGTCCCCAGTTTCCTGAAAAAAATTCCTGACTTCCTTGTGTCTCGAGCGTCAGCAGCACTTGTCGACGAAGCAGATGCCGTCCGCCACAGCGATCTTACGCCCGATGAGCAGATGCGCCAGGCGCGCGACCGGATCGATGCCGATCTGGCGCAGGATATCCTCGCCAAGATCGGCGCGGCGCCTCCGGAGTTCTTCGAGAAGGTCGTGATCAAACTGCTGACCGCGATGGGCTATGGCGGCTCCGTGACGGACGCGGGCCGGGCGCTCGGCAGGTCAGGTGACGGTGGGGTCGACGGGGTGATCGACGAGGATGCTCTTGGACTCGACCGCATCTATGTGCAGGCCAAGCGCTACAAGGAAGAGAATCCGGTGGGCGCTGGCGCCATCCGGGATTTCTTCGGCGCGCTGGACCAGTTCAAGGCGAACAAGGGCCTGTTTGTTACCACCTCGAAGTTCACGCCGGGAGCGGTCACGACAGCCACCGGATTGAGCAAGCGGATCGTGCTGATCGACGGTCAGATGCTCGGTAAGTTGATGATCCGCTACGAAGTGGGGTGCCGGGTGGAGGAGCAACTTTCGATCAAGAGCCTCGACGAGGAGTTCTTCGAGTTCTGAATGTCGGCAGGTGCCTGTTCACCGCGTCGGCATAGGCAAATGGCCGGCAACGGGCGTAGCAGTCGCGTAGCCCGTTACCTCTAGGGGACGTGAACGACGATGAGACTCGTAGCGTGACCTCCGATCATCCGCCCCGGCCAAGGCTCACGGTCAATATCGGCATCACCGGCCATCGCGGTTTGCCGGAAGGCGCAGCGGAGGCGGTCGAGGTGGCGCTTGACCGGGTGTTGGGCGCGTTCCGCAGCGCTGCCGAGCGGCTGGCGCTGGACGAGGGTAGTCCGTTCGCGCCGGGCGAACCCTGCCTGCTCCTGCACACGCCGCTGGCCGCCGGGGTGGACCAGATCGCCGCGCCGATCGCCCGGGCGCACCGGTTTTCCGTGCGAGCGCTGCTGCCGTTCGGCGCCAGCGAATACCAGTCCGACTTCGCGCCCGGCAGCGAGCGGGTCGCGTTTCTGAGCCAGCTGGAACAGGCGGAAAGCTGCCTCGCCCTGCCCGGCGCGCGGGACCGCGAGCATGAGGCCTATCTGCTGGTGGGGCAGGCGGTGGTCGCCGTGTCCGACATCGTGGTGGCGATCTGGGACGGGGAGGCGGCGCAGGGCCCGGGCGGGACGGCGGATGTGGTCGAACTGGCGCTGCGCAGCCGGGTCCCGGTGATCCATGTGGTGCTCGATCGCGAGCGGGGCACGATTTCGGACACCCGCCTGCTGACCGGCGAGGCCAGGGCGGCGGCGCGTTCGCTCGACGAGGCCGATGCCTTCGAACAGCTGCTGCGCGAGTGTCTGATGCCGAGCGACGCCGCGATGCGGGGCCATCTCGCGCAGTTCTTCGCCGCCCGGCAGGTGAGCCGGTGCTGGCGGATCGAATACAAGCTGTTGCTCGCTATGTTAGGGGTCAAGTCGCTGGGCGCGGTGCCCTGGCGGCAGGCCGGTGTCGCCGACGATATCGCAAGCGAATGGAGCTGCGCCCGCGAACACGGATTGACCGGGCAGGACGAGCTCGAGCGCGCCTATGGCTGGGCCAACACCCTGGCAATTCGCTACGCATTGTTGTTCCGCAGCAGCCATGTGGCCAATTACGCGCTCTCCGCCATCGCCGTGTGGCTGGCGTTGGTGGGGCTGATCCTGCCCGGTGCAAAGCTGGGATTCGTGCTGGGCGAACTGGTCGCGATCGGGCTACTCATCGCCAACACGCGCGCGGGCAACCGGGGCGACTGGCACCGCCGCTGGCTGCAATACCGCCATCTGGCGGAATCGCTGCGGCCGCTGCCCTATTTGCGAGAGACGGCTCTGGCCGGACCGCCCTTTCGGGGCCAGTGGGTCGAAGGCCCGCTCAAGCGCCGCTCCGGCACGGACTGGACACATTGGTATGCGGCGGCGATCTGGCGGATGATGCATCCGCCGTCCGGTGTGTTGGACGAGAGTCGGATCGAGCGATTGTCCCGCGCCGCGACGGTCTGCCTGATCGAGCCGCAGGCCACCTATCACGAGAAGAATGCACCGCAGATGCACGAGCTGGACCATGCGCTGCACCGAATTGGCAACACCTTGCTGGCGGCGGTGATCGTGGTCTGCTGCCTGTTCGTCCTCGGCTATTTTGCGGTGCCCGAGTCGACCCGCGCCAACAACGCGCTGTTCGTGATGCTGACGGCGGGCCTGCCGGCGATCGGCGCGGCGGTGTTCGGGCTGCGGGGCCATGGCGAACATCTGCTCGCCGCCCGCCGTTCGGCCCGTAGCGCGGCGCATCTGCGCGCCTGCGCGCAGGCGCTGGAGGGGGCCGCGCGTCCGCAGGTGCTGGCCGACGGGCTGGAGAGCGTGGCCGCGGTGATGCTGGCCGATCTCGACGAATGGACCGTCACCTATCAGACGCGGGCGCTGGAGATTCCGGCCTGAGGTTTGTCACAGGGGCAGGTCAGCCACGGGCGCGGATCATCGCCGCGATATCGACGAACTTCTCGCGCGGCGAGCCCTCACGCGCAGCGCGCTCCTCGGCCTCCTCGATCCGTTTCCAGTCGCGGAAGGTGACGACGTCCAGCCCGCGCGTCGCGGCGAGCGCATCGAAGGCGGCCCGGCCCTGCTTCTCTTCGCCGCCGGGTGTGCGCTCCAGATCCTCGGCGATGCGCTCGATCGCCGCATAGCCATCCGGGCGGTTGGTGCCGATCGTGCCGGTGGGGCCGCGCCGGGCCCAGCCGACGCAATAGAGGCCCGCTGCGATCCGCCCCTCCTCATTGGCGAAGCGCCCGGCGCGCTCGTCGAACGGGACACCCGCGATGGGGCTGGTGCGATAGCCGATGCAGCTGACCACCAGATCGGCCGGCAAGTGCCCGAAGACGCCCGTACCCTCCGCGCGCTCGCCCGCCAACCGCGTGAGTTCCACCTTGATCTCGCGCACCGAACCATCCCCGTGCAGCGACACCGGCTGGGCGAGGAAGGCGAACTCGATCCGCACGCTTTTGCCGGCCCGCTCTCCCGCGCCGAGCGCCGCGAAGTGCCGCAGATGCGCGATCGATTTGCGGAGGCCTGGATCGAGCGGCTCATCGGCCTCGGGCGGGGGCAGGTCGGCCGGCTCCACCACCGGCGCGGCGCGGGCCAATTCGCCCAACTCGCCCAGCTCCTTGGGGGTCATGGCAATCTGGTGCGGCCCCCGCCGGCCCAGAATGACGATCCGCTGGATCCGCGAATCGGCCAGAGCGTCGAACGCATGGGAAACGATATCGCTGCCCGCGAACTCGGCCGGGGTCTTGGCGAGGATGCGCGCCACGTCGAGCGCGACATTGCCCATCCCGATGACGATGGCGGTGGCCCCCGAGAGATCGGGCTCGAGGCCGGCGTGCTGCGGGTGCCCGTTGTACCAGCCCACGAAGGCCGCGCTGCCGAACACATTGGCGAGCCCCGTGCCGGGCAGATCGAGCGGGCGGTCGTGCGGCGCACCGGTGGCCAGCACTACCGCATCGTACAGCCCCTGCAGCTCGGCCACCGAGACGTCCTTGCCCACCGCCACATTGCCGATGAAGCGCACGTTTTCGTTCAGCGCGACCTTCTCGTAGCGCTTCGACACGCCCTTGATCGACTGATGATCGGGCGCGACGCCCGTGCGGATCAGGCCGAAGGGCACCGGCAGCAGGTCGAAGATATCGACCCGCACTGCGTCGCCCCACAGCCGCTGCGCGGCTTCGGCGGTGTAATATCCGGCCGGGCCCGAACCGACGATGGCGATGTGCCGCATGCCCCGCGTTCCCCTGTGCCGTGAGCGGAGAGTCTAGCGCTCGCGCCGGCCCGAAGCGAGGGGTGAGGGGAAACGGCCCCCACCAAAACGGGGGTAGGGCAATCCCCCTCCCCTTGGCGCGCGCCCGCTGCTAACGGCCGGCGATGACCGAGCTTTCCCGCATCCGCAATTTCTCCATCATCGCGCATATCGACCACGGCAAATCCACGCTGGCCGACCGGCTGATCCAGTTCACCGGCGGCCTGACCAGCCGGGAGATGAGCGAACAGGTGCTCGACAACATGGATATCGAGAAGGAGCGCGGCATCACCATCAAGGCGCAGACCGTGCGTCTGAACTACACGGCGAAGGACGGCGAGACTTACGAGCTGAACCTGATGGACACGCCCGGCCATGTCGATTTCGCCTACGAGGTCAGCCGCAGCCTGGCCGCCTGCGAGGGGGCCCTGCTGGTGGTGGACGCGGCACAGGGTGTCGAGGCTCAGACGCTCGCCAACGTCTATCAGTCGATCGAACACGACCACGAGATCGTGCCGGTGATCAACAAGATCGACCTGCCCGCAGCCGAGCCCGAGAAGGTCCGCGCCGAAATCGAGGACATCATCGGCATCGATGCCAGCGATGCGGTGCTCACCAGCGCCAAGAGGGGCATCGGCATCGAGGATGTGCTGGAGGCGCTGGTGAAGCGCATTCCCGCGCCGGGTGGTGACCGCAATGCGCCGCTCACGGCCATGCTGGTGGACAGCTGGTACGATCCGTATCTGGGCGTCGTCATCCTCGTGCGGGTGATCGACGGGGTGATCCGTAAGGGGCTGAACGTAAAGTTCATGCAGGGCGGCACCGAGCATCTGGTGGACCGGGTGGGCTGTCATACCCCCAAGCGCATCGAACTGCCTGAGCTGGGCCCTGGTGAGATCGGCTTCATCACCGCGCAGATCAAGGAGGTGGAGCAGGCCCGCGTGGGCGACACCATCACCACGGTGAAGAACGGCGCCACCAAGGCACTGGCCGGCTACAAGGAGGTGCAGCCGGTGGTGTTCTGCGGGCTGTTCCCGGTGGACGCCGCCGAGTTCGAGAAGCTGCGCGAATCGATCGGCAAGCTGCGGCTGAACGATGCCAGTTTCAGCTACGAGATGGAGACCAGCGCCGCGCTCGGCTTCGGCTTCCGCTGCGGTTTCCTGGGGCTGCTGCATCTGGAGATCATCCAGGAGCGCCTCACCCGCGAATACGATCTCGATCTCATCACCACCGCGCCATCCGTGGTCTATCGCATCCAGCTGCGCGCATCGCGCACCGAAGACGCGGCCGAGGTGCTGCTGCACAACCCGGCCGATTATCCCGACCCGAGCCGGATCGAGACCATCGAGGAGCCGTGGATCAAGGCGACGATCTACACGCCGGACGAATATCTCGGTTCGATCCTCAAGCTGTGCCAGGACCGGCGCGGCAACCAGACCGATCTCACCTATGTCGGCGGGCGCGCGCAGGTGAGCTACGAATTGCCGCTGAACGAGGTGGTCTTCGATTTCTATGACCGGCTGAAATCGATCAGCCGCGGCTATGCCAGCTTCGATTACGAGCAGATCGGCCTTCGCGAAGGCGACCTCGTGAAGATGAGCATCCTGGTCAATAACGAGCCGGTCGATGCGCTCAGCCTGATTGTCCACCGCTCAGTGGCCGAGGAGCGCGGGCGCGGCATGTGCGAGCGGCTGAAGGATCTGATTCCCCGCCATCTGTTCAAGATCCCGATCCAGGCGGCGATCGGCGGCAAGGTGATCGCGCGCGAGACCATCGCCGCTCTCAGGAAGGACGTCACCGCCAAGTGCTACGGCGGCGATATCAGCCGCAAGAAGAAGCTGCTGGACAAGCAGAAGAAGGGCAAGGCGCGGATGCGCGAATATGGCAACGTCTCCATCCCGCAGGAGGCCTTCATCGCCGCGCTGCGGATGGGGGAGGAATAGGCCGGGGCTGCGGCGCCGGTTCTCGGCGCCGACAGCTTCACTTGGCGTTCAGTGCCACCGCCGCTATAGGCGCTGCATGATCGCCCGCCTCCCCACCATCGCCGCAACGCTCGCCGCTTTCACCCTCGCCGGGTGCTCCACCTTCGGCGGAGGCCGGGGGGATTCGATCGATACCGCCTATGTCGCGCGCGACGTGGAATCGCTCTACACCGCCGCCAAGAGCCGGCTCGACCGGGGCGATACCGCCACCGCCGCCGCCCTGTTCGACGAGGTGGAGCGCCAGCACCCCTATTCGCCATGGGCGCGGCGGGCGCAGCTGATGAGCGCCTTCAGCTACTATCTGCGCCAGGATTACAACAAGTCGATCCAGTCGGCGCAGCGCTTCCTCTCGATCCACCCGGGCAACCGGGATGCGCCCTATGCCTATTACCTCATCGCGCTCAGCTATTACGAGCAGGTGAGCGACGTGCAGCGGGATCAGAAGATCACCGAACAGGCGTTGCAGGCCCTGCAGGAGGTGCAGCGCCGCTATCCCGGCACGCAATATGCCGCCGATGCGCGGCTGAAGGTGGACCTGGTGCGCGACCATCTCGCCGGCAAGGACATGGAGATCGGCCGCTTCTACGAGCGTTCGGGCCGCTGGCTTTCCGCGCAGATCCGCTTCCAGAACGTGGTCGAGAACTACCAGACCACCAGCCATGCGCCCGAGGCGCTGTTCCGCCTCACAGAGACCAGCCTTGCGCTCGGCGTTCACGAGGAAGCGCGCAAATATGCCGCCGTGCTCGGCGCCAATTATCCGGGCAGCGAATGGTACGAGCGGGCCTATTCGCTGATCCAGCGCCACGCGCCCGGGCAGCTGGCGGTCGCCGGCGGCTGAGAAAAGGCAGACGCGGGCTGGGCACAGGCGCCTTCGTGCCGGTGACGCGCGGGCACAGGTGAGCTAGAGCGGGAGCTCCCGATGCTGACCGCCCTTGCCATCCGCAATGTTGTCCTGATCGAGGCGCTCGACCTTGCCTTCGGCCCGGGTCTGGGTGTGCTCACCGGCGAAACCGGGGCGGGCAAGTCGATCCTGCTTGATGCGCTTGGCCTGGTGCTCGGCAATCGCGCGGAAACCGCTCTGGTGCGCGCCGGTACCGATCAGGCGAGCGTCACCGCCAGCTTCGAATTCGCTACCCTGCCGCCGCCCGTTGCGGAGGCGCTGGCAGAAGCTGAGATCGAGGCCGAGCCGGGCGAACCGCTGATCCTGCGCCGCCGGGTGCGGGCCGATGGCGGCTCCAAGGCCTTCGTCAATGATCAGCCGGTGGGCGCCGCGCTGCTGCGCCAGATCGCCCCGGCGCTGGTCGAACTGCACGGCCAGCATGACGATCGCGGGCTGGTCAACCCGCGCGGCCACCGCGCCCTGCTCGATCGCTTCGCCGGCGCGGATCTATCCTTGGTGGAAAATGCCTGGGCCGGGTGGCGAATGGCCGAGGCGCGGCTGAAGCAGGCGCAGGCGTCGATCGAGCAGGCCCGTGCCGAGCAGGACCTGCTGCTCGCCCACCTCTCCGAACTCACCACGATCGAGCCGGTGGCGGGCGAGGAGCAGGCGCTCGCACTGGCCCGGGCGGACATGCAGAAGGGCGAGAAGCTGGCCGGCGACCTGGAGGCGCTGCGCCCGGTGTGGGACGGTTCGGATTCGGCGCTGGCCCAGCTGCGGCAGGCGGCCCGCCGGCTCGACCGGATCGCCCCCGAACACGCGCTGCTGGCCGAGGCGCTGGCGGCGCTCGACCGCGCGGTGATCGAGGCTGGCGAGGCGGAGGAGAAGCTGGAGGCGGCGGCCGAGGCGCTGCTGTTCGAACCCTCAGAGCTGGACCGGATCGAGACCCGCCTGTTCGATCTGCGCGCGCTCGCCCGCAAGCACAATTGCGAGGTCGACGCCTTGCCCGAAACGATGCGCGAGCTTCGCGCACGGCTCGACGCCATCGAGGCCGGAGATGCCGCATTGGGCGATTTGCAGCGCGCGGCAAGCGCCGCCGGCGAGCGCTACAAGCAGCTCGCAACCGCCTTGCATGCCCTTCGCATCGAGGCCGCAACGCGGCTGGACCGGGCGGTCGCGGAAGAGCTGGCGCCGCTCAAGCTCGATGCCGCGCGGTTCCGCACCGCCATCACCGAACTGGCCGAGGATCGCTGGGGGCCGTCCGGAATGGATGCGGTGGAGTTCCTGATCGCCACCAACCCCGGCGCCGACTTCGCCCCGCTCACCAAGATCGCCAGCGGGGGCGAGCTCAGCCGCTTCATCCTGGCGCTGAAGGTGGCGCTGGCCGAACAGGGCGGTGCGGCGACGGTGATCTTCGACGAGATCGATCGGGGCGTGGGCGGCGCGGTGGCGAGCGCAATCGGCGTGCGGCTTGCCCGGCTGGCGGAGGGGGGTCAGCTGCTGGCGGTAACCCACAGCCCGCAGGTCGCCGCACGGGGCGGCACGCATTATCTGATCGCCAAGGCAAGTGCGAATGGGTCCGAGGGGGTGGTCACGCGCACCTCGGTCAGCCGGCTCGATGCCGGCGGACGGCAGGAGGAGATCGCGCGGATGCTTTCGGGCGCGGAGATAACCCACGAGGCCCGCGCTCAGGCCGAGCGGCTGCTGGAGGGCGTGTGAGACCTGTTGGCCCCGGTGTGCAACCTCTTGGCGCGTGGGCCATTGGCGCTTGGGAACCGAGGCGCTAGACTTGCGGGCATGCGCTACCCCCTTGCCCTCCGCCTGCTCCCGCTTCTCGCCGCCGCCGCGCTGGGTGCCTGCGTGAACGAGCCCGCCACCGCTCCCGTGCCGCCGCAGCTCGCTGAGGACCGTGAGCGACCGGCGCTGGCGCTGATCGAACATGCGCTGGGTGAGCACTTCGCCGGGCTTGGCACCGCCGCGGATCCGCCGACCACCTGCGTGGAGCTGCGCCCGGGCGGCCTTTCCGCCGAGGACGAGCAGGCGCTGATCGCCCGCTTCCCGCGCCTCGCCCCGCGTGCCCGCTGCGAGACCGATACCCCGCCACCCGAGGACGGCTTCACCGGCGAGCGAGCGGTGCTGGTGCAGGTCTATGATGTCACCTGCAGCACGCCCGAGCAATGCGGCGGCTGGGTGTCGCGCCCGGGCAGCCCGGCGATGCATTACGCCATGGCCTACGCGGAGGGCGCCTGGCGCTTCACCGGCGACCGGCGCATCCTGGCGAACTGAGCGATGGCGGCTAAGGGCGCCAGCGTGGCGCCGGGCGACGGCACCGGCGCCCTTTCCGAAGCCGAGGCCGCGAACGAGCTGATGCGGCTGGCCAAGGCGATCGCGCGGGCCGACCGGCTGTACCATGCCGAGGATGCGCCAGAGATCCCGGATGTCGAGTACGATGCGCTGGTGCGGCGCAATGCCGAGCTGGAAGCGGCTTTCCCGCATCTGGTGCGAGCGGATTCGCCCAATGCCAAGGTGGGCCACGAGGTGGCGGCCTCGCCGCTCTCCAAGGTGCCGCATGCGGTGCGGATGTTCAGCCTCGATAATGCCTTCAGCCAGGAGGAGGTGGCCGAGTTCATTGCGCGGGCGCGGCGGTTTCTGGCGCTGCCGGAGGACGAGGCCATCGCCTTCACCGCCGAGGACAAGATCGACGGGCTGTCCTGCTCGCTGCGCTACGAGAACGGCGCACTGGTGCTGGCGGCCACGCGGGGCGACGGGCTGGTGGGCGAGAACGTGACCCCCAATGTGGCGCATATTCCCGACATCCCGCAGCAGCTCGCTGGAGACGTGCCGGCCCTGTTCGAGGTGCGCGGCGAGGTCTATATGGAAAAACAGGCCTTTGCTGCGCACAATGCCAGGCTGATCGACGAAGCGCGGGCGGTGGCTTCTGGCGCCGAGCAGGCGTTCCACGAAGCCTCGGTGCGCCAGTTCGCCACGCCGCGCAACTTCGCGGCCGGCTCGCTGCGGCAGAAGGACGCCAGCATCACGGCGGCCCGCCCCTTGCGCTTCCTCGCCCATGGCTGGGGGACCGCTTCCGAACTGCCGGCCGAGAGCCAGCGTGCGATGATGCAGCGCATCGCCGATTGGGGCTTTCGCGTCTCGCCCGATCTGACGCTGGCCGGTACGCTGGAGGAGATGCTCGCCGCCTATCGCGCGATCCAGGAGAAGCGCAGCGGCCTGCCCTATGAGATCGACGGGGTGGTCTACAAGATCGACCGCCTTGATTGGCAGGCGCGGCTGGGTTTCGTGGGCAAGGCGCCGCGCTGGGCGCTGGCGCACAAATTCCCCGCCGAGCGCGCCGAAACCGTGCTGGAGAGCATCGCCATCCAGGTCGGGCGCACGGGCAAGCTGACGCCGGTGGGGCGGCTGGCCCCGGTGCTGGTGGGCGGGGTGACGGTGGTGAACGTGACGCTCCACAATCGCGACGAGATCGCCCGGCTGGGCGTGCGCCCGGGTGACCGGGTGCTGATCCAGCGCGCGGGCGACGTGATCCCGCAGGTGGTGGAGAACCTGACCCGCGAGCAGCATCGCGCGCCCTATGCTTTCCCCGCGCAATGCCCTGAATGCGGCAGCGAGGCGGTGGCCGAGGAGGGCGAGGTGGACGTGCGCTGCACCGGCGGCCTCGTCTGCCCGGCGCAGCGGACCGAGCGTTTGAAACACTTCGTGAGCAGGGCGGCGCTCGATATCGCCGGGCTGGGCGAGAAGAGGATCGAGCAGTTCTTCGCTGCCGGCTGGCTGGAGAGCCCGGCCGATATTTTCCGCCTGCACCGGCGCCGCGCGGAGATCCTGGCGCTGAAGGGATGGCAGGACAAGTCTGTGGACAATTTGTTGGTAAGTATCGAGGCCAAGCGCCGGCCGGATGCGGCGCGGCTGCTGTTCGGGCTCGGTATTCGCCATGTGGGCGCGGTGACCGCGCGCGACCTGCTGCGGCATTTGCATCTTCTGCCAGCTCTACGCTCGCTGGCCGAGATGGCGCGGGCGGAAGACGAGGCGACCGCCAGCGACGCACTGGCCGAGCTAACCAGTATTGATGGCGTGGGGCCGGTGGTGGTCGAGGCGCTGGGCGACTTCTTCCACGAGGCGCACAATCGCGCGGTGTGGGACGATCTGCTGAGCGAGGTCGATCCCCCGCACTTCGTGGTGGAGACGAAGGCGAGCCCGGTGGCGGGGCAGACGATCGTGTTCACCGGCAAACTGGAGACGATGAGCCGCGACGAGGCCAAGGCACAGGCCGAGCGGCTGGGCGCCCGCGCGGCCACCACGGTGAGCGCCAAGACGCAGCTGGTGGTGGCCGGGCCGGGTGCGGGATCGAAGCTGAAGAAGGCGGCGGAACTGGACATCCCGGTGATCGACGAGGCGGGCTGGGCGGAGATCGTGCGAGCGGCGGGATAGCGGCGGTCTGCGGCGCGGCGCCGGGAGGGTGGGGCGCCGTTCCCTTGCCGTTCGGGCGCAAATCCCTTATCTTGGGGCCATGGCAATCCGTGAAATTCTTGAAGTGCCGGACCCCCGGCTGAAGATCATCTCCAAGCCCGTCGAGCGCTTCGATGCCGAGTTGAAGACGCTCGTGGCCGACATGTTCGAGACGATGTACGATGCGCATGGCATCGGCCTCGCCGCGATCCAGATCGGCGTGCCGCTGCGCGTGCTCGTGATCGACTTGCAGGAGCCGGACCCCGAGGCGGCTCCGGAAGATTGCGGCGACCATGGCTGCGGGCATGACCACCGCCCGGTGATCAACAACCCGCGCGTGTTCGTAAACCCCGAGATCATCGACCCGGCCGCGGAGCTGGGCAGCTATCAGGAAGGCTGCCTCTCCGTCCCCGACATCTACGCCGATGTGGACCGACCCAAGGCCTGCCGCGTGCGCTGGCACGATGTGGAGGGCAACCTCCACGAGGAGGCGCTGGAGGGGCTGTTCGCCGTGTGCATCCAGCACGAGATGGACCACCTCGACGGCATCCTGTTCATCGACCGCCTCAGCCGGTTGAAGCGCAACATGGCGCTCAAGAAGCTCGACAAGGCGCGCAAGGCGGCCTGAGGGCCGCTGCAGGCTTGCCGATGGCGGTGGGCTGGGTGCGCGTCGATAAGGGTGCTCCGGGCCGTGGTTTGCCGGACTGTTCTGCTACCGTAGGCTCTGGCCTGGTTGGATGAGTGGAGCCTGAGTCGGCAGGGCGGCGAGCTGGTTCCGATCTGAGCCTTTCACGCAGGCCACGCTACCAAGCCGTTGCGGGAACCTTCCGCTGCCTCCCTGTTCAAACCAGTGATGCTTTCAGAAGAACGCCTGCTGACGATCTCGCGCGATGTGGCGCTCTGGTTCGAACTCGGCGGCATCGTCGTCATCATCTGCGGCACGCTCTATGCGTTCGGGCGGCTGGGGCTGGCGATGGCCCGGCTGGAGCACCTGATCCCGGGCTCCACCGATCGCACGCCGATTGCGGGCTTTCGCAAAGCGCTCGGCCGTTCGATCCTGACGGGGCTGGAGCTGCTGGTCGCGGCCGACATCATCCAGTCTGTGGCGGTCCAGCCGACAGTCGAGAGCGTGCTGGTGCTTGGCGCCATCGTGCTGATCCGCACCTTCCTCTCCTTCAGCCTGGAGGTCGAGATCAACGGCCGCTGGCCCTGGCAGCAGCGCAAGACCCGTCGCGACGACGGTTGACGGCGGAGCGTGCGAAGGTGGGCAGGCTTCGCGGCGGCATTTGCGGGGGACGACGGATCCTCGGCGCTTGAGGTGAGCGTCCATGCCCTTAAGCAGATCGCAACCGATACCGTGCCAGTCGGAGCAGCCATCGTTGGCTCGCCGTGTGGAAGGACCTTGTCGGTCCGCTTGCCCGTGATGCGAGCGCGTTGTATGTTCGTTTTATGTTCTTGCAATGAGAGGTTCCGATGGACGCTGTCGCGATCGTTCTGCTGCTGGTGGCGCTGCTGGCGGGGGTGGCGATCGGCTGGTTCCTTGGCACGCGGCCGATCGCCGACTGGCGCAGCCGCCACGGCGAGAAGGAGGGCGAGTGCAAGACGCTCACCGAGAAGCTCTCGCGCATTGTCCCCGAGCTGGCGACGATGAGCGAGCGGGCCGAGCGGGCGGACCGGCTGGCCGCGCAGCTCGATCTCGCGCGCGAGGAGCTGACGACGCTGAAGACGCAGGCCGCCGGCTTTGCAGAGCAGCGGCGGCTGCTGGAGGAATCGCGCACCGCGCTGCTGAAGGAATTTGAGAACACCGGATCGGCCGTGCTGACCCGCGCGCAGGACGCCTTTCTCGAGCGCGCCACCGAGCGCTTCGGCCATTCCGAAAAGGCCTCCGAGGAGAAGCTCCGCGCGCTGCTAGCGCCGGTGGGCGAGCGGCTCAAGAGCTACGAGGTGCAGGTGGAGGCGCTGGAGAACGCGCGGGTGGACAGCTTCGGCCAGCTCACCGGGTTGATTCAGTCGATGCGCGAGGGGCAGGAGGAGGTGCGGCGCGAGGCGGCGCGGCTGGGCAATTCGCTCACCAATGCGCCCAAGGCGCGGGGCCGCTGGGGCGAGCAGGCGCTGCGCAATGTGCTGGAAAGCTGTGGCCTTTCCGAGCACACCGATTTCGATCTCGAACATTCGATCGACACCGAGGATGGCCGGCTGCGGCCCGATGCGATCGTGCGGGTGCCAGGGGCGCGCAAGCTGGTGATCGATGCCAAGGTATCGCTCAACGCCTACCAGCAGGCGTTCGAGGCCGACACCGACGAGGCGCGCAAGGCGGCGCTCGATGCGCATGCCCGTTCGATGCGCAACCACGTCCAACAGCTGGGTGCCAAGAGCTATCAGAGCCAGTTCGAGGAGGCGCCCGATTACGTGGTGATGTTCGTGCCCGGCGAGCATTTCGTCGCCGCTGCGCTGGAGCACGATCCGACACTGTGGGATTTCGCATTCGAGCGGCGCGTGCTGCTGGCGACGCCCACCAATCTGGTGGCGATCGCGCGGACTGTGGCGCTGGTCTGGCGGCAGGACGCGCTGGCGCAGGAGGCACGCGCGATCGGTATGCTGGCAACCGAGCTGTACGACCGGATCGCGGTGGCGGGCGAGCATTTGAAGCGGGTCGGCTCGGGGCTGGAGACGGCGGTGGGGAATTATAACAAGTTCGTCGGCAGCTTCGAACGCAACGTCTTGTCTTCGGCCCGCAAATTGCGCGACAAGGGGATCGAGATCGGCAAGCGCGAAGTCGAGGAGGTTTCGCTGGTGGAGAGCGCGCCGCGCTACACCGCCGCGGACGTGGCGGCCGATGGAGAGGAACCGGCGAACCCCCGGCTGGTCGGGGTGGCGCGGGCAGGGGAGGCGCGGAGCGCGGGATGAGACGGTTGATCGGCCTTGCGCTGCTGCTGACCCTTGCCGCGTGCGACCGGAGCGAGCCGCCGGCGGCGCGGGTCGCTGAAACCGCCGGGAAGATCGTCCAGCCCGCGGCATCGACGCCGCCGGTTCTGGCGCCGGGTCGCTTCGCCCCGCGCGACGAATGCACCGACATTCCCGGGGCGAGCGCCTTCCGCGCCCGCCTCTCCACCGCCATCCGCGATCGCGACCCGGCCCTGCTGGCACCGCTTGCGGCAAACGATATCAAGCTCGATTTCGGCGGCGGCACGGGTGCGGCCGAGTTGCGCAGTCGCCTATCTGGCGCGGACAATCCGCTGTGGAGCGAGTTGCAGAGGATGCTCTCGCTCGGCTGCGCGGCCAACGCTCAGGGCGGTATCACGATCCCGTGGATCGCCGCGCAGGAACTCACCTTGCGCGACACTGGCTCGGCGATGCTCGTCACCGGCAGCGAGGTGCCCGTATACTCGGCGCCGGACGCGGCCGCGCCCGAGATCGGCCGGGTGACCTGGGACGTAGTGGCGATCGAGGCCCTGCAGCCGGGCGCGGCGTTCCAGCCGATCGCTTTGCCCGACGGAACGCGTGGCTTCATGGCAACGGGTTCGCTGCGCAGCATGCTCGACTACCGCCTTACCGCCGCCCGCCGCAACAATCGCTGGACCGTCACGAGCCTGGTCGCGGGCGACTGAGCGGCGCTTGTGGGCGGGCCGGCCGCAGGGCGCGGCTTGCAGGTGGGTGGCTTGCAGGGCGCGGCCTGGCGGTCGGGGCTGGCAGGGTGGGCTGGCAGGGTGGGGCTGGCAGGACGTCGAAGCGGATTCGTTCGAGCGCGGCCATTCCGCCAGTGCTTGGGATCGGCTTCGGCGGGAGAGTGGGGGAAAGACGGCTCTCGGGGGAGGGCTAGAGCGGCTCACATTAGCGGGGTGGACGCTTCCGGTTAGCATGCTGTCGGGCGCGAAGCGCGTTGGCAGCTTGCCGGAAGCCGGCCAGATCACCGAGCAACCGCAAGAAGGGCTCGGTGCGGGGGATCACCGGTTCGTGGATAATCCCGCACGAGATGTCGGACTCGGCAATCCGGTTCACGATGCCGCACGCCACTCCCGTATAACCTCCGGACCAGCCGCATCCGCTCGCTTGCCTGCGCCCGACGATGGCGGATCGCGCTATCGCGCCGAGAAATCTCCTTTTGATCTCCATTGCCTCTGCTGCTGCCTTGCCCGCGATATTGGTGGGGGCAGCAATGAACCAATGAATGAACCCGGCGCTACCCCTCAGCCGATGGGCGGCATTGGTGAGGTCGACGGATAGCGAACCACGCGCCCGGCGTGAGTTCCACCACGTTCAGCCGGGTTCCATTTCCGCCAGCCAGAGGCGAGACCGGCCCCGCCGCTCGCAGCCAAGCGGTGCGACTTCGCCCCTCGCAGCGGCGATGATCCGGTGGTGTGCTGCGCTCCGGGACGTCTAAGCGCCGGGGTCCGAGGGGTGATGCTCGACCGCGCCGAGCGCGAGCGTCGCCGCCGCCTCGTAGGCCAGCACCGCCGCTGCCACCGCCGCGTTCAGGCTGTCGGCGCGGCCGCGCATCGGCAGGGTGACGCGCAGGTCACAGACGGCCTCGAACTTAGGGGGTAAACCGCGCGATTCGTTGCCGACCAGAATGAAGCAGGGGGCGGCGTAAGACGCGCCGCGATAGGGCCGCGCATCGGCGGCGAGTGAGGCGGCGACCAGCTGGCTCTTGGCCGGGCCCGGCGCGGCGCGCAGCCAGCCGCGGAACTCGTCCCACCCCGCCTGCGCGATGCTTTGCGTGAACAGCGCGCCCATGCTGGCCCGCACCGCCTCGGCCGAGAACGGGTCGGCGCAATCGTCAATCAGGATCAGCCCGCCCGCGCCCACCGCATCGCCGGTGCGCAGCATGGTGCCCAGGTTCCCCGGGTCGCGCAGCGCCTGTGCGACCAGCCAGATGGGGGCGCTCATGGGGTCGAGCCGCCCAAGCGCGGTGTCGAACTCGGCGAACATGCCGATCACCGCCTGCGGATTGTCCTTGGCGGTGATCTTGGCGAGGATCTCGGGCGGGGTTTCGACGATCTCGCCGCCGGCCTGCTCCACCGCCTGTTCGAGCGCCGCCAGCAGCGGGTGCGGCTCGCGATTGCTGGCCATCACGAGCAGCTCGGGGAGGTGCCCGGCCTCGCGCGCGTCGGTCAGCAGCCGCAGCCCCTCGGCCAGGAAGCGGCCCTGCTGGCGTCGGTGTTTCTTGTCGCGCAGCGCCCGCAGCGCCTTGACGGTGGGGTTGGAGAAGCCGGTGATGGAGCGGCGCATCAGCGATCGGGCCTGGCGTTGGGGGGCAGGGGAGTGAAGCTTGGCCAAGCCCGCAGGCTCAATCCTCGCCGAAACCGTTCTCGATCATCGCCACCAGTTCGGCCAGCCGTTGCTCCGCCCGATCGCCGCTGACGCACAGTTCCACCGTATCGCCCCGGGCCGCGCCCAGCATCATCAGCCCTAAGATCGAGCCGCCGGCCGCGCTGCCGCCATCCTTCGCCACGCTCACCTCGCTGCCCTCCATCTGGGCGACGGCCGAGACAAATTTGGCGCTGGCCCGGGCGTGCAGGCCGCGCTTGTTGACGATGGTGACTTCCTGCCGAGCCTCTCCCAAGCCGGCCCTCCCTTCTCACGCCTCCTGCCCGAGGAACTCCGAGGCGATGATGATGTAATTGCGGCCGGCCTCGCGGGCGGCGGCCGTTGCCGCGGACAGGCTCTTGTCCTTGCGCGTGCCGGCGAGACGAATCAACATCGGCAGGTTGATTCCGGCAATCACCTCGGTCTTGCCGTTCTGCAGCAGCGAAATGGCGAGATTGGAGGGGGTACCGCCGAACAGATCGGTCAGGATGACGACGCCGCTGCCGCTGTCGACCCGGCGGATGGCCTGGGCGATTTCCTTGCGGCGCGCCTCCATGTCGTCGTTCGGGCCGATGCACACGGTGGCGACATCGGGCTGGGCGCCGACCACATGCTCCATCGCCAGCACGAATTCATCGGCGAGGCGCCCGTGCGTGACCAGGATCATGCCGATCATTGCGTGGGGCAGCCTGGCGAGGCGTGATCGCCCTGGTGAGATGGGTAATGAGGTTGAGGCGACAAATTGCAATTCACGCCTGTGGGCGCCCCTCCAGCATCTCGGAGCCACGAGAACTCAGATTGCGGTGTATCACCGTGGGCGAAAAGCCGGCCTCGCGCAAGGCTCCGGCCATGCGCTCGGCGGTGAAGACCGAGCGGTGTCTTCCTCCGGTACAGCCGAACGCGATGTTGACGTAGCTTTTGCCCTTGTTCGCATAGAGCGGCAGCAATTCGAGCAGCAGGTCGCGGATGCGCGCATAGGCGGAGGCAAAGGCGGGGTCCTGCTCGATCCGCTCGCCGACGGGGGCATCGAGCCCGGTCTGCTCGCGCAGGCCGGGCACCCAGTGCGGATTATCGAGGAAGCGCATGTCGAACACCAGATCGGCCGCGGGCGGCATTCCGCGCGAGAAGCCGAAGCTGGTGACGGTGACGGTCATCTCCTGCGGCGCGGAGTCGGCAAACAGTTCGCGCATGCGGATCTGCAAATCGTTGGTGGTGAAATTGGTGGTGTCGATCAGCAGGTCCGCCCATTGCCGGAGTGGCTCAAGCAGCTCGCGCTCGGCGGCGATGCCGGCGGCGACGGGCAGGTCCTGCGCCAGGAAATGCCGGCGGCGGGTCTCGTTGAAGCGGCGCTCCAGCTCGAGTCCGGCGCAATCGAGGAACAGCGAGCTGACCACGATGTCCTCGCGCTCGGCAAAACGGCGGACCTGTTCGATCGCCTCCTCCGGCACAAGGCCGCGGGTGCGGCAGTCGAAGCCGATCGCCAGCGGGTGCTGCCCGGTGTCGCCGTCGATCAGCCGTTCGAGCATGCGGACGGGGAAGTTGTCGAGCGCCTCCCAGCCGAGGTCCTCCAGCTCGTGCAGAGTGGTCGTCTTGCCGGCGCCGAGCATTCCGGTGACGAACACGATCCGTTGGCGGCTATCGGCCGAATCGCTGGGCATGGATGAGGGTTTGGGGCCAAGGCGCGCGCTTGTGAAGAGTTAGCTGGCGGGTGTGCCGTGGAGCGCCAGCGCGTGCTCGGCGCGCAGCGGCAGGACCGAACTGTCCGGGTAGAGCCGGATCAGCGGCACCGCGATGCCGGCGAGTGTGGCCGTCTCCGCGACCTCGACGAAGCGCGGCGCGTCGGGGTCCAGCCGCAGCACCAGCGCCACCGGTGCCTCGGCCGTGGGCAGGCGAAGGAGGCCGACGTTGCGCAGCTCGATCAGCCCGGCGGTGTTGGGCGGCGGGGCGGCCCACAGGCGGCCCTCGCGCACCGCCAGCGCCACGCCATCATCCCCCACCAGCACCGCGCCGCGATCGATCAGCGCCAGTGCGAGGCTGGATTTGCCGCTGCCCGGCGGTCCCTCGATCAGCACCGCACGGCCCTGCAGCGCAACCGCGCTGGCCCGCTGGAGCAGCGCGTTCACGCGGCCGGCAGCTCCAGCGCGAGGCAGGCGCCGCGGCCGCCATCGGGCCGGTCTTGTACCGTCAGCGTGCCATCGTGCGCCTGGGCGATGGTGTGGGCGATGGCGAGGCCCAGGCCGCTGTGCTGGCCGAAGCTCTCCTCCTCCGGCCGGTCCGAATGGAACCGCTCGAACACCTTCTCGCGGGCTTCGACGGGAATGCCCGGCCCCTCGTCGCAGATGGTGGCGTGCAGCCGGTCTTCGGCCTTCTCGATCACCACCGCGATCCGGCCGCCGGGGGGCGAGAAGGAGACCGCATTGTCGAGCAGGTTCTCGACCACCCGCTCCAGCCGCAGCGGCACGCCCATCACCAGGGTGGACCGGCCGCGCCGCTCGATCTCGATCGGGCGGCCCTGGTTGAGCCCGCGATCCTCGCGCGCGCTGACCACATTTTCGATCAGCGCGGCGAGGTCGATCGCCACGAAGGTGGCACGGCTCAGCTCGGCATCGATGCGGCTGGCCTCGGCGATCTCGCTCACCAGCCGGTCGATCCGGCGGACATCGTGCGCGGCGATCTCGGTCAGCTGCGCGCGCAGGGCCGGGTCCTCCACCCGGCCGAGCGATTCGACCGCGCTGCGCAAGGAGGCCAGCGGGTTCTTGATCTCGTGCGCCACATCGGCGGCGAAGCTCTCGACCGCGTCGATCCGGTGGCGCAGCGCGCTGGTCATGTCCGACACTGCCCGGGCGAGCACGCCGAGTTCGTCGCCGCGCTGCTGCATGCGCGGCACCTCCACGTCGCGTTCGCGGCCCAGCCGCACGCGCACCGCGGCCCCGGCGAGGCGGCGCAGCGGATCGATGATGGTGCGCGCGAGATAGAGCGACAGCACGACCGATACGAACAGCACCAGCGCGGCGATCGTCAGCAGCGAGCTGCGCGCGGCGCGCACCGCCTGGGTGATATCGGCGGCGTTGCGGGTGGTCAGCAGGGTGACGCCATTGAGGCCCACGGGCGCCGCGGCGGTGATCACCGGCGTGCGGTCGGGCGCGTGGCGCAGTTCGATCTGCGTCAGCCCCTGCCCGCGTGCGCGGGCCAGCTCGGGCCAGGCATCTGCCACCGGCTCGGCGGGCTCGACATAGGGGGGCACCTGGCGAGCGCCGACGGCGAAATCCACTGCCGCATCGGTCCAGCGGGCGAAATCCTTGCCCAGCGGGTCGGCCGCCGGGTCGCCGAAGGCGAAGGAAGGCTCGGCCAGTTCGAAGCTGTCGGCAGTGAGCCGCCCCTGCGGGTCGTACATCCTGAGGCGCATGTGCTGCTCGCGGCCGATCTGCACCAGCAGCGCCTCCTGCCGCTCGCGGCTAGCGCCGGCAAGCGCCTCGGCGGTGATCTGCGCCTCGATCCGCGCGAGACGGTAGCGCTCGTCGAGTAGCTGGCGCCGGTAGGAATCGAGGAAGAACAGGCTGCCCGCCAGCAGGATCAGCGGGATCAGGTTGACCGCCAAAATGCGCGAGGTGAGCGAGGTGTCGAGCGGAAAGGCGAGGCGCTCCAGCCGGCGCCCGATGGTTGGCGCCGCGACCGTGGCTTCAGGCATCGGAGAAGCTGTAGCCTGCACCGTAGAGCGTCGAGATGGCGCCGAATTCCGGATCGACGGAGCGGAACTTGCGCCGCAGCCGCTTGATGTGGCTGTCGACGGTGCGATCGTCGACGAACACATCGTCCGGGTAGGCCGCGTCCATCAGCTGGTTGCGGCTCTTGATCACCCCGGGCCGCTGGGCGAGCGCCTCCAGGATCAGGAACTCGGTGACGGTGAGCGATACCGGCCGGGCGTCCCACGTCACCCGGTGGCGCGAGGGATCCATCACCAGCCGCCCGCGATGGACCAGCGGTTCGGCGCTGGCCGGCTCCTGCAGGAAGTCGCCGCCCCCGTTCTCAGACCCGGGTTCGGGCGCCGGGCCGGCGCGGCGCAGGATCGCGCGGATCCGCGCGAGCAGCAGGCGCTGGCTGAACGGCTTGGCGATGTAATCGTCCGCACCCATCGCCAGGCCCGCTTCCTCGTCCTGCTCCTCGTCCTTGCTGGTGAGGAAGATGACCGGCAGGTCGCTGGTTTCGCGCAGGGCCCGGAGCAGCTCCATCCCGTCCATTCGCGGCATCTTGATGTCGAACACGGCGAGATCGGGTGGGTTGGCGATCAGCGCCTTCAGCGCCGCTTCGCCATCCGAATAAAGCCGGGTGGCATAGCCTTCGGATTGCAGCGCGATCGAGAGCGTGGCGAGGATGTTGCGATCATCATCCACCAGCGCGATCGATCGCTGGCGCTCGCCGGCGAAGGGGGCAGGGGCTGGCTCGGCGATCATCGGCCAGCCCTACCCCGTCGCGCCGGGCGAGACAATCGTGGCGGGAGTGGGTGCTCAGTCGAGGAAGGACTGCGGCACCCGGCCGCCATTCTTTGCCAGCTCCTGCATGGTGCGGCGGTGAAGCCAGATGTTCTCCTCGGCGGTACCCGCATAATCGGCCTTGCCGAGCTCGCCGGCCAGTTCCTTGCGGTTGGCGAAGCCCGAATCCACCCCGATCAGCTTCATCAGGTCGACGATCGAGCTGCGCCAGTTGAGCTTCTCGGCACCCTCCATGGCATCGAGCCGCTGCTCGACGTCCCCGCCATCCATCGGCGCGGGGCGGGCGGCGGGTTGCTGGGCGGCGGGCTTCTGGGCCGCGGCGGTGGTGGCGGCGGCGGGGCGCTGGGCCTGTTCAGGCTTGTCCCGGTTGGGGAGGATCGCGTCACGGATTTTCGAGAAAATGCCCATTGGGATGTCCTTGGATGGCTGGTGTGCGCGGGTTCAACTGGGCAGGTGGGCGGCTTGTTCCTTGTCGGTGCGATCGGCGCTATCAGCCGTGCGATGGACTGGGTTCTCAGCATCGTGACGCTCGCTGCCCTCGTGCTGATCGGGGGCGCGATCTATCTATGGCGCCGGCAGGGATGGGGCAAGCAGGTGGGGCTGATGCTGCTGCTGGCGGCGGTGATGATTGCCAACGTGCTGGTCTGGACCATCCCGACGCCCCGCGGTGCGGAGCCGATGGAGCGCCCCGCCGCCGAGCGCTAAGGCGCCATTTGCACCGCTACTGCGGGCGCCGGATTGGGGCTTGCCGCGGGGCGAAAGCGGGGCGCAAGCGGGTTTGAAGCGGCCCGCATCGGGGCCGCATTTCAGCGGATCGGGCAGGCCGGGTCGAGGCGGAAGTTCAGGTACTTGTCCACCGCGGCCATCAGCTCATCATTCTCTTTCTCGAAGAAGTGGTTGGCGCGGGGAATTTCCTCGTGATGGATCGTGATGTGCCGCTGGGTGCGCAGCTTGTCGACCAGCTTCTGCACCGAGACCGGCTGCACCACCGTGTCGGCCAGGCCCTGGATGAAGATGCCGCTGGCCGGGCACGGCGCGAGAAACGAGAAATCATACATGTTTGCCGGCGGGGCGATCGAGATGAAGCCGCGGATCTCGGGCCGGCGCATCAGCAGCTGCATGCCGATCAGCGCGCCGAAGCTCACTCCTGCGACCCAGGTGGTCTGCGCCTCGGGGTGGATCGACTGCACCCAGTCGAGCGCGCTGGCCGCATCGGACAATTCGCCCACGCCATTGTCGAAGCTGCCCTGGCTGCGCCCGACGCCGCGAAAATTGAACCGCAGGGTGGCAAAGCCGCGATCAACAAAGGTCTTGTAGAGCCGCTGGACGATGCGATCGTTCATCGTGCCGCCGCCCTGCGAATGGGGGTGCAGGATCATCGCCACCGGCGCGCGCGGGCGCGTGGCGGGGGAGAAACGGCCTTCGAGACGGCCTTCGGGACCGGGAAAGATGACGGACGGCATGGGCGGCCCTTGTAGTCTGGGGGTTGTCTCGGGATCGGCGGGTGGCCCCGCGAAGGAGCCGCGCTATATAGGTCGTGCGCGCAAATTCGCAAATGTTGCATGAACCACCGGATTTATCTCGACCATGCGGCCACGACGCCGCTGCGACCCGAAGCCCGCGCGGCGATGGAGGAGGGCGCGCGCCTGTGGGCCAACCCATCCAGCCCGCATGCCGAGGGCCGTGCCGCGCGCCGCGCGCTGGAAGATGCGCGCGAGCGGGTGAAGGCGGCGCTCGGCTGGCAGGGCGAGGTGATCTTCACCAGCGGCGCGAGCGAGGCGCTGGCGATCGGGCTGGGCCGGGCGAGGGCGCAGCGGCGGCTGGTGAGCGCGGTGGAGCACGATGCGGTGTTCCGCGCAGCGCCCGAGGCCGAGGTGCTGCCGCTGGTGGAGAGCGGGGCGAGCGGGTTCGGGATTGATCCTGCGTTGCTGCGCAGCGCGCTGGCGGAGAATGGGCGAGCGGTGGTGGCGATCCAGTCGCGCAATTCGGAAACCGGCACCGATCTGCTGTCCGAATGCGGGGCTCACGTGGCCGAGGCGGTTCGGAACGCGGGCGGCATCCTGCTGGCGGATTGCTCCCAATCCGCCGGCAGGGCGCCGCTGCCCGAGGCGGACATGATCGTGGTTTCGGCCCACAAGCTGGGCGGGCCGGTGGGCGTGGGGGCGCTGCTGGTGCGCGATTTCGGGCTGCTTGAAGCGGCGGGTGGACAGGAGCGTGGCTATCGCGCGGGCACCGAGAACCTTGCCGGGGTGCTCGGCTTCGCGGCGGCGCTCAATGTTGCGGAGATGGCGCATTGGCAGACCAGTGCCGAGGAGCGGATGGGCTTTCGCGAGCGGCTCTCCGAGGGCGGCACGGTGTTCGGCCCCGGCGTGCAGTGCTCGCATATCTTCGCGGTCACCGCGCGCAGCCTCAGCTCGGCGGCCTTGTTGATGCGGCTGGATTCGATGGGCTTTGCGGTCTCGGCGGGAAGCGCCTGCTCGTCCGGTTCGCTCAAGCCCAGCCGGGTGCTCAGCGCCTTTGAGCTGGATGGGGAGGCGGCGCGGCACACCATTCGCGTGAGTCTCGGCTGGAGCACCACGGCGGCCGAGCTGGACTCCTTTGCCGATGCCTGGGGAAGTCTCGCGCGATGATCTACCTTGATTATCAGGCGACGACGCCGCTCGCGCCTGAGGCGCGTGAGGCGATGCTGCGCTGGCTGGGCGGGCCGGAGGATGGGGGCTTCGGCAATCCGCATTCGCCGCATGTCCTCGGCCGTGAAGCGGGGGCGGCGGTGGATTGGGCTCGCGAGCAGGTGGCGGCGCTGTTTCCGCCGGGCGGGCGCGTGATCTTCACCAGCGGCGCGACCGAGGCGCTGAATATCGCGCTGCGGGGTGCGGAGGCGGTGCGCGGAGGCGCGTTGGTGGCGGTGAGCGCGATCGAACATGCCGCGGTGCTCGATACGGCGCAGGCGCTACCGGGTGGGGCGCAGATCCTGCCGGTGAACCGCGAGGGGCTGGTGGATGCGCAGGTGCCGCTGCCCGAGGGCGTGGGACTGGTGGCGGTGATGCAGGTGAACAACGAGATCGGCACGATCCAGCCGGTCGCCGAACTGGCCGCGCGGGCGCGGGCGACGGGGGCGCTGTTCCTGTGCGATGCGGTGCAGGCGGCGGGCAAGCTGCCCCTCGCGCAAGCCGACATGATCGCCATCAGCGCGCACAAGTTCCACGGCCCTAAGGGGATCGGCGCGCTGTGGGTGCGCGAGGGGGTGGAGCTGGCCCCGCTGGTCACCGGCGGCGGGCAGGAGGGCGGCTTGCGCTCTGGCACGCTGAGCCCGGCGCTGTGCGCGGGGATGGGTGCGGCGGCCGAGCTGGCGCTGGCGCGCAGGGACGAGGATGCAGCGCATGTAGCGGCGTTGTGGGCGCGGGCGCGCGAATTGTTCGGCGGCTGGACGCTGAATGGCAGCGCCGAGGCGCGTTATCGCGGCAATCTCAACCTGCGGCGCGAGGGGCTGGATGTGGCGCGGTTGATGGCGGATGTGCGCGGCGTTGCATTCTCCGCCGGATCGGCCTGCGCCAGCGGATCGGGCCGGCCGAGCCATGTGCTTTCGGCCATCGGGCTTTTGCCAAGGGAGGCGCGCGGTTCGATCCGTCTCGGTTTTGGACGCTACACGCAAATCGACTCGCTTGAACGCGCCGCCGAAATGATTACCGTTGCTGCAGCGCAGCAAGGATAGGGACGATCAGGGTCAAATTCATGACACGCGCCGGCGAGACGATCGTGGCGCAGGCCGCCGCGGGCGACCGGTTGCTGGAGGTGGCGCAGGCCGCCGGCATGCCCCTGGAGGGCACCTGCGAGGGGCAGATGGCCTGC
>LXQI01000036.1:25737-32850 GCA_001683845.1 Erythrobacter sp. ANT-B3C2 | reverse complement strand
CCCCCCCCTGCCGGACCAGCCGGCTGTCCTGCCAGATCGTGCTCGAACCCGCGCTCGACGGGATCGAGGTGCATATCCCGGCCGAGAGCCGGGATATGCAGGTGATCTAGACTTTACTGGGCTCGGCCGGTAGCGCCGGCATCGGCCTCCTCGACCTCGAGCGTCGGAACCTCGACCGTCCGGGTCTCGGTCTCGACGTCCACGTCGGCAGTGTCGACATCATACTCGGGCATGTTGCCGCCCTGGACTTCGAGTTCGGGCATATCGCCCTCTTCGGTCTGCTCGACGTCACAGGCGGACAGTGCCAGAGTGGTTGCGGCCAGTGCGGCGGCGATGCGGAGGTTAATCATGCTTTTCTCTCCTAGGAAAACAGAAGCATGGTCATCTACTGCCTCCTTTCGTTCCCCGCAACCGGCATTGGCTAAGGGGGAACGCTAAGGCTGGGGCAGCGTGCCGCCGCCGCTTCAGCGCCTTTCAGTCAGCCCGGCTGTTGCACCGTCTCCAGCGCCGTAATCAGGGCATCGGTAAAAGCGGGGATATCGCCGGGCTTGCGGCTGGTGATGAGATTGCCGTCCACCACCACTTGCCTGTCGACCACATTGGCACCGGCGTTCTTCAGATCGGTGCGGATCGAGGGCCAGCTGGTCACGGTGCGGCCGCGCACCGCATCGGCCTCCACCAGCAGCCATGGGCCGTGGCAGATCGCCGCCACCGGCTTGCCCGCCTTGCAGAAGGCGCGCACCAGGTCGACGGCCTTGTCTTCCATCCGCAGCTTGTCGGGGTTGATCTGGCCGCCCGGGAGCAGCAGCGCCTGGAAATCGCCGGCCTCGGCCTCGTCCAGCGTGAGATCGACCTTCACTGTGCGGCCCCAATCCGTCTCGTCCCAGCCCCGGATGCGGTCTTCCTGCGGGCTGACCACGATGGTTTCGAAGCCTGCCTCGTCCAGCATGGCGCGGGGCTTTTCCAGCTCGGATTGCTCGAAGCCATCGGTGGCAAGGATCATCACGCGCTTGGGCATTGGGGGTCTCCTGGTGGTTCTCTGCCCTGACAACAGGTGGGGAAAGCCCTGCGTTCCGGACTTTATCCGCCAGCCGTGCCGGTGGTAGGGCACGCCGCATGGCCACCATCGATGACGAGAAGGACCCGTTCGACGCGATCGTCGACGCTCCGTTCGACGCTGCCTTGTCGGAGCGCTACCTCGTCTATGCGCTCTCGACGATCACCGCCCGCTCGCTGCCCGATCTGCGCGACGGGCTGAAGCCGGTCCACCGCCGCTTGCTGTGGACCATGCGCCAGCTGCGGCTCGATCCGGGCAATGCCCCCAAGAAATCGGCCCGCGTGGTGGGTGACGTGATCGGCAAGTACCATCCCCATGGCGACGTGGCGGTGTACGATGCGATGGTGCGGCTCGCGCAGGATTTCACGCTGCGCTATCCGCTGGTGCTGGGGCAGGGGAACTTCGGCAATATCGATGGCGATAACGCCGCCGCCTATCGCTACACCGAATGCCGGCTGACGCGCACCGCGATGCAGCTGATGGAGGGGTTGGACGAGGGGACGGTCGAGTTCGTCCCCACCTACAACAACGAGGACGAAGAGCCCGCGCTGATGCCGGGGCTGTTCCCCAATCTGCTGGCCAATGGAGCCAGCGGCATCGCCGTGGGCATGGCGACCTCGATCCCCAGCCACAATGTGGCCGAGATCATCGATGCCACGCTGGAGCTGATCGATCGCCCTCACACCCCTCACCAGCGGCTGATGGAGCTGTTCCACGGCCCTGATTTTGCCACCGGGGGGCTGGTGGTGGATGGGCCGGAGGCGATCGCCGCCGCCTATGAGACGGGACGCGGATCGTTCCGGCTGCGCGGCCGGTTTCATGCCGCCGAGGGGCGCACCGAGGCGGATCGCGAGGCGGGGATCGAGCGGCTGGGCGGCGGGCAGTGGCAGCTGGTGGTCTCGGAAATTCCTTACCAGGTGGCCAAGGGCAAGCTGATCGAGCAGATCGCCGCGCTGATCGCCGATCGCAAGCTGCCGATCCTAGAGGATGTGCGCGACGAGAGCGACGAGAAGGTGCGCATCGTGCTCGTGCCCAAGAGCCGCAACATCGACCCCGATCTGCTGAAGGACGGGCTGTACAAGCTGAGCGATCTGGAGGTGCGCTTCGGGCTCAACCTCAACGTGCTGGATGCCACGCGCACGCCGATGGTGATGGGGCTGCACGAGCTGCTGTCGAACTGGATCGCGCACCAGATCGACATTCTCCAGCGGCGCACCCGCCACCGGCTGCAGAAGATCGCCGACCGGCTGGAGCTGGTGGAGGGCTATATCATCGCCTTCCTCAATCTCGACCGGGTGATCGCCATCATCCGCGCCGAGGACGAGCCCAAGCCGCTGCTGATCGCCGAATTCGCGCTGACCGACCGGCAGGCCGAGGCGATCCTCAACATGCGGCTGCGGAGTTTGCGCAAGCTGGAGGAGATGGCGCTCACCAAGGAGCGTGAAAGGCTGATCGCCGAGCGCGGCGAGCTGGAGGCGCTACTGGAATCGCCGCAGCTGCAGAAGAAGCGGCTGCGGCGCGAGCTGAAGGCGCTGCGCAAGGAATATGGCGAGGAAACGCCGCTGGGCCGCCGGCGCACCACCATCGCCGAGGCCGCGACGCCCGCCACCAGCTTCAGCCTGGAAGCGATGATCGAGAAGGAGCCGGTGACGGTGATCCTTTCGGCCAAGGGGTGGATCCGCGCCGCGCGCGGCCACGTGCCGCTGGGGGACGATGCGAACGGGGCCGAGTTCAAGTACAAGGAGGGCGATGGGCCCGCCTTCGCGCTCCACGCGCAGACCACCGACAAGCTACTGATCGCCACCGACGACGGGCGCTTCTTCACCCTGGGCGCGGACAAGCTGCCGGGAGCGCGCGGCTTCGGCGAGCCGATCCGTACCATGCTCGATATCGAAGGGGCGGCGCAGGCGGTGGCGCTGCTGGTGCACCGGCCGGGGCGGCGCCTGCTGCTCGCGGCGACCCCGGGCAAGGGCTTCGCCGCGCTGACCGAGGAGCTGCTGGCTGAAACGCGCAAGGGCCGCCAGGTGGTGAACCTGAAGGGCGAGGCGAAGCTGGCGGTGGTGCGGGTGATCGGGGAGGGGCACGACCATGCCGCCGTGCTGGGCGAAAACCGCAAGCTGCTGGTGTTCCATCTGGACGAGCTGCCGCAGATGACGCGCGGTGCCGGGGTGGCGCTGCAGCGCTATCGCGAAGGCGGGCTGGCCGATGCGACCACCTTCCGACTGGAGGATGGGCTCAGCTGGACGATGGGCGGCGAGACCGGCCGGGTGCGAGTGGAAAAGGATATTTGGCAGTGGAAGGTGGCGCGCGGCGCGGCGGGACGCTTGCCCCCGCGCGGGTTTCCGGCCGATAACCGGTTCTGAGCGGGCGGTTCTCCCTGCGTATGCGCGCGAGGAGCGCAAGAAAGGGCCGGACTTCCTGCGTGGAGCCCGGCCCTTCCTGCTTTATTGCGGGCGCTTAGAGTTCGGCGCCAGTCTGGGCCGAAACGGCCGCTTCCAGCGCGGCGGCGGTGGCGAGCAGTGTCACATTGCCGTCCTGCACCGTCATCTGGTCCTTGGGCAGCTGGATGGGGCCGGCGGTATTGTGCTCAACCACGACCAGCCCGTCGGCGCCGACTTCGGTGACCGTTCCGACGACCTGGCCATCGGCGCTGTAAAGCGATGCTGCGGGCACCAGCGCGGCATCAAGCGCGGCGGCTGCTTCCTGCTGGGCGGCGACGATCGCGGCTTCGAGATCGGCCTTGCTGACGCCGATCACGGGGCCGTTCTCGCCGATGGCAAAGACATTGGCGGGCAGGGTGGCTTCCATCGTGCCGGTGTTGACGACGACGTTGGTGCCCTCGATCCGCTCGACCGTGCCGACGATGCCGTCCTGCGGCCCATAGACGGTGGAGCCGACGGTCACTTCGCCGTTCTGCGCCTCAACGGCTTCCTGTGCCAAAGCGGGAGCACTGACGGCCATGCAGGCGAGGGCGGAGGCGGCTGCAAACTTGTTCATCATCGTTCATTCTCCAGTGGCTTGAAACTTGATCTTCGTGCGCCGTTGCGGCGCTACAAGACGGACGGGAAAGCGTGCACGCGGAGCCTCGGGAGGCTTCCATGGCCAACGGCGGAAGCCGCCGGCGCTTGTGCAATCGTTTCGACCCGCTTTCACCGCCCGCGCACCAGTGATGCGCGGGCCTTGCAATCGCTTATCGCCGAGCCGTTATGAAGCTGAGGTGAAGCTGCTGCAATGCGGTATTTTCAGCCTGCCAGCGCCTCGTCCAGCAGCGCGGTGAGCCGCGGTTCGGGCGGGAAGCCCTCCGCCACCCAGCGCTCCTCCACCGATCGCAGCAGCCGCGCGACCTCGGGCCCGGCGGCGATGCCGCGCGCCAGGATGGCGCGGCCCTTCAACGGAAAAGCGGGGACGGTCCACCCGGCGAGCGGGGCGAGCGAGGCGCCGGCGAGGAGCAGCCGGTCGATCGCCTCCTCGCGCCCGAGGAGGTAGGCGAGCGCTCGCGGATCGCCGGGCTTGGCTGTGCGCGCGGCCGCGGTGGCGAGGCGCTTGCGTTGGGCGGTGGAGAGGCGAAGGCGGGAGGCGACTTGCTCGGCCAGTCTGGGGTCGCCGGGCAGCAGCGCGGCGAGGCGGCGCAGCGGATCGGGCGATGTGTCTTGCGCCGCCTCGTGGTGGGCGAGCGCCGCGAGGGTGGCCACGGCCTCGGGGGTTAGTTCGGGCAGGACCAGCCGCAGGACGCCGTTCTCCTCCATCCGCGCGAGGGTGGACGAAGGGTCGGGCAAGGCCAGCAGCGCGAGCAGCTCCATTGCCACCCGCTCGCGGCTGAGGCCCTGGAGGGTGGGGGCGAGTTCGGCGCAGGCGGCCTCGGCCTCCGCATCCAGCGCGCTGCCGAAGCGGGCCTGAAAGCGGTAATAGCGCAGGATCCGCAAATGGTCCTCGCGAATGCGCTGGCGGGCATCGCCGATGAAGCGCACGCGCCGGGCGGCAAGATCCGCGAGGCCGCCGATATGGTCTTCGATCTGGAGGGTCTGCGGATCGGCGTAGAGCGCGTTGATCGTGAAATCGCGCCGGGCGGCATCCTCGGCCCATTCGCTGGCGAAGGCGACGGTGGCGTGGCGGCCATCGGTGGCGACATCGCGGCGCAGGGTGGTGATCTCGACCGGGCCCTCCCCGAGCACGGCGGTGATGGTGCCGTGCTCGATCCCGGTGGGGACGGTCTTGATCCCTGCTGCAGCGAGCCGGCGCATCACCTCGGCTGGGAGCAGCGGGGTGGCGGCGTCGATGTCCTTCACCGGCAGGCCGAGCAGCGTGTCGCGCACCGCGCCCCCGACCCAGCGCGTGTTGTCTGGGCCGAGCGCGGCAACCAACGCGGCGAGATCGGCGCGGGCGGTCCAGGGGGCAGCGGGCAGCTCAGCCATCAAGCAGCTCCTGCCAATCTAAGCGGCGGGAGAGATTGGCGAGGATCGCCGCGGTAATGCCCCAGATGCGCCGGCCCTGCCATTCGATCTCGACAAAGTCGCGCCGCGCACCGTGCCAGTCCATCGAGCGGATGGCGTGATTGGCGGGATCGAGCAGGAAGCGCAGCGGGGCCTCGAACCAGTCGGCCACCTCGGCCGGGTTGGGCACGATGGCGAGGCCCGGCGGGACCAGCGCCAGCACCGGGGTGACATCGTAGCCGGTGCCGGTGACAAAGCGATCACTCGCTCCCAGCATGCGGACCGCGGCGGGGTCGATCCCCAGCTCTTCCTGCGCTTCGCGCAGCGCCGCGGTGACCGCATCCTCGCCTGGATCGAGCGTGCCGCCGGGCAGGGCAATTTGCCCCGGATGGGCGCGCATGCCCGGGGTACGGTGGATCAGCAGGATGCCGGGTTCAGGCCGATCGGTGACCGCGATCAGCACCGCGGCTGCGCGCAGATCGGGCGGGGCGACATCCGCATCGCAGCGCAGATCGGGCAGGGTGAGGCCGTGGCCCTGATCGAACTGCAGACGAAGGCGATCGAACAGGGCGCTCATGCGGGGATGAGCGGGAAGCGCAGGCCCTGGCTGGTGACGGCGAGATCGTCACCCTCGGCGAGCGCCTCCTCGACCAGCTGGAGCCAGGTGGAGCGATCCAGCCGGGCCTCGCAGCCGTGGCGGACGGCGAGGTAGATCGCCGGGGCCTCCGCATTGCCGGCGGCGCGCAGGGAGTGGCCGGGGCCGGCCAGCACCAGCTCGTCGGTGTTGAGGCGGAAGGCCAGCGCATCACCCTTGCGCTGCAAATCGACCGCGATGAACGCGGCATCATCCACTGCGATCGACTGGCGGCATTGCGGGGTCATCAGCCAGTGCTGCCCTTCGGCATCGCGCATGAGCAGCGAGGCGAAGGCGCGCACCATGGCCGGGCGGCGGATCGGGGCGCCCCGGTGGTGCCAGCTGCCATCCGCGGCGATGCGTATTTCGCTATCGAGCGTTTCGGGCGGGTTCCATTGCTCGACCGGGGGCAGGCGCCGCTGCTCGACCGCGCGGGCGATTTCCAGCAGCGACATGGCGGCAAGGTCGGGTGGGGCTTCGTAGGGCATGGCAGGCGCGATGCCAGAGCGCTTCAGCCGCGCCAAGGCCCCAGCATGCCCTGGCGCGGGAGCACGGCGGGATTGTCGGCGCGGACCAGCAGCCGGGCGGGCTCCCACGGGCCGGGGCAGCGCCAGCCGGCGGTGGGTTTCGCGCTGTAGCCGAAGCGGGCGTAATAGGGCTCGTTGCCGATCAGCACCTGCGGCAGCGGCGCGCGCGGATCGAGCGCGGCCTGCTGCGCGGCCAGCAGCGCGCGGCCGAAGCCCTGGTCCTGCCGGGCGGGCTCGACGGCGACCGGACCGACCATGATGAGGGGGTGGGCGCGGCCGTCCGGGTCGGTCAGCGCGACGGGCCAGGCCTGGATCGTGCCGACGATGTACTCCTCGGCATCGAGCGCGGCGAAGCTGAGGCTGGGCAGCCAGTCCATGCCGTGGCGGATGGCGTAGGCGGTGCGGTTATGGCGCTCTGTCCCGAAGGCGCGATCAAGCAGGTGCTCGGCCAGCGCCGGGTCGATC
>LXQI01000036.1:2017-25624 GCA_001683845.1 Erythrobacter sp. ANT-B3C2 | reverse complement strand
CGCCGATGGGGCGGGGCGCGCGCCGTGGCAATCACCGCGCGCGCCCAGGTGCCAGGGTCAGTTCGGGGTGAGCCGGAGCAGGCGGCCGCCCTCGCCATCCTCGATGATCCAGAGCGAGCCGTCGGGCCCCTCGGCGATGTCGCGCAGGCGATTACCGAAGGAATAGCGACCGGCCTCGGAGGCGCTCTCGCCGGCCATGTCGACGCGGATCAGCGCCTCGCTCGAAAGGCCGGCGATCAGCGCGTCGCCCTGCCATTCCGGCCACATCGCGCCCGAATAGAACAGGAAGCCGCCGGGTGCGATCACCGGCGTCCAGCTGACGACCGGGGGGGTGAACTCGAGGCGGGTGGAGTGATCGGGGATCGGATCGCGATCGTAATGCACGCCATTGGAGACCAGCGGCCAGCCGTAATTGTTGCCGCGCTCGAGCAGGTTCAGCTCGTCGCCGCCGCGCGGGCCGTGCTCGGCGCCCCACAAGCGGCCACCTTCGTCGAAATCGAGGCCATAGATGTTGCGGTTGCCAAAGGTCCAGATCTCGCGGCTGACCCCGCCGCGATCGGCGAAGGGGTTGCCGGCGGCGGGGGTGCCATCGAGGTTCAGGCGCAGCACCTTGCCGATGGTGTTGGAGAGATCCTGCGCGGGAGTGAGCTTCTGGCGGTCGCCGGCGGCGAGGAACAGGTGCTGGCCATCGGGCGAAAAGGCGATGCGGTGCGAAAAATGGCCCCGGCCGGTGACCTTGGGCGCCTGGCGCCAGATCACCTGCAGGTTCTCGATGCTGCACGCGGTGGCGGTGGCGCATTGGAGCATGCCGCGGCCCATCGCGGCGCCACGCGTATCGCCCTCGCCGGCCTCGACCCAGGTGAGATAGATCGTGCGGCCGCCCACCTGGGCGGAACTTTCGCCGGGCAGGAAGGCCACGTCGCCAAGGCCGCCCTGACCGCCATAATCAACCCGTGGCAGACCGCTGACGGTGCCGGTTCGGCCGGTCGCCGTGTCGACAAACTTCATCGTGCCGGCTTTTTCGGTGATGAACAGCGTCTGCGTACCGGGGGCGACGGCCAGCGCCCAGGGTTCGGCGAAGCTGCCGTGCGCGGTGGCAGCGAAGGGAGAATTGCCAGGGAGCGAGACCCGTTCGCCGCCGGGAATGGCCGCAACGCCCTGAGCGCCGGCGGGGGTGCCGGTGGAGGTCGGCGCGCTATCCCCGGGGGAGGCGCCGCCGCAGCTTGCGGCGAGCAGGGCAGAGGGGAATAGGAGGGCGGCAAGGATCGTGGTGCGCATGCTGTTGGGAACTCCTTCGACTGATTTCTGTGCCGGTTTTGCCGCCGGTCCTCTTGTGGTGGGGGTCGACGAGGCGGGGCGTGGGCCGCTTGCGGGGCCGGTTGTGGCGGCGGCCGTGCTGCTGTGCAAGCCGCGACCGGGCGGGCTCGACGATTCGAAGCGGCTGGCGCCCGCGAGCCGAGCATTGCTGGAGGGGCGGATCCGCCGCCGCTGCGCCTTCGGCATCGGGGTTGTGGAGGTGGAGCAGATCGACGCGCTCAATATCTTCCAGGCCACGATGTGGGCGATGGCTCAAGCGGTGGCGCGCCTGTGCGAGGCGCTGGGGCGCGATTGCGACCATGTGCTGGTGGACGGCCATCTGACCCCGGCCGGGCGGCGCAGCGAATGGCGCTGGCCGGCCCGCGCGGTGGTGGGCGGCGATGCACTGGAGCCGTGCATTTCGGCCGCATCGATCCTGGCCAAGGAATATCGCGACCGGCTGATGCGCGAGCATCATGCGGACCACCCGCATTACGGCTGGGACCGCAACAAGGGCTATGGCACGCCCGACCATCTGGCGGCGCTGCGGCGGCATGGGCCGACGCCGCTGCACCGCCGCAGCTTCGCTCCTGTGGCACAGGCCGAGCTGCCGTTGGCGGGCTGACTTGGAGGCGAGCGGAGCCGGCGGGAGCGCTCAACCGTCGAAGGCCGCCGCTTTCATCTGCTCCAGATAGGAGCGGGCCCATTCTTCCAGTGCGGCTGGATCGATCGGCACGCCGCGTTGCTTGCCGCCGGTGTTGCTGGTCAGTTCCTCGAGGCTGTTAACCTTGAAAGCGGGCGTCGGGCACCGGAACGCCGAGGAAGGCGCAGAGCGGCTCCCAGCCCTCCTCGGAGGGAACACCAGCAGGCGCTCGGGCGGGAGGGGTCGAAAAGCTCCTGATTCCGCCTGGCGTACCATTCGGTCATGAAGGCGCGGTCGCGCAGTCTGCCATCGAAATGGCGGATGGCGGTGCCATAGAGCAGCGTTTCGAACGGGCTGCCTTTCATCGCCTCGCCCATCTGTTCGGAAAAGATCGTCCCGCTGATGGAATCGAACCAGCTATCGGGATTGCGGGTGGTGAGGACCACCTTGGCGGCGGGATAGTGCGCCGCCAGTTCGCGCCAATAGGTGCAGGCGGGGTAATCGGTGGTGGAGCGGTAGCCGGCGAAAATCGCGTCCCAATCGGGCTTGCCGTCGAGCACCTCCAGCCACAGCAGCAGGTGGCGGCGGCTGCCGGCGAACTGTTGCAGCATGTGGTAGCACGGGCCGAAGCCCAGATGCTCCAGCGCGAGCTTCATCGAGAGGGTCGCATTGCGGCCGAGCCCCGCGCCGATCACTTCGAGTGCCATTGTTGATCTCCCCCTCCCGGCCGCAGACCAGTCTTCCGTCCCGATCCGGGTGCGGGCGAGTCCATCCAGCCACACCCCTTCATTTCGGGTCTCTTCGCAGGGGGAAGGCTCCCTTGCTGGTGGCGAGCCTTGCTCCTCTCCGGGTCGGCCGGGCGCGATTCGGCGGTCCGGTGCGAGAACTGATAGAGCGGATCTGCCGATTAGCGCTTGACGGGGGACTCGCGGGGACTCACCCTGTGGATAAGTGAGGGGGGGTTCCAGCGATGGGCGAAGTCACGACGATCCGCGCTCCGGGTGCGCGCCCGCGCGAGGGGGAGGCGGGGGCGCTGCAGGCCGAATTGCCGCTGGGCCTGCCGCTGGGGCGCATCCTGCCGGGCGATTGCGTGGCGGCGATGCGCAGCCTGCCCTCCGCCAGCATCGACCTGGTGTTCGCCGATCCGCCTTACAATCTGCAGCTCGGCGGCGATCTCAACCGGCCCGACGGCAGCCATGTGGATGCGGTCACCAACGATTGGGACCGCTTCGCCAGCTTTGCCGAATATGACGCCTTCACGCTGGCCTGGATGTCAGAGTGCCGGCGCGTGTTAAAGCCCGATGGCGCGCTGTGGGTGATCGGCAGCTATCACAATATCTATCGCGTGGGGGCGTTGCTGCAGGATCTGGGCTTCTGGATCCTCAACGATATCGTCTGGCGCAAGGCCAATCCGATGCCGAACTTTCGCGGCACCCGCTTTACCAATGCGCACGAGACGCTGCTTTGGGCCAGCATGGGGGAGAAAGCGCGCTACCACTTCAACTATCGCGCGATGAAGACGCTGAACGACGAGCTGCAGATGCGATCCGACTGGCTATTGCCGCTGTGCGGCGGGCAGGAGCGGCTGCGGCGGGGCGGGACCAAGGCGCATCCGACGCAAAAGCCCGAGGCGCTGCTCTATCGCGTGCTGCTGGCGACCACCGAGAAGGGCGATGTGGTGCTCGATCCGTTCTTCGGCACCGGCACCACGGGCGCGGTGGCCAAGCGGTTGCGGCGCGAGTGGATCGGCTGCGAGCAGGAGGCGGATTACCGCGAGCTGGCGCTGGAGCGGATCGCCGCTGCGCTGCCGCTCGACGAGGGGGCGCTGGCGACGATGCAGAGCCGCAGGAGCGCGCCGCGCGTGGCCTTCGGCGCGCTGGTGGAGGCCGGGATGATCGCGCCGGGTACAGTGCTGTTCGACCGGCAGCGGCGCTGGCTGGCCATCGTGCGGGCCGATGGTTCGGTGGAATGCGGGCGGGAGAGCGGCTCGATCCATGGCCTTGGCAAGGTGCTGCAGGAGGCGCCGAGCTGCAACGGATGGTCCTTCTGGCACCTGGAGCACGAGGGGCACGTCCGCCCGCTCGATACGCTGCGTCAGCTCTACCTTCTGGCGGTGGAGGATTGAGCCACCGGCTCTACCTGCAGCCGCTGACATTGGCCGCCAGCCCGCAGGCGGTGGCGGGTGATGCGGTGCGGATCGCCGGCGGCTTGGTCTATGCGCGCGAGTTTGCGGTGATCGTCGCTTTAGGGGGCGAGGTGGTCAGCCGCGTGCTGACGACCGCCGCGACCATGGCCGAGGTGTTTGCCCGGCTGCCGGACGAGCTTGGTGCGGAGGCCGAGGCGCAATGGGCGGCGCTGCGCCGCGCGCACCCGGCTTTGCAGTTGGGCGAGCGGACGATCCGGCTCGATTCGCCGCAGGTGATGGGCATCCTCAACGTGACGCCCGACAGCTTTTCCGATGGTGGGCGCTTTCTCGACGATCCGGAGGAGGCCCGCCGTCATGCGGCTGGCATGCTGGAGGCGGGCGCGGCGATCGTCGACATCGGCGGGGAGAGCACGCGGCCGGGCGCGGCGGCGGTGTGGGAGGGGGACGAGATCGCCCGCGTGGTCCCTGCAATCGAAGCTTGCGTGGCGATGGGCGCGGCGGTGAGCCTCGATACGCGCCGTTCTGCGGTGATGGCGGCCGGGCTCGATGCGGGCGCGCAGCTGGTGAACGACGTTTCCGCCCTGCGCCATGACCAGCGCAGCCTCGAGCTGGTGGCGGCGCGCGGCGTGCCGGTGGTGCTGATGCACGCGCCGGGCGCGGCCGACAGCGGTGGGGCCGACCTGCACCGCCATTCCGGGTATGGCAACGTGGTGTTCGAGGTGTTTGATGCCCTGCGCGCCGCGCGAGACCGGGCGCTGGCCGGGGGGATCGCGCGGGAGCGGATCGTGCTCGACCCGGGGCTGGGCTTCGGCAAAAGCGTGGCCGACAATCTGGCGCTGATCAACGCGCTGCCGCTGTTTCATGCGCTGGGGCAGCCGCTGTTGATGGGGGCCAGCCGCAAGCGGATGATCGGCGCCTTGAGCCACGAGGCGCCGGCGCACCGGCGGCTGGGCGGGAGCGTGGCGCTGGCGCTGGCGGGGATGGTGGCCGGGTTCCAGCTGATCCGCGTCCACGACGTGTTCGAGACCGTGCAGGCGCGCAATGTATGGCGCGGCATGCGGGATGCGGCGCTGACCGATTTTGCGGCCCTGGAGGAGCCTTCCCGCTAGTCTGCTCGCGCGGTGAGTTGCCGAGCCACGCTGGCGATGACATCGCGCAGGGCCTTGCTGGACTTCGCATCGCTGCCCGAGAACTGATGCCCGATCAGCAGCGTGCGATCGTCCACCGCGATGAAGCGATAGCGGATGCTGCTTCCCCCTGTCTTTGGGGTGAAGCTGAAGCCTTCGGCGCCCTCGATCCGATCGGGCTCTGGCACCGGGGCGAGTTCGTTGGCTTGGAACGCCTCGCGGTAATCTGCCAGCGGGCGTTCGAGCAGGGCGAGGATCAGGCCCGCCTCGTCAATGGCGTTGCAGGTTTCTAGCTGGCGCCTCTCGCCATATCGGCACAGCTCCTGTCCCAGCATCCGTGCCCTCGCAAATGGCAATAGCTTCACCGCCCAGGTCTCGTCATCGTAGCCAGGAGGGATCTCGATCGGCACCTCCGCCAAGCTTAACTTTGTGCTGTCGTATTCGAACCGCAGCGGACCGAGCGTGACGGTGGTCGCGGGCTCGCGCGTGGCGGCTTCGCCATTCGCAAGAGTGGCCGCTTGCTTGCCTGAGCCGGTGCCGGCACCGCCATCCCCGCAGCCCAGCATCAGTGCTGAGATGCCAAGGCAAAGGCAGGCGGTCCGGACCATTCAACTCAAGCGAACCGCTGCGGTTCAGGTTCCGCCCGGTCGCAAACGGGCGATCCACCACAGGCCTCAGGCGGCATCGTCGATGCCCAGATCGGACAGCTTGCGGTATAGCGTTGATCGGCCGATGCACAACCGCCGGGCGACCTCGGTCATGCGGCCCTTGTAGCGGCCGATCGCCAGGCGAATGACGTCGGCCTCGATCTCTGACAGCGGGCGCAGGTGGCCATCGGCGGTGTAGAGCGAAACACCGGAGCTTTCGTTGCCATACGCGGGAACATCGGCCGTCTCGCCGATCAGCTCGAGCAGCTGCGGGAAATCGGGCGGCGTGAGCGCATGCCCATCGCAGAACACCGCCGCGCGGAACAGCACGGTTTGCAGCTGGCGCACATTACCGGGCCAATCGTAGGAGGCGAGCAATTGCAGCGCGCCATCGGTGATTCCGAGCGGACGCAGGCCCGGCTGGTCGCCGATGCGAGCGAGGAAGTGGCGGGCGAGGCCGGCAACGTCGGCCGCCCGCTCCCTGAGGGGTGGCAACTGGATCTGCGTGCCACCGATCAATTCGAGCAGCTCGCTACGGAAATGCCCTGCGGCAACGAGGTCGGCCAGCGGCAGGTTGCTGGCGGTGATCATGCGCAGATCGATGGCGAAGCTGTGCTTGGCGCCGACCGGGCGGACCTGCTTGCGCGCCAGCGCCTCGGCCAGGCGGTCCTGCATTTCCAGCGACAAGCGGTCAATCTCGTCAATCACCAGGGTGCAGCCATCGCAGTTCTGCAGCACGCCCACCTGGCGGTCGAAGGCGCCGGCAAAGGCGCCCTTCTCGTGCCCGAACAGGACCGACTCCAGGCTGTTGGCCGGCACAGCGGCGATGTTGATGAGCCGCAGCGCCGCCTTCGCGCGGGAGCTGGCGGCGTGGATCGCTCGGGCCAGCATCTCCTTGCCGGTGCCGCTCTCTCCCTGGATCAGCACCGAGCCGTGGCCGCGTGCCGCCTTGGCCGCCCTGGCCAGCGCGGTGCGGAAGGGGGGAGCGGTGCCGACCATCGTTTCGAAATCGGCCACCCCCGCCATCTTCTCGGTTAGCGGAGTCAGCTCGTCCTGCGGCGAATTGCTGGCCGCAGTAGCGTTGCGCAGTGCCTGCATCAGCCGGTCGGGCGCGATCGGCTTGACCAGATAGTCGCTCGCGCCCGCGCGCATCGCCTCCACCGCCAACTGCGGCGAGGTGCTGGTGGTGAGCATCAGGATCGGCAGTGCAGGGCGGCGGGTGCGCAATTCCGCGATCAACGCGCAGGCCTCGTAGCCCGGCACCAGCTGATCGAGGATAATTCCATAGAGCTGCCGGCCCGCCCGCGATTCGAGCGTGGCGAGCGCGCTTTCCCCATCGGGCACGGGCAGGGTACGCCACCCTTCCCGCGCAGCGAGGGCGGTAATCAGCCGGGTTTGCGCCGGATCGTCATCGATCAACATCAGAACGCGTGCATCACCTTCGGCCATACGTCGTCACCTGCCGCAACTGGAAGCAGGCGGGTTAGCGGCGAAGGGTAAAGAGCCGATTAAGTAGGTTGAGCATGTGGGGATGCGGCGATAGAGGGCGTGACAGGCGATCAAGCACGGGGAGGGCGAACGAGATGGAACCTGCGAACGACCTGCGCGCGGCGCGCAAGACCTACGACCAGTTCATCGGGATGGTGAAATGGTCGATTCCGATCATCGCGGTGGTGGTGTTCATCGTCATCCTCCTGATCGCCTGAGGCCGCGACGCGGCCATGCGGATCGCGGCGCTCAAGGAACGTGCATCGGGGGAAGCCCGGGTTGCGGTCACGCCGGAAACCATCAAGAAATTCAAGGCGCTGGGCGCCAGCGTGGCTGTGGAGCTGGGTGCCGGCGAACGAGCTTCGATCTCCGATACCGCTTACGAGGAGGCGGGGGCCGAGCTGGGCCTTGCCGCCGAGGTGGTGCAGGGTGCGGGCATCGTGCTGGGGGTCCAGGCGCCCGATCCAGCGCTGATCGCCCCGGCCGCGCCGGGTGCGATGGTGGCGGCGCTGTTCGATCCGTTCGAGGCGGGCGAGGGGCGCGGGCGCGAGCGGGTTGCGGGCTACGCCGCTGCGGGATTAGAGGCGCTGGCCATGGAGCTGATGCCGCGGATCACCCGCGCGCAGAGCATGGACGTGCTCTCCAGCCAATCGAACCTGGCCGGCTACAAGGCGGTGCTGGCGGCGGCCAATCAATATGGCCGCGCCTTTCCGATGATGATGACCGCCGCGGGCACGATCAGCGCCGCGCGGCTGTTCGTGATGGGCGTGGGCGTGGCCGGGCTGCAGGCGATCGCCACCGCGCGGCGGCTGGGGGCGCAGGTTTCCGCCACCGACGTGCGCAGCGCCACGAAGGAGCAGATCCTCTCGCTCGGGGCCAAGCCGATCTTCGTCGAGACGGTCGCCGGGATCGAGGGCGAGGGGGCCGGCGGCTACGCGACCGAGATGAGCGAGGAATACCAGCGGGCCCAGGCCGAGCTGGTGTCCGGCCATATCGCCAAGCAGGATCTGGTGATCACCACCGCGCTGATCCCCGGGCGCGCGGCGCCGCGGCTGGTCAGCGACGCGCAGATCGCCACCATGCGGCCCGGCAGCGTGATCTTCGATCTGGCAGTGGCACAGGGCGGCAATGTGGAAGGCTCCATTCCGGACCAGATTGTCGAGCGGCACGGCGTGTTCGTGATGGGCTATTCCAATACGCCCGGGCAGCTTGCCGCCGATGCCAGCGCCCTGTTTGCGCGCAACCTGTACAACTTCCTTTCCGCGTTTTGGGACCAGGAGCAAGGCCGCCCCGTGCTCGACGAGGAAATCGGCAGTGCCGTGCGGCTGACGAAGGGCGGGGCGGTGGTGCACGAGCGGTTGCGGGCCGCGCCCGGGTGATGGTCAAGGCGCTGGAGGCGTGGAGCGGTGGCGGCGAGGGTTCGGCCGAGTTGCTTGCGGCTGCGGCACGCCAGATCATGCCGGGCGAGACAGTCAAGCTGAGCTTCGCGCTCAAGGATCAGCACGTGGCCGTCACCGACAGGCGGCTGGTGATCGCGAAGATGGGCTCGTTTTTCGGCGAGCGTGCCGAATCCGCTCCGCTTGGCGCGATCATCGGCGTCGATACGAATGTGTCAGATGAGCGGGTCACTTTTCTGCAGATCACCGTGCATGGCCGCAACTGGATGTTGTTCGGGGACGATCTTGGCCCCCTTCTCGCCGCACTGTTACGGTGCCTGCCGATTTATGGGAAGGCACACTAAATGGACTTCATCGCCATCCTCTCCGTGTTCGTGCTGGCCTGCTTCGTGGGCTATTACGTGGTTTGGCAGGTCACGCCCGCGCTGCACACGCCGCTGATGGCCGTAACCAATGCGATCAGCTCGGTCATCATCGTGGGCGCACTGATCGCGGCGGCGGAGGCAGGGAGCCCGGCGGCCAAGTGGCTGGGGCTGCTCGGCGTGGTGCTGGCGAGCGTCAACATCTTCGGCGGCTTTGCCGTCACCGAGCGGATGCTGGCGATGTACAAGAAGAAGGAGCGGCCCGCCCGCCCTGACCCACTCAAAGGTGACGCGCTCAAGGGTGACACGGCAAAGGGTGGTAGGCCGTGATCCTGGCGCCGGAGCGCACGAACGACCTCGGCATCGTCGCCGATGCGGTACAGGCGGTGAACCCGTGGGAGGCCTTTGCCTATCTGGTGGCGGGGGTGCTGTTCATTCTGGCGCTGCGGGGCCTCAGTTCGCCCGCGACGAGCCGTGCGGGCAACCGCTTCGGCATGGCCGGCATGGCCATCGCGGTGATCACCACGCTGCTGACGCACAACGTCGCCAGCCTGCTCGAGATCCTCATCGCCATCGCCCTGGGCGGAGCGATCGGCTTCGTGATCGCCCGGCGGATCGCGATGACTGCGATGCCGCAGCTGGTGGCGGCGTTCCACAGCCTCGTCGGGTTGGCCGCGGTGCTGGTAGGGGCGGCGGCGTTCCTCAACCCCGGCGCCTTTGGGATTCTTGGGCTGGATGGCGATATTCTCGTCGTCAGTCGGATTGAGCTGATCCTGGGCTCGGCCATCGGCGCGATCACCTTTTCGGGTAGCGTGATTGCTTTTGCCAAGCTCAACGGATCGATGTCGGGCTCGCCGATCCTGCTGCCGGGGCGGCACCTGATCAATCTGGGCACGCTCGCCGCGATCTTCGTGCTCACAATCGCCTATGCCTTGGCGGCCGATGCCGGGCCGGGCGAGGGCTGGGCGTTCTGGGTGGTGGTGGCGCTGGCCTTCGCCATCGGCTTCCTGCTGATCATCCCCATTGGCGGGGCGGACATGCCGGTGGTGGTCTCGATGCTCAATTCCTATTCGGGCTGGGCGGCGGCGGCGATGGGCTTCACGCTGGGCAACAATGCGATGATCATCACCGGCGCGCTGGTCGGCAGTTCGGGCGCGATCCTCAGCTACATCATGTGCCGGGCGATGAACCGCAGCTTCCTCTCGGTGATTGCCGGTGGCTTCGGGGCAGAGGCGGCCAGCAGTGACGGGGCGGTGCGCGAGCAGCGCGCCTTCAAGCAGGGCAGCGCCGATGATGCGGCCTTCATGCTGAAGCAGGCCGAAACGGTGATCATCATCCCTGGCTACGGCATGGCGGTGGCGCAGGCGCAGCATGCGCTGCGCGAAATGGCGGACCTGCTGGAGGAAGAGGGTGTGGCGGTAAAATTCGCCATCCACCCGGTCGCCGGCCGGATGCCCGGGCACATGAACGTGCTGCTGGCCGAGGCGAGCGTGGATTACGACAAGGTGTTCGAGCTGGAGGACATCAACAGCGCATTCGCCCAGGCCGATGTGGCCTTCATCATCGGCGCGAACGACGTGGTGAACCCCGCCGCCAAGACCGACAAGTCCAGCCCGATCTACGGCATGCCGGTGTTCGACGTGGACAAGGCCAAGACGGTGATGTTCATCAAGCGCAGCATGGGCGGGGTGGGCTATGCGGGCGTGGACAACGATGTATTCTACATGGACCAGACGATGATGCTGCTGGCCGACGCCAAGAAGATGGTGGAGGAGATCAACAAGGCGCTTGGCCACTGACCTGAACGGCCGGCGCCTGACCGATCTCGTCCGGAACCGACGCAACCGCGCTTCCGTTCAATGTGAAGGCCCGGCACAGGGTTCTGTACAGGGGCGGCGGAACAGGGGACACGAGGTTTGCGCAAGCTGGGCCTGATCGGCGGGATGAGCTGGGTTTCGACCCGGACCTATTACGATCATATCAACCGCATCGTCCAGCAGCGCACCAGCCGGCGCAGCAGCGCGCCGATGCTGATCGAGAGCCTGGATTTTGCGCAGGTCTATGCGCTCGACACCGACGAGGACTGGAACCGCGCGGCCGGTATTCTGGCGGACAGCGCCCGGCGGCTGGAAGCGGCCGGGGCCGGGGCGCTGATTATCGGCGCGAACTCGATGCACCGGGTGTACGATACGGTGGCCGGGGCGGTGGAGGTGCCGATCCTGCACATCGCGCAGAGCGTGGGCGAGCGAATGGGAGCGGACAAGGTGCGCACCGCGGCGCTGCTGGGCACGCGCAACGTGATGACCGAGAGTTTCTATCGTCGGCGGCTGGTGGCCCACGGGGTCGATCTGCTGCCGCCCGACATGGACCGGGTCGAGAAACTCGACCGCATCATCTACGAAGAGCTGATGATCGGCCGCGCCAGTCGCGATGCCGAGCGCACGCTGCGCTCCATGCTGACCGAGCTGGCGCAGGGTGGGGCCGACGCGGTGGTGCTCGCCTGCACCGAACTGGAGCAAATCGTGGTGCTCGATGCCAATGTCCTGCCGATCTACGACAGCACGCAGATCCATGCCCAGGCGGCGGCGGAGTGGATCCTGGGGAGCGACTGACCAAAGGCGAGCCTTTGTGCTGACGGTGTTCGCCAGCTGTTCACGTTGTCAATCGCCTAGTGCACGCCTAGCCAGCGGGCGATGTCCGATGCCGGCTCCCGCGCGCCGTACGCCAGCGATCCGGCCCGGAGCCGCGGGCGGGAGTTTGCGCAGGACAGCGGGGTGGAGCGGGGCCCGCGCACCGCCTTCCAGCGCGACCGCGACCGGATCATCCATTCGATTGCGTTCCGCCGGCTGGCGGGCAAGACGCAGGTGTTCATCGCGCCGGATGGCGACCACTTCCGCGTTCGGCTGACTCACAGCCTGGAGGTGGCGCAGATCGGCCGGGTAATCGCCCGTGCGCTGCGCATCGACGAAGACCTGACCGAGGCGCTGTGCCTGGCGCACGACATCGGCCACCCGCCCTTCGGCCATTCGGGCGAGGAGGCGCTCGATGCGGCTATCGCGGCGCAGGGCGGATTCGACCACAACGAGCACACCTTGCGCGTGCTGATGCGGCTCGACAGCCCCTATTGCGGCTTCCCGGGGCTCAACTTGAGCTGGGAGGTGCTCGAAGGGCTGGCCAAGCACAACGGGCCTGTGGCGGCGCCCGGCTGGAGGCTGGCCGCGCTCGACCGGGAGTATCCGCTGGAGCTGGCCGCCTGGCCCTCGCTGGAGGCGCAGGTGGCGCCGCTGGCGGACGACATCGCCTATGACAATCACGATATTGACGATGGCCTGCGCTCCGGCTTCCTGCAGCTCGACGATCTGCTGACGCTGGAGCCGGTGGCCGACCTATGGCGTGAGGTGGAGCGCCGCTTTCCTGGCCAGCCGCAGGAGGCGCGGCTGCGCGAGCTGGTCCGCACGCAAATCGGGCTGATGGTCCGCGACCTGCTGGAGACCACCGGGGCCCGGTTAGGCGGGATCGGATCGGCGGCAGAGGTTCGCACGGCGGGGCAGCCGCTCGCGGCATTCTCACCGGAGATGGCGACGCATGAGCGGCGGCTGAAGGCCTTCCTGTACGAGCGGCTGTATCACCATGCCGACCAGAAGCGCAGCGCAGCGCGCGCCCATGCGGTGATTGCCCGTTTGTTCGAGGCTTACCGGGCTGAGCCGCGGCTGCTCTCCAGTGCCTGGAAGGAGCGGCTGCCGGGAAGCGAGCCGGAACGCAGCCGGCATATCGCCGATTACATTGCTGGGATGACCGACCGCTTTGCGATGGAGCGCTACCGAGAGGCATTCGGCGAACTGCCCGATGGTCTGTCGAATGTGTGAGCGGGCACTGCGATGAAGCGCCACGCTCCCGCTACGGCGCGCAACCGCGAGCCGATCGCGGCGGTGCTGACCGAGGAGCTGCCGGCGCGAGGGCTGGTGCTGGAGATCGCCAGCGGCACCGGCGAACATGCGATACACTTCGCCCGCACCTGGCCCGATCTCCTGTGGCAACCGACCGATTGCGACGCGCAAGCGGTTTGCTCCGTCGATGCATGGGGGGCGGAAAATGGGCTTGAGAACCTGCTGCCCGCCATCGTGCTCGACGCTGCTGCAAAAGTGTGGCCCATTGAGCGAGCGGACGCGATCGTGTGCGTCAACATGGTGCATATCGCGCCGCCCGCCGCGGCCGAGGGGTTGCTCGCCGGCGCAGGCCGGGTGCTGGCGCCGGGAGCGCCGCTGGTGCTGTATGGACCGTTTCTTGAGGATAGAACCGAAACGTCCCCCTCTAACTTGGCTTTCGACGCGAGCCTCAAGCAGCGCGATGTTTTGTGGGGCTTGCGTCGGGTCGAATGGATCGATGAGCTTGCGGCTCGGCAGGGGCTGGTCCGCGCGCGGCGGGTGCAGATGCCGGCCCACAATCTTACGCTGATCTATCGCAAATAGCGGAATGCCCGCCGGGTGAGCGGCGGGCATTGCGCGAGTGCCGGAATGATCCGGCGCTCATTTGATCGTCAAATGGCTTGTTCGCCGGCCTCGCCGACCGATTCGATGTCCTGTCCAAGGCCCTTTACAGTGTTGCAGGCCGAGGCCGAGAGCGCGAGGCTGGTGATCCCGAGTGCGAGAAACAGCTTGCGAATCATGATCTTCACCTTTCGAATGTCTTGGCGAGTGGTCGCGCAGATAAATCGCTGACATTGCTTTAGGTTCCCTCCACCCGTGCCACGTCCCGCCGGGCGGCTCGCCCCAGCCGGTGCTCGCGCCAGGCGATCACCAGACCAGCGGCCACGATCAGCGGGGCGCCGAGCCAGGTGCTTGCCGGGGGCAGGGTGGCGAACAGCAGCCAGCCATAGAGCGTCGCCCAGAACAGCGCCGAATAATCCATCACGATCACGCTCGCGACCGGGCCGAAGCGCAGCGCGGCGGTGAGCAGCAATTGGCCCGCCACGCCGGTGAGGCCGATGCCCAGCAGCAGCGCCCATTCCTCGCCATTGTGCGGCGTGGCGGTGAAGGGCAGCGCCAGCGCCATCAGCGGCGTGGTGAAGCAGGCGAACCAGAACACGATGGTGACCGGCCTGTCCGTGCGGTTGAGATCGGCGATCTGGATCGAAATCAGCGCGATCATGAAGGCGCCGCCCAGCGCCACCAGCGCGCCGAACAGCGGAATTGCCCCGCTGCCGGGCTGCGCGATGACGAGGATGCCGGCAAAGCCCAGCACCACCGCCGCCCACCGCCAGCGGCCGATCTTCTCCCCCAGCAGCAGCATGGCCAGCACCACCGCCCAGATGGGCGCGGTGAAGTTCATCACCGTCGCCTCGGCCAGCGGGAGCAGCAGCACGCCACCGAAATTGAGCGCCATGCCGACGGTGCCGTAGAACCCGCGGGCGAGATGCCGGCCCGGCCGGGCGGTTTTGAGCAGCGCGTAATTGGCGGTGATCGCCATCCAGCCGAGCAGGATCGGGATGGAGGCGAATTGCCGCCAGAACATGATCTCGAACAGATGGATGCCGCGCTCGCCCGCGAGCTTGACCAGCGCCGACATCGAGGCGAGCGCCGCGATCGCGCCCAGCCGGATCAGCAGCGCGAGCAGCGGGCGGGTGCTGGGGCCGGCTTCCATCGTGGCCGTGCCATAGGGATGCGCCCGGCCCGATCAAGCATTGCTGCACGGCGGCGCCCCGGCCTAGAGGCGGGCGATGCCCGATGCGCGGTTCCTGCTTTTCGCCAGTGACGCCACTCTGGCGGCGATGGGCGCCGCCGCGCTGGTGCTGCTGGCGCTTATCGCGGTGCTGGCCGAGCGGCGGCGGGCGCGGCGGCGCAGAATCGACGCGGTGGGCTGGGTGCCGTGGACGGCGGTGTTTCTTGCCGCCTGCTTCGGAGCCGCCGCGTTGTTCATGCTGGCACTGGCGGGCTGGGCGAGGGGCTGAGGCGGCTAGGGCGAGGGGCCGGCTGCGGTATTGCTCAGGGCTCTAGCGACTCAGCGGCGGTGCGGGCACGAAGTCTTCCCGCGCGACGCCGTCGACCGATGAAAGGCGTTCGGTGGGGAGCTTGACGACAAGCTCGCTGCTTAGGCGGTGATCGGAGATGGCGCCGAGCAGGCCGGCCATTCTGGTGCCCTCCACCCGTGCGCCGATGGCCGCCATGCCGATGGCCAGGCCCTCGCCCATGCTCCCCGTCCAGCGCCCGACCCTGACGGTCACCGGGCCAACGTGGTGGCGGTCGCTGCGCGGCAGGACCTGTTCGATCCACTGGCGAGCGACACCCGTTCGCCGTTCCTCGAGGGGCAGGCGATGCATCTGGTAGCCGGTCGGCTGCGTGACGAACCAGCCCATGATGGCCCGCGCGACTGTGGTGTTCCCGCCGCTGGGCGTGTCGGTGAGATCGAGGACCAGGGGGCGGTCTGGGCCAATCACGGCCATGGCCGCATCGAAGGCGGCGATCGTTGCTTCATTGCCGAGGGAATTGTTGAAGCGGATCTCGCAGGTCGATGCCGTTTCCCTGACCGTCAGCGGCGCGGCGTCCGGCGGGGGGGTGGCATAGAGGTTGGGCAGCTCGAACAGCCGGGGCGGAGCGGCGCCCTGGCGGATGAGGAGCGATCGCGGGCGGTCTCGGCGCCCGGCGGCGAGGACCCGCGCCGCGAAGGCATTACGCTGCGGGTTTTCGGTGGTGCCGAGGTCGGCCCAATAGTCTGCGACTGCCTCATCGATTGTCGTTCCTCCCACACCGACAAGGCGATCACCCGCCCTGATGCCGGCGACCCAGGCAGGGCTGTCCGCACGGACCTGCTCGATGTGGTAAGCCCCGCTGTGCTGCTCGATCCACAGATCGCCGTAGGAGGGGAACACCGCCCAGCTGTCGCGCAGTGACGCGCCGGTGATGGCATGGTGATCCGCCAGCAGGCTCAGCGCGCGTTCGGCAAAGCGGATGAGGTCCTGGCGGGTCTCGACGGTTCTGGCCTCATCGCGCAGCGGAGGCGTCAGCTCGAACCGATTGCCAGGCAGGCGATCGAGATAGGCATAGCGTTCGTTGATCAGGCGCTCGAGGCCCTGTGCATCCTGCGCGAGATTTTTTTCTTGTGCGGAGGCCGCAGAGCCGAACGACAACAGCAGGATCGCGAGGATGAGGCGCATCGGGGCGCAATAGAGCCTGTTCGTGGTGGGGCAAGAAGGGTGCAGGCATGGCCCTGGCGGTTCTGCGCGGCAGCGGTGAAGGCGGGGGCGCCGACCGGATCGCCGTTAACTCGGGCCGGGGCTTCCACGAGGTTACAGGCAGGCCTCCAGATAGGCCTTGTCGAAGCCGAACTGGCGGGCCTTTTCCAGCGTATAGGGCCTCAGGCCCGAGGGGCGGAATTCGCCGAAGATCTTGCCGTCGTCGCCCTCATCCAGATATTCGAAGTGGAACAGCTCCTGGGTGACGATCACCTCGCCCTCCATGCCGATCACCTCGGTGATGTTGGTGGTGCGGCGCGAACCGTCGCGCAGGCGCTTGACCTGCACGATCAGGTCGACGCTTTCGGCGATCTGGCGGCTGATCGCTTCCTTGGGGATCTTGATGTCGCCCATCAGGATCATGTTCTCCATGCGGCCGAGCGCCTCGCGCGGGGAGTTGGCGTGGAGCGTGCACATCGAGCCATCGTGGCCGGTGTTCATCGCCGCGAGCAGATCGAAACATTCGGCGCCGCGGATCTCGCCCAGGATGATGCGATCTGGCCGCATGCGCAGCGCGTTCTTGACCAGATCGCCGATGCCGATCGCCCCCTGGCCCTCTAGGTTCGGAGGCCGGGTTTCCAGCGGCAGCCAGTGCGGCTGCTGCAGGCGCAGTTCGGCCGCATCCTCGATTGTGAGCACGCGTTCGCCGGGGTCGATCATCTTCGACATCGCGTTGAGCATGGTCGTCTTGCCCGAGCCGGTGCCGCCCGAGATGACGATGTTCATCCGGCTCGCGCCCGCAATCTTGAGCGCGGTGCACATGCGCTCGCTCATCGAGCCGAAGTTCTTCAGCATATCGAGCGTGATCGGCTTTTCGGAAAACTTGCGAATCGAGATCGCCGTGCCGCGCAGGCTGAGCGGGGGGACGATCACGTTGACGCGGCTGCCATCCTTGAGGCGGGCGTCAGCCAGCGGGGTGGTCTGGTCGACCCGGCGGCCCACCTGGTTGACGATGCGCTGGGCGATCTGGAACAGTTGCGCCTCGTCGCGGAAGCGGATCGGGGCGATCTGCAGCTTGCCCTTCTTCTCGATGTAGGTCTGGTCGGGGCCGTTGACCATGATATCGGTGATGTCGGGGTCGCTCAGCAACTCTTCCAGAGGGCCCAGGCCGAGCAGCTCGTCAACCAGCACCTTTTCCAGCGCGAATTGTTCACGGCGGTTGAGGGTGAGCTTGAGATCGGTCAGCACCTCGACGATAATCGGGCGAAATTCTTCGGCTAGTTCGGCCTTGTTCAGGGTTGAGGCAGCCTCGGGATCGACTCGTTCGAGCAGGCGGGGGAGCACCTGCTCCTTGATCTTGTGGAGCGAAACCTCGAAGCCGCCGGTATCGGCCGCCGCCTGGGCGATGGCGCTGGCGCGTTCCTCCAGCCGGCTCATGGCATCGACGCGGGTTCCGGGCAGCCCCGCATCGCCGGTCAAGGCGCCCGCAGCACCGGCTTCGAGACCCAGCGGAAGCGGCGTGGGTTGCGCCTCCCCGGGCTCGCCAGCGGGCAGCGCGGAAGGGCGCGCACCATCCCTGATCGGTCGAGCCAGACCGAAAGCGGGGGAGGGCGCGCGTCGTCCGTATGCGTTCATTCCATGTCCTCGTCTTCGCGCGGCCTACACGCCCGCATCGCGGATCGCCGGCACCACGTGCTCGTAGTGAATGGCGCAGGATGGTTGATATTTTCTGAAGGGCGCGCGGGTGCCCGCCGCGTTTTGTTTTGCCGCTGCTGCCGCGGCACGATGGCGCTGCTGATCGTAGCGCGCCCTGAGCGAGGCCTAAGGGGCGGGACGGCGGACACGCATCGGCTTGTGGCCAACGCGGCCGATCGGAGCAGGCGAGGAGCGCCGGGGTGAGGTGGGAACGCGCCGGGGAGGTCGAATTGGGCGCGCTGCCCGTCGGCCCCGCGGGCCGCGGCGCTCGCTTCTCAGCCTTGGCTCGTAGAAGCTTCTGGGTTGCGGAGACCGTCGCCGGTTTGGGTGGGCTTATCGGAACGGCGCTTTGCGCGACGCTCGACAGAGTTGGCCAGTTCGGTTCGCGCTAGCGGTGCCCGACGATCCGGCCTCGCATCCCCTGAGGCTGGCTTAACCCTCGACGTGTTCGGCGAGCACGGTGAGGCCGTTGGCGCCCACCTCGGCAAAGCCGCCGCGCACCTGGATCGTCTCGGGCGGGGCGCCGCCGGTGCGGTGGATTTGCAGCGCCCCGTCGCGGATGGTCGACATGAACGGCGCGTGCCCTTCGAGGACGCCGAATTCGCCTTCGGTGCCGGGGACGACAACCATGTGCACCTCTTCCGAGCGGACGAGCCGGGCCGGGGTCACGAGTTCGAAATGCAATGCCATCGTTTCAGTCCTTTGTCTGGCGCGGGCTTCTAGCCGCCGCCGATACACTGTCCAGCCCCAGGCCGATGATCAGGGCGATTGCGCCGCCGATCGCATAGCCGAGTGCAGTAAGAATGTCGGGCCAGATTATCCGGTAGATCACCATCTGCCCGGCCGCGAGCGGCATCGCCGCAATGGCGGCGGCACTGACCAGGAACGCCGGCAGGATGTGCCGCCGATGGCCCCGCAGCATCAGCACCATGCAGCCGAAGTTCACCGCCACGAAGGGGAAGGCGACTGCGTAAAGCCAGATCGGCTGCGTCCCCTGCCCGAAAACCTGCGACGCATCGGCCGCGAACAGGGCGTCGAACGCCTGCCAGTTGTCGCGCCGCCAGCGGTGAATATCGAAGGCGGAGATCAGCAGGAACACCGCGATCCCGAGCCACAGCAAGCGGCGAAGGAGCGTGTCGATCACGCCGCGCTCCTCCTTGCTCATCGCAAATCAGTCCTCATTGGCCATTTTCTTGGCCTTCTCGACCGCCTCGTCGATGCCGCCGACCATGTAGAAGGCGCTTTCCGGAAGGTGATCGTACTCGCCCTCGACCACCGCCTTGAACGAGCGCACCGTGTCTTCCACCTGCACGAACTTGCCGGGGATGTTGGTGAACACCTCGGCCACATGGAACGGCTGGCTGAGGAAGCGCTGGATCTTGCGCGCGCGCTGGACGGTGAGCTTATCCTCTTCGGAAAGCTCGTCCATGCCAAGGATGGCGATGATGTCCTGCAGGCTCTTGTAGCGTTGCAGCGTCTCCTGGACGCGGCGGGCAACATCGTAATGCTCCTGGCCCACGACCGCCGGGGTAAGCACGCGGCTGGTCGAATCGAGCGGATCCACCGCCGGGTAGATGCCCAGTTCGGAAATCGCGCGGTTCAGCGTGGTGGTCGCATCGAGGTGGGCGAAGGAGGTGGCGGGCGCCGGATCGGTGAGATCGTCTGCCGGCACGTAGATCGCCTGCACCGAGGTGATCGAGCCCTTGGTGGTGGAGGTGATCCGCTCCTGCAGATTGCCCATGTCGGTCGAGAGCGTGGGCTGGTAGCCGACCGCCGAGGGGATGCGCCCGAGCAGCGCCGACACTTCCGAGCCGGCCTGCGTGAAGCGGAAGATGTTGTCCACGAAGAACAGCACGTCCTGCCCTTCCTGGTCGCGGAAGTACTCGGCCATCGTCAGGCCCGAGAGGGCGACACGGGCACGAGCGCCCGGCGGCTCGTTCATCTGGCCGAACACCAGCGCCACCTTGGAGCCTTCGGAGATCGCCTCGCCCGCCTCGTTCTTGGCGATGACGCCGGTATCGAGGAATTCATGGTAGAGATCGTTGCCCTCGCGGGTGCGCTCGCCCACGCCGGCGAAGACGGACACGCCGCCATGGCCCTTGGCGATGTTGTTGATCAGCTCCTGGATCAGCACCGTCTTGCCCACGCCGGCACCGCCGAACAGGCCGATCTTGCCGCCCTTTGCATAGGGCGCGAGCAGATCGATCACCTTGATGCCGGTGACGAGGATCGCCGATTCGGTCGACTGGTCGACGAAGGGCGGGGCCTCGGCATGGATTGGCGCGGTCATGTCGGCGCCGATGGGGCCGCGCTCGTCGATCGGCGCGCCGATCACGTTCATGATCCGGCCCAGCGTCTTGGGGCCGACGGGCACGCGAATCTGTACGCCGGTATTGGTTACCGGCTGGCCGCGGGTGAGCCCGTCGGTGCCGTCCATCGCGATGCAGCGCACCGTGCCTTCGCCCAAATGCTGCGCCACTTCGAGGACCAGCGTGTTCTCGCCGTTCATCGTCTCGAGCGCGGTGAGGATCGAGGGCAGCTCGCCCGGGAAGGTGACATCGACGACGGCGCCGATGACCTGCGAGATGGTACCCGCTTGCGTGGTGTTGGGGTTGTAGGCGGGGGCGGTGGCCATGGTGTTTTCCTGGTCCTAAAGTCTTGAGAGGGTTTCGTTCACGGACGCTTGCCAGTCCGCGTATTCGTCGGCTTCTTGCCAGAGGTCTCTAAGCTCGCTGTCGTCGCGAATTGCCGTAACAGCGGCGATCGCTCGTTGTCGGCGCGCGGCCGCTTCCGTTGCACCAGTAGCAGCCCACTCCAACACCGCGCTTTCAAGCCGCGGCGACGCCTTGCCGAGGCCCGCTGCAACCACTTCTGCCGCGGCCAGCGCGTTCGCGGCCTCAGGCGCTTCGACATGGTCCGCGTCAGCCCCTTCCAATGCGTCATCGACAAGGGACCAGCTGGGTGAATCCTCGAACTCAGCGAGCCAATCGGCTGCATCGTCGTTCTCGTCGAAGAGGTGGCCCCATGCGCCCATGTTACAAAGCCTCGGCGCCGGCGATGATCTCGATCAACTCGGTCGTGATCGCGGCCTGGCGGCTGCGGTTGTACTGGAGGGTCAAGTTGCCGATCAGGTCGCCCGCGTTGCGCGTGGCATTGTCCATCGCGGTCATCGAGGCCCCTTGTTCGCTGGCCTGATTTTCCAGCAGTGCGCCGAACAGCTGGGTCTTGAGGTAGCGCGGCAGCAGCGCCTCGAGGATCTCCTCCTCGCCCGGCTCGTACTCGACCACGGCCCCAGCCGAATGATCGGCAGCGGCCTGCGTGGGGGCGGGAACGGGGATGATCTGCTGGCGGGTGGGCACCTGCGCCAGCGCCGACTTGAACTTGGAATAGAACAGGTGGGCGACATCGAACCGCCCGGCCTCGTACATCGCTACAAGCTCGTCCGCGATGCGGGTGGCCTCTGCGAAACCGGGCTCGCGCACCTCGGTGGTATCGAACTGGGCGGCGATCAGCTCGGGATAGGCGCGGCGGATCACCGGGCGGCCCTTGCGGCCAATGAGGTAGAACTCCACCCGCTTGCCCTCGGCCTCCAGCGAGCGCGCCTTGGCGATGGCGGCGCGCACGATGTTGGAGTTGAACGCGCCTGCCAGTCCCTTGTCCGAATTGGCGACCACCAGCAGGTGGCGCTGGTCAGAACCGGTGCCGGCGAGCAGGCGCGGGGCATTGTCCTGCCCGGCAACACGGCCCGCCAGGCTCGCCATCACCTCGGCCAGCCGCGCGGCATAGGGGCGCGCGGCCTCGGCAGCGGCCTGCGCCTTGCGCAGCTTGGCCGCCGCGACCATCTGCTTGGCCTTGGTGATCTTCTGGGTCGACTTGACCGAGTTGATCCGACCCTTGAGTTCCTTGAGGCTGGCCATCAGCTGATCTTCCTTGGGGAGAGCGCCTTGCCTGCAAGCCAGTAGACGATCGCGCCAACGACGAGACCGTAGATGAACTCGTCACCGCGGTCCGGCTGGCCCGCCCCGAGGATGAGGAACGTTCCCAACCCGGTCGCAACGGCGGAGCCGATCTGCACGACGCGGCGCTTGTCCATCAGCCGAACTGCTTGGCGAAGGTATCGAGCGCCGCCTTGGCGCTGGCCGCCACATCGCCCTCGAACTTCTTCGAGCTGCGGATATCGTCCAGCACGCCGGCATGTTCGGAACGCATGAAGCTCAGCATCGCGCTTTCGTACTCGGTCACCCGGTCGACCGGCAGCTTATCGAGATAGCCGTTGGTGCCGGCATAGATCGATAGCACCTGCTCCTCGAACGGCATGGGCGAGTATTGCGCCTGCTTCAGCAGTTCGGTCAGCCGCGCGCCGCGGTTGAGCAGGCGCTGCGTGGCCGCATCGAGATCCGAGCCGAACTGGGCGAAGGCGGCCATCTCGCGATATTGCGCCAGCTCCAGCTTGATGGAGCCGGCCACCTTCTTCATCGCCTTGGTCTGCGCCGCGCCGCCCACGCGGCTGACCGACAGGCCCACGTTGATGGCCGGGCGGATACCCTGATAGAACAGGCCGGTCTCGAGGAAGATCTGCCCGTCGGTGATCGAGATCACGTTGGTGGGGATGTAGGCCGAAACGTCGCCCGCCTGCGTTTCGATGATCGGCAGCGCGGTGAGCGAGCCGGCGCCGAACGCGTCGCTCATCTTGGCGGCGCGCTCCAGCAGGCGGCTGTGCAGGTAGAACACGTCGCCCGGATAGGCCTCGCGGCCCGGTGGGCGGCGAAGCAGCAGCGACATCTGGCGATAGGCGACCGCCTGCTTGGAGAGATCGTCGTACACGATCACCGCATGCATGCCGTTGTCGCGGAAGAACTCGCCCATCGCGCAGCCGGTGTAAGGCGCGAGATATTGCAGCGGAGCGGGCTCGGAGGCGGTGGCGGCGACCACGATGGTGTATTCCATCGCGCCGTTCTCCTCCAGCGCGCGCACGATCTGCGCCACCGTCGAGCGCTTCTGGCCGATTGCCACGTAGATGCAGTAGAGCTTCTTGAACTCGTCATCGCCCGAGTTCGGGCCCTTCTGGTTGATGAAGGTGTCAATCGCGACCGCGCTCTTGCCGGTCTGGCGATCGCCGATGATCAGCTCGCGCTGGCCGCGGCCCACGGGGACCAGCGCGTCGATCGCCTTGAGGCCGGTCTGCACCGGCTCGTGCACCGACTGGCGCGGGATGATGCCGGGAGCCTTTACCTCGACGCGGCGGCGTTCGGTGGTGGCGAGCGGGCCCTTGCCGTCGATCGGATTGCCGAGCGCGTCCACCACGCGGCCGAGCAGCCCCTTGCCGACCGGCACATCGACGATGGTGCCGGTGCGCTTGACCGTGTCACCTTCCTTGATCCCCGAATCCGAGCCGAAGATCACCACGCCCACATTGTCGGCCTCTAGGTTCAGCGCCATGCCCTGAATGCCGCCGGGGAACTCGACCATCTCGCCGGCCTGGACCTTGTCGAGCCCGTGAATGCGAGCGATGCCGTCACCGACGGACAGCACGGAGCCGACCTCGCTGACCTCGGCTTCGGTGCCGAAATTGGCGATCTGGTCCTTGATGACGCGGGAAATTTCTGCGGCGCGGATATCCATGGAATTGCCTTTTTCG
>LXQI01000036.1:0-1937 GCA_001683845.1 Erythrobacter sp. ANT-B3C2 | reverse complement strand
GGTCAGGCCTTCATGGCCTGGGCAAGGGAGTTGAGGCGGGTGCGGATCGAGCTGTCGATCCGACGCGAGCCGATGGTGACGACGAGGCCGCCGAGCAGATCGGGCTCGACCCGCGTGCGAAGCCTGACCGTGCGGCCCTCACGGGCGCGCAGCTGGTGTTCCAGTTCGCGCAGCTGCTCGTCGGTGAGCGGGTGCGCGCTGGCCACCTCGGCGGTGACCTCGCCGCGCTGGGCGGCGGCGATGGCGAAGAAGGCACGGATCATCGCCGGCAGCTCGGAAATGCGGCGGTTCTGCGCCAGCACGCCGAGGAAATTGCGGGTGAGCCCCGAGAGCGCCAGGTATTCCGCGGTGCCTTCCATCACCCGGCCGATCGCCGAGCGGCTGACCTCCGGGTTGCGGATCAGCGCGCGCAGCTCGGCCGATTCGCCGAGCGCTGCCTTCAGCCGCTCGAGATCGGCCTCCACTGCGCTGACCAGGCCCGCTTCGCTGGCGAGATCGAACAGGGCTGCGGCATAGCGGCCTGCCAGGCTGGCCTGAATACCGGCGGATAGCTCCACGCGCGAAGGTCCTCTCGAGGAAGGGCGATTAAGATGACGAGCCTGCCGAACGGCGCCGCCAAGCGCCCCGGATGGGCAGGCGCGCGCCTAGCAAAGGGGGGCGAGCCATGCAACCCGCCCGCAAGGTGACAGCCCGGCGCCATGATGACGCGGCAGCGCAAGGCGTGCGGTGTTCTGGCGCCGCGCGTTCAGCGCAGCTTGAGTGCCTCGTGGATGTCGCCCTGCTGCGCGTCGCCCAGGAAGGTGGAATATTGCGGGTGCTTGAACAGGTGAACGTAATAGATCTGGTGCCGGTATGCGACGTGATGAAGCGGCAGCAGGTTCTGGTTGAGGTGGATTTTCACATCCGGGTTGTTCTGGTTGTACTCGTTGATTGCGAGCAGCGGCCCATTGAAAGGACCGTACATCTCGGCAGCGGAGCCGATGATATCATCCATGTACATGAAGATCTGCGGGAGGAAATGCTCGGCCTGTGCCGCGGCATTGTCAAACAGTGCGAGGTTGTCTCGCGTGGATGAGTAATAGTCGACATCGTTGAGGATGATTGCGATCGGCGGCGGGCGGAATTTCTCGACAAAGGCCGGGACGGTTTCGCGAACATTGCCGAGCACGAGTTCAGCCTCGGGCAGCTTGCGCCGCAGGGCCGCCTCATCCATCGGATATTGGGCGGCGCGGAACCAATAGTGCAGGTCCTCGGGTCCTTCGGGTTCCGGCATTCCTTCCCCGGTGTCGAAGCCGTAGCAGGCAATCGAGACGCCCGTGCGCTGTTCGATGCGGCGGGCGAAATCGACCATGAACGATAGCCCATTGCCGCCGGCCACACCGAACTCCAGCGCGGAGATGCGCTTGATGCCCGTCCGCTGGGCCAGCTTGGCCGCATTGGCCATGCAATAGGCGTAGTGCGGGCGTTCGGTGGTCTGGCTGTCGACCAGAAAATCAAGGCTGTAGTTGTAGACTCCGCTCGACTTGCGGATCAGCGCCCTTAGCGCCGCACCCCCTGCAGATGCCTGGAATTCGCGCGACAGCAGGAATTGTCCCAGCACAGCCTTCATGATTGCCGCCTCAGGAAGTGTACGACCGGGGCTGGGTACTGGCCAGCGGTGCATCGCACAATACGGATCTCATCGCATTGCAAGACGAGAGGGCGACATACTTCTCGGCATGGGTCTCGTTCTGAGACCCGCTCCACAATTTCCCGGGCACTGCCCGCTTGCGCTCAGCCGAATCGCGGCCAGATGGCTCTCCGGACTGGCCTGCGACCCAGTGCAATGGTCGCAACCGAGAGCCGAATGCGCCGGGCGCTCATTCCTGCCTAGGTGTTTAGTCCCGCAGAGTAGCGGTACGGATCGACCTTGAATCGTTCTGGCTCTTCTGTCCAGA
>LXQI01000035.1:63359-66592 GCA_001683845.1 Erythrobacter sp. ANT-B3C2 | reverse complement strand
CATAGCTGCTCCCGCCACTCGTGGTGATCCACCGTATCACCACAGCGTGGGACTAAACACCTAGGGTCGGGACCCATAAACAGGATTCCCAAAGCCGCTTCGATCTGATTCAGGCTCTGCGACAGCAGAGGTATGGATTTGAGCGAGTTCTGGTTGAGTGAGGGGCAGTTCGAGCGGCTTCGTCCGCTGCTGCCGGACAAGGTGCGCGGCGTGGCGCGGGTCGATGATCGTCGGGTGATCAGCGGCATCATCCATGTGGTGAAGTCGGGCGGGCGCTGGGTCGATGCTCCGGCCTGTTACGGACCCAGGAAGACGCTCTACAACCGGTTCGTGCGCTGGGCGGCGAAGGGCGTGTGGCAGGACTTGTTTACCGTCCTGGCAGCGGCGGGCGGACCACCGGCCGAGGTTCTGATCGACAGCACGCACATGAAGGCTCACCGCTCGGCGGCGGGCGGAAAAGGGGGGCGCTCCTCCAGGCGATCGGGATCAGCCGGGGCGGCCGCAACAGCAAGCTGCACGCGCTCACCGATGGCGAAGGCCGGCTACTCCGTTTCTTGCTGACGGGTGGTCAGGTTGCCGATTGCCGCGCGGCCGACGTCCTGCTGGACGCTCTGGCCCCCGGAACCATCGTGCTCGCCGACAAGGCCTATGACAGCAATGCAATCCGCGACCTGATCGAGCGCCAGGGCGCGGTACCGAACATCCCATCCAAGACTAACCGGCGCTGGAAAAGTTGCTTCTCCCGCACGCTCTACAAAGGGCGCAACGCCGTCGAGCGTATGTTCTGCCGCCTCAAGGACTATCGCAGCATCGCCACCCGCTACGACAAGCTCGCCACCAACTTCCTCGGCGCAATCTACCTCGCCGCCGCCGTCACATGGTGGTTATGAGTCTGAACCCTAAGCTTTGGACCCGCGCCCGTGATCGGAGTGCAAAGTAACCCCCTTGTCGCGTGCACCGATGTCGAGAACGCAATTCCGAGAACAGCCAGGCTCATGCGCAGACCACGCATGGACAGCTTTCCGCAACTCGACGCACGTCTCGGAAGTGGCGATCGAACAACCCTCACCGTCGTACGGGCGCGGGAGGTGGGGGCGGGGGTGGCGGAGGGGGCGGAGGAAGCTGTCCGCCGTTGCCTGGGTTCGCCTGGGGAGCCACGTCCAACATCGGCCCCGTCCCGAGATCGGCGATCCGGCCCATGAACAGGATCGCGCCGCTCTTCTTGTCGCGCAGGAGGAAGAAGAAGGGATGGTCGGCGCGAAAGGGCAGCGGCCCGCTACTTACCCTTGCCACCATGACTCCAGTGGCTGCCGCGGCCTCGGTGCCTTGCTCGTCCATGCGCACGAAGGTCTTGTGCACCACCTGGTCGATGTAGAGATCGGCGTCGGCGATGCCTCGCAAGTTCGCCTTGGGCGTGAACGCCAGGCCCATGCCCATGGCGCTCAACGGCTTTTCCAGGTCATAGCTCTCGGTGATCTGAAGCCTTGGGAGGTAGAGCTGGGTTTTGCCCGGCTGCGCGGCGTCCAACTTGCCCAGCCATTCGGTCAGGCGCTCCGGACCGAGCCCGGCCTCGAACGCCGGCAATCCACCGCGCGCATGCGGCAGGAACACGTTCATCGACAGCCGCTCGTCCTTGTAGGGCAGGTCGATCGCGGTGAAGGTCTCTGTCCGGAACGTGCGATACTCACCCTGGCGGGACATCAACGGAACCTGCCGCGCGCCTCCACCGAGCAGGTAGAAGAGTTGCTGGCTCGTCGCCGAGCGCCGGAACTGATCCTTCCAATCGCCGAGGAAATAAACCGCGTTGGTCACCACGAGCCGCGTGTCGGCGGTGAACGCGTCGGGCGAAAACAGGATGGGGATGCGCCCCCGCGTCTCGCCATTGACCCAGTCGTTGATGCGCCCCCCCGCCGCCCCCGGCGCGGACACGAAGTCCAGGTTCTCGCTCGTGGCGCCGTAGTCCTCGCTCGCGGTGCGCACGAACGCCGGCTTGATCGCAAAACCCTGCTGCACCCAAAGCGCGTTGGCGATGCTGAGCGTCGTGTCGTCCCCGTCGCGCTCCAGGCCCCGCAGGAGCGCGCCAAGCTGAGGGTGCAGCGCCGCGCCGCCATCGCCCGGAAAGCGCAACGCGCGCGCGATCGCCGTCCGCGTCTCGCCCTGTGCTCCCGCGACCACCGGGCCGAACGCGCCCGCGATGCTGATCGGAGAAATGAACAGGTTGCCCTGCTTTGCCGCGAGCTCCCGGTAGAGCGACAGCCCGAACGCGCGGTTGCCCTCGGCGATGGTCCCGGCGAACGCGGGATTGATCGGGACAATCGCGGCGGCGGGGGGTTTGGCTTCGGCCTCTGGCGTTCGAGCATGCTTCGCTGGCGGCCCGCACGCGGCGGCGAGCCCCGCCAAAGCGAGGACAGCGGGGATTGCTACTCGACCCGGCATAAGCTTCTCTCCGACCGTCCCACCTGTTAGACTTGCGGACCGTCCTTCGCAAGCGAGCCGAGCGCTCGGCTCGCGCTATTCACTTCGCGCTCATCAGCGGAGTGTGATCCGGAGCCATGCCAGTGCGCGCAGGAACGCTCTTATCCGTTCTTCTTTTCACCGGCTCGTGCGGTGAAGGGAGCGGCCGTGCGAACGCGGCTGTGACGGCCGCCTCAGAGCCTCTTGTGCGTGGAGCTGCCCTCGGCGTTGGGGGCTATGCCACGATCACCGACGCTCCGCCTGCGCCGTTCACGGCCAAGGAGCCCCGCGCGCCGGAGCCGTTGACGCCCGAGCAGTTGGCCGGACACCGGCAGTTCGCCCGTGCCGGACGCTTCCAGAACGAAGTGAGGCAGGAGGTCCAGGCGCTCGTCGACAAGCTTCGCGTCCGGGAGAAAGGCAATTTCGTCGATCTCTATTTCGAGAACGAAGGCGAGCCCCGTGTGGTCTTCCGCTTTCAGCGCGATCCCGGGAAAACCTTGGCTAAATACACCAAGCACCCACGCTTCTTCGCTGAAACGGCGCGCTACACCGACGAAGAGCTTCGGGCGGCGATGGACTTCATGTTCAAGACCTTCCGTCAGGACCGTGTCATCCTCGGCGGCGGCACCGGCAACAAGCGCAACCGCGCGGAAATGCAGATCGCGGTGACCGAACCCGAGTTCAGGGCGTTGGTTGCCAGGAAGGGCGTGACGATCCCGGAGGCCGTCGAGCTGCAATTCGCAGTCGAACAGCCGGCAAGCGCGATCAACCGGCCGCTC
>LXQI01000035.1:60262-63265 GCA_001683845.1 Erythrobacter sp. ANT-B3C2 | reverse complement strand
ACCCCCCCGCCTGGTCCGCATCTTCCCGCGCGACGACCGGCCGGCGGGCGCACTGCACGCGATCGACAGCACGGCCAAGCTGGTCCTGCGGGACGGTTGCTTCCGCGTCGACGGCGGCAAGGACGACGGGGCGCTTGTGCTGTTTCCGATCGGCGCCCGGTTGTTCATCGATCGGGCAGGCTACCTGGCTTTCGGAGAAGCCGAGTCTTCCGGCTATGCTCGCGTCGGCGAGACGGTCGTCACGCCCGGAACGATCGCTGAAGTCAGCGCCCCCGAGCTGCTTGCACCCATCCGCAAGGCGTGCGGCGCGGGCAAGGTGGTCAAGATCCACGGCATGCGCAGCGACGCGGCCGAACGCGCGCAACAAGCGGTCGACATCAACTCCCAGTCGCTGCGACAATTTCGCGAATCATACGGGCTGTCCGAAGCCATTGCGAAGAAGGTGCTCGAGCGCTGCAAGGAACGTGCCGGCTCGGGCGTGTGCCCCATCGGCCCGCCGGCTCCGCCGCCCCCAAGCGGGCCGAACTGCCCGGCAGGCACCAAGGCGAGTTTTGGCATGTGCCGTACGCCCGAAGGGTACATCCGGCCGATACCGCAGTGGATACAGGAGCTGATGAAATGATGCGTCACCTGCCCCTGTCCGCGTCGCTCCTTTTTTTGGGCGTCACCGCGGCACCCGCCGTTGCGCAAGCGGCGGAGCCCTCGCTGGCGGAGGCTTGCCCGAAGCTCACGCCCAGGGAGATCGCCGGGATCGAGAATTACAAGGGCGAGTTCGCCGAGAACGCGCTCTACGCGCGCGCCTATTGCGTCAGCGTCGAGGAAGCGGAGCGGCGGATGGCGATCCAGCTTCGGGGATCGATCGGCCCGAAGACCGAGCCGGTTCCCACGCCTCGGCCGCCCGAGGACAGCATCGGCGCCCTCAACGCGGCACTCCAGGAGAAGGAGGCCGGAACCTTTGCCGGGCTGTGGATCCAGCACCGGCCCGACTATCGGGTGGTGGCCGCCTTCACCCGGAACGCCGCCGCGACGCTGGCGAAGTACACCAAGGACCCGCTCTTCAAGCCGCTGAACAGGCCGGGGCCAACCTTCGCCGAACTGCGCGCGACGCAGGACCGGCTGGTGGGGGAGTTCACCAAACGCGGCTACCGTTGGGCCGGGGCGGGCGCACGGGAAAACGAAGGCGTCGTCAGGATTGAACTGGCGCAGGAGGCCGCGCCGATCCGCGCCGCGGCCGCGCGCGGCGAGTTCGCGCTGCCTGCCTGGGTGTTGCTGATCGAGCCCAGGCCGTTGCCGATCCCGGCCCCTCCGCCGCCCGCACCGGGGGACGTGCGCATCAAATCATTCCCGCAACTCGCCTTCCGCACCGACATGTACATCCGCACCCTTGTCGGGGTGCCGGACGTGCCCGCGACGCTGCGGCTGGTCGGCGGCTGCCTGGTGCTGCAGACCGAAACCGATACGCGCACCGCGCTGTGGCAGGCCTCCGACGCGCTCGACCTGTCGGATCCTGCTCGGGTGACCGTCCTTGACCGGCTGTCGGGCACCCGCGTTGCGGCAGGGGACGACATCGTCCTCAGTGGCCTGCAACCCAGCGAGGAGCAGGTGCCCAAGGACATCGTCGGAACGGAGGGGTGCCCCGGCCCGTACCGGGTCGTGCGTGGGTTCGGGCCGCGCGCCGCCTGGGAGGCTCAGCGGCGCGAGGGAAGGATCATGAGCCGGACGCGGGAGCTCGGCGGCCGCGCGGCTGCCGTGGCCGATTACGACGCCGACCAGGCCCGCCTGCCGGCGCTGCGCGCCTGGCGGGACAGGATGCTGGCCGAGCGCGGCGATGCCGTCGCCGCTGCCTGGATCGATGACGACCAGGGGACGGCGCATTTGCTCCACACGGCCGCGATGAGGCGCGAGCAGCTCGTGCCGGCCGGCCTGCTCCCGTTCGTCACCGCGCAGGAAGTCCCGGTCGGCCGCGACGTGCTGGAGCGCGCGCGGGCTTCGCTGCAGCGCCAGCTTGCCGCGGCGCGGGTGGCCGCGGAACTCCGGGCCGAGCCGCTCGAAGGGGTCGTCTACCTGCGCCCGGCGGACCCGCGCGCACTCTCGGCGGCGGCGGTGGCGGGCCGGATCGATTTCCCCGCCGTGACGCGGATCGGTTTCGAGGGGGCGGGGCCGCTGTCCGACGAGGCGGAGCGCATGGCGCGGATGGCGCGTGATCCCGAAGCCATGTGGCTCCGGCTCGAAGCCGCGCCCGATTTTGCCGCCATCCGCAGGCTGGTCGAGGCGACTCCGCTGCCGCTGATCGAACCGCACGCGCCGCCACCCTCGCCGGGTCGCGCGCGCAATGAACCGCCCAGGCCGCCCACCGTCCGCTACGCCCGGCCGAGCCGCGCGGCTTCGCTCTCGACCGCGCACTTCCTGGTGGCCTACGGGCAGACCGCGACCGAGATCACGGCGTTGAAGGCGCGGGGCTTCGATCCGGTCGACGCGCTCGACGCGATGAACGGCCGCGCGACGGACACGACCAGGGCGCTGCTGGCGCGGCAGGTGGTGGTGGCCGAACTGGTGGGGCTAGACACGCGCGATCCGGGAAAGGACGGGTTCCGCTCCACCGCGCGCTGGCGTGTGGTGGAGACGCTCAAGGGGGATGCGAGGCGGGGCGATGTCCTGCCGGTGAGGATGGTGTCGGGCGAAGACGCGAGCGGACGCGTCGCGCAGTCGACCGAGGAACCGCTCATCCTGCCCGGCCTGCCGGGGTCGCTCCAGCCCGGCGGGCGCTGGCTGCTGCACCTCAACGACGCGCTCTACGCGCATTCGGCGTTCATCAACGGCGGCGCGGGTGCGGCGCGCGGCGCGGAACGATGGTACATCCCGACGCTGGCCCCGGCTCCGGTGGTCGATGGGGAGGTGCGGGCGCCTTCCTTCGGCCAGAAGCCGTTTGCGCTCGCCGCATTGCGGAAGGCGCTCGCACCGTTGCAAGCGGCGGTCGTCGCGAGCGGGCTGGCGCGAGGAAAC